>JAUNOG010000006.1 GCA_030531185.1 Ruminococcus sp.
CCCACGACCTCTAGCGTGACAGGCTAGCGTTCTAACCAACTGAACTACCCGGCCATTTGACGTGAGCCTTTATCAGCCCTCGTTAAAGTCAAAAAAATAGGGGGTGTGCAGAAAATCTGCACACACTCTATATGGTGGGAACAATAGGGCTCGAACCTATGACCCTCTGCTTGTAAGGCAGATGCTCTCCCAGCTGAGCTATGCTCCCGTTTCGTTTTCAGGACTTCCTGTCCCTCAGAACATTATCTATTATACACTATTGATCTCGTTTTGTCAACCCCTTTTTTTAAAAAATTTCAGATTTTTTTGAGTTTGTGACATCTGATACTGCAAATGCGCGTTTTTAAGAATTTACATACAATTTGCACAATCACGCAACCCAAAAGGTTTCACTTATTTCGGACTGCTTCTTTCTCTATACAAATTCTTAGGGACTATGTACTGCGGGAGTGTGCCTTTCAGAGTGAGAGGTTAGAACCATACCCGTCCGATCGACCTTTTCTAACCTCTTACCTCTAACATCTAACCTCTTACTTCTAACAGCTCTTTTCGTTCAGCTGAGACAGTCTTTATTCAAACAGCGGCGTTGAAAAATATCTCTCCGCCGTATCGGGCAATACCGTGACTACCGTTTTGCCCTTACCCAGTTTCTTCGCCAGCTTTCTTGCCGCCGCTACGTTGGTTCCGCTGGAGATACCGCACATTATACCTTCAAGTCTCGCCAGATCCTTTGCAGTGGATATCGCTTCCTCGTCCGTAACTATATAAATATCGTTGTAAATGTGCTGATTAAGGTTTTCTGGTATAAGTCCGTCTCCGATACCCATTTGCAGGTGTGTTCCCACATTGCCGCCCGCAAGTATAGCCGCATTCTCAGGCTCTACCGCCCAGATCTCAATATCGGGATTTAACGCTCTCAGAACCTCTCCGATACCGCTGATAGTTCCTCCGGTTCCTATGCCCGAACAGAACCCGTGTATCGGTCCGCCTACCTGTTCGACTATCTCCAGTCCCGTATGGTGCTTATGCGCCATAGGGTTTGCGGGATTTGAGAATTGCTGAGGAACGAACACTTTCGGATTTTCCTCCGCCATTTTCTCGGCAGTCTTAACGCACTCGTCTATACATTCTCCTATATTTCCCGCGTCGTGGATAAGTATGACCTCCGCGCCGTAATGCGACACAAGCTTTCTGCGTTCCTCGCTTACCGAGTCGGGCATAATTATTATAGTCTTATAGCCCTTGACCGCTCCTATCAGTGCAAGTCCGATCCCCTGATTGCCCGACGTCGGCTCGACTATGATCGTGTCCTCTTTAATGAGACCCTTTTTCTCAGCCTCGTTTATCATTTGAAGCGCTGTACGGGTCTTTATAGAACCGCCTACGTTAAGTCCCTCGAATTTCACCAGTATTTCAGCGGAATTTTCATCGCCCATTCTGTTAAGTCTAACCATAGGCGTGTGCCCCACGCATTCAAGCACATTATTATATATCATAAAATACCTCCGTACACATATACTGCACTTTATTATAGCACATTCTTCCGATTATTTCAATGCTTTGAGAGATTTTATTTTCAGCCTGCCCGTATCGGTATCATTGCACTTATTTTCCGAACAGGATTTTACGGATAAATAGTATATACCTGCGCCTATTCCGACGCTTTGCGCTTGCTCTCCTCCCTGAGACGTACCATTTCAGCAAATCGTTTGACTTCCTCAAACATTTCGTCGGTAATTCCGTTGGTGCAGTTAAAGACCGCAAATTTCAGATCGTCCGATGCGTCCTGCTCGCCGTCGGTGAGATATGAGGCGGACACGCCGAAATACCGCGCGATTTTCCCCGTATTGACTGCGGACAGCGTTTCAGTCCGCCCTTGGCTTAACTCGGACAAACAGCTCCTTGTGATTTTAAGCTCCCTGCACATCTGCGATACGGACACTCCCTTGTCCTTGCATAGCTGCTGTATTCTTTCGTACATTTTTGACATAATTACTCCTCGCAATCTGTTTATTTTCACGAAACGGAACATTTGTACTTGACAAATAGTTTGTTTCGTGATATAATCTAATCATCGAATACAGAATTCTGTAATCACATAACCTTATACAGCTATTATAATACATTTTTCTGTAAATGTAAAGCGT
Organism: Ruminococcus sp.; assembly: GCA_030531185.1. Lineage (GTDB taxonomy): Bacteria > Bacillota > Clostridia > Oscillospirales > Ruminococcaceae > Hominimerdicola. Next base: position 2,148 of record JAUNOG010000006.1, read on the forward strand.
TTTCGGAAATTTTACTGCACATTGAAACAAAAATTAATTTTTCAGGAGGAAAACTTACTATGAAAACAAAAGACCTTATGATATCGCTCACCGCAGAAAAATACCTGCTCGAAATTATGAAAATACCTCTCTCCCGCGACAGCGGACAGCCCTATAACCGCAGAAGCGAACCGACTTGCTCGGGAGCCTGCGCGGCGCATATTACGGCGGAATTTGCACGCTGGAGAAGTCTCCGTATGAAAAAGAGCCGTCTGAAACGTCACATCAGCGAGCTTTTGGCTTTTATTCTGAAAGCCGAAAAAGAGACTGAAAACAGCCCCGCTCTAAATATAAAAAGAGCGGAGCTGAGGGATCTGATTTTAATGCTTGGCGAGACAGACCTGCGCATACGGGAGCTTGAAATAAAGCGCGATGAAATCCCCTGCGACTTTATCAGGGAGATAATCAGCCATAGATATTTCACCGACCCCGAAAGACGGCTGCCAACGTGGTCGGAGACCGCAAAGGAGCTTGGCATAGCCGTCAACGGAGAAGAATTAAGACGTTATGTGTGCCAGAAGCTAACAAGCTCCGCAGTATAAACCGGAGAGCGGCAGATAAGAGGTCGGAATGAGAACTCTCCGAACAGATAAACTAAACCAAACTATCCTCGCGGTCGGGCTTTTCAACTACCATAATCGGATAACCGTCAATATACGGCTTGACTGCGTCGGGATTTTCGTCCGCATATTCAAAAATCTCAGGAGCAAGCTCCTTTGCCAACGCCTGTATTTCTTTGAGCGGCTTTGTCTGCACAACAGGACAGACAGGCGAAAGCGTAATCACTCTGGTTATCCCCAAGGACATTACTCTGAACGGCCATATCCGACAGTCAAACGGCTTGTCCGAACCTAAAATACAGCCCTTGTCACGGTCAAGCAGAGAGCAGTAGTACAAATCGTCATCAGGCTCCTTCTCCATTTTCAGAAGAAAATGTCCGTCGCGCCTTATAAATTCCTGCTGAGGTAAGTATTCCTGTAAGATACGGCTTGCCATATTTGTGGTTATAACGGGAGTTTCCCAAAGATCATAGCTGTCAAAGCTGCAGCACAGCCTGCATTTCGCACATTCTTCTTTTGACAGAATTTTACTGAGCATAATTTCGCACTCCTAACAAATTTAATTACTTTAATTTTAACATATTCTCCGCAAAAAATCAAGACAGCCGTATAGAAATCCGCGGAAACCTACGCCTGAATAAATTTGCAATGCAAAGTTCGGCGAAAGTAAACGCCTTTCCACTCAGCTTACATTATATGTTAAATTGTGCATTTTTGAGGAAACATTATCCGCCTGTTTATTTGATTTTGTGTAAAAGTTCCGAAATGGGGTTGTAATCTTCATCTGAATGTGTTATAATATTATAAATACACACAATTCCGGAACAGCAGGTGAATTTATGAATACTTCTAAAGTTTTATGGTATAAAGCTCCCGCAGACGACTGGAACAAGGCTCTTCCTGTGGGCAACGGCAGAATAGGAGCAATGGTTTTCTCTCAGCCCCTTTGCGAAAGAATTCAACTCAATGAGGACAGCGTCTGGTCGGGCGGATACCGCAAGCGTAACAATCCCTCCGCTCTGCCTAACCTGCAAAGAGTAAGACAGCTTATTATGGAGGAAAAAATCCCCGAGGCTGAGAAGATCATCTTCGACGCTTTCTGCGGAACTCCGCCGAACGAGCGGCATTATATGCCTTTGGGAGATATGTCCGTCAAGCACTATAAAGAGGAGACCTGCGATTTCACGCGCAGAAGTCTCGATCTCGAAAATGCGGTCTGCACCACGGAGTACAGCATTAACGCCGTTGACTTTACACGCGAGGTCATATGCTCAAATCCCGCTCAGGCGCTGATTATGAATATCACAGCCTCAAAGCAGGGCAGTATTTCCCTGAGCGTTGCTATCGACGGCAGAGACGATTATTTTGACGATAACTCCCCTGTAAACGATACGGATATTCTCTTTTACGGCGGCTGCAGCAGCGAGGACGGTATCGATTTTGCGGCTTACATAAGAGTAATAGGCAAGGGCGGCAAGGTCTACCGCTACGGAAGCTTTATCCGTACAGAGGACTGCGACGAGGTGACTGTTATTCTCGGCGCGCAGACAAATTACCGATTTAAGGACTATAAGCTTAAAGCAAAGCAGGACGTTATAACTGCGGCTGAGAAGTCCTATCCGCAGTTAAAAGCCGAGCATATTGCAGACTACAGATCATATTTCGACAGGGCAGACGTTCAGCTCTGCGACAACAGTGAGGGTAACTCCGCTCTGCCTACCGACGAGCGTCTTGAGCTTGTAAAGCAAGGCAAAAAGGACAACAAGCTTGCGGAAATGTACCACGCATTCGGACGCTACCTTATGATAGCGGGCAGCAGAGAGGGAACTCTGCCGATGAATTTGCAGGGTATATGGAACCAGGATATGTGGCCCGCGTGGGGCGGACGCTACACCGTTAATATCAACACCGAAATGAACTACTGGGCTGCGGAAAGCTGTAATCTTTCACAACTGCACACTCCGCTGTTTGACCACATTGAAAGAATGAGACCCAACGGCAGAGTTACAGCAAGAGAAATGTATGACTGCGGCGGATTTGTTTGTCACCACAATACGGACATATGGGGCGATACCGCTCCGCAGGACCTGTGGATACCCGCTACTCAATGGCCTATGGGCGCGGCTTGGCTGTGTCTGCATATATGGGAGCATTACCTTTTCACCTGCGACAAGGAATTCCTTGCGGACAAGTACGGTACGCTCAAAGAGGCGTCGGAGTTCTTCGTTGATTTTCTTATAGAGGACAAGCGGGGCAGACTTGTTACCTGTCCGTCGCTCTCGCCTGAGAACACTTATCTTACGCCCTCGGGTTCGCAAGGCTCGGTTTGTATAGGTCCGTCTATGGACAGCCAGATAATATGGTCGCTGTTCACGGCGGTGATTACTGCGGGAGAGATACTTCATCTGGACAGTGAATATTGCGAAAAGCTTAAAGTTCTGATAGAAAGACTTCCCAAGCCCGAGATAGGCAAATACGGACAGATCAAGGAATGGGCTGAGGACTACGACGAGGTCGAGCCGGGTCACAGACATATCTCCCAGCTTTTTGCTCTTTATCCCGCAGATATGATCTCCGTAAGAAAAACCCCCGAGCTGGCAAAGGCGGCTGAAGCTACCCTCGAAAGAAGACTTTCCCACGGCGGCGGACATACGGGCTGGTCGAGAGCGTGGATAATAAACCACTGGGCAAGACTTCAAAACGGCGGCAAGGTCGAGGAAAATATTGCCGCTCTGCTTGCAAATTCCACGTCGTCAAATATGTTCGATATGCACCCGCCTTTCCAGATAGACGGTAATTTCGGAGGCTGTGCGGGTATCACCGAGGCTCTTATACAGAGTGAAAACGGTGAGATAATAATTCTTCCCGCGCTGTGTCCCTCATGGGAAAGCGGTTCTTTCAGAGGATTGAGAGCAAGAGGAGGCTTTGAGGTCTCCTGCACTTGGGAACAGGGCAAAATCACAAAGTGCGAGATAAAGTCCCTCTGCGCAAACAAATGCAGGATCGTCTGCGGCGAGGACGTTAAGATAAACGGCGGCACAGTCAAGACTGTATATACGGACGGAGCGGCAGAATTCCCAACGAAAAAGGGAGAATGCTACTCTGTTGAATTTTGAATTATCTACGAAACGAGAGGTTAATCAATGAGGATAAAACATTTTGCGGCAACAGCGGCGGCATTATGCTGTGCATTCGCCCTGGCAGGCTGCGGAAATGCAATAAACCGCAACGATAAAATTGAAATTCCCGACAGCGAAAATATTATAACGACCACGGCGGCAACGGCGGCTAAGCCCGACGAACCCGAACAGGAGGTCAGGACCTTTGAGGAAATTACCGTTACCCCCAAGCTAACCGAATACACAGAGTTCAGCAAGGCGTACAATGCCGAAAGCACAGACCTTAACGGAAAAGCAAAGGTAAGCGACGAAAGAGAGGGCTTTAAGGGAAAGGGCTACGTGACGGGCATTGCCGCGCAGTCCGACTGGGAGCTTAGCTTTGATCTGCCGGCAAAGCAGTATTATAATATTTCCATAACCGTTGCCGCCGATGAAATCGTACAGAACGGCATTGCGGTAAACGGCGAGAAAATAAGCGAATTTACCACGGACGGTTCGGGAGAGTTCCAGACGATCTCCTTTAACAACATTATGCTGGATAAGGGCGTGAACAAAATCTCGATAGTGCCCGAAAACGGCGTACTTGACGTGGACTACGCAGAGATAACCGCCAGCGAGGATATTTCAAAGCTCAGTCAAACGCTCAAAGCTCCCACCCTTGTAAACAAGAATGCGGACTACAACGCAAAGGCGCTGTATCAGTATATCTGCGAAAGCTACGGCAAAAACGTTATTTTGGGACAGCACGACACTATGGGAACTACCTACGAAACAGACCTCATTTACCGTACTACCGGAAAGTACCCCGCTATGCGTTTCGGCGATCTGATGTACGTTACGGGCAAGGAAAATTCCGAACAGCTTGAAAACGATATGACCGCCGCCGAGAACTGGTACAGTAACGGCGGTATCGTGGGCTATATGTGGAACTGGACTTCTCCCTCCGACAAAGATGATCTTGACAGCATTTATGCCGAGAACACCGACTTTGATCTGTCCAAGGCGGTAACAAAAGAAAAAATTGCGGCAATGAGCCTTGAGGACATCAAAAAGCTTGAAAAGGACGGCAAGGTGTCCGCCGAGTGCGTTGCCGTTGTGGAAGATATTGATAAGGTGTCCGAACAGCTTGCAAGACTGCGCGACGAGGGTATCGCCGTACTGTGGAGACCTCTCCACGAGGCAAGCAATGGCTACTTCTGGTGGAGCAAGGACGAAGAAAGCTACAAGTGGCTGTGGAAGCTGATGTATCAGCGGCAGACGGAATACCACAAGCTGAACAACCTGATATGGGTATGGTCGGCGCAGAACGCCCGCTGGTATGTGGGAGACGATTACTGCGATGTTCTCTCCCTTGACGTTTACAGTTCTAACGCGAGCAAGGACGGTCAAGTCAATTCGCTGTTGTTTTTACAGGGTATCTCCAAAAACAAGCCTATCGCTATGAGCGAGTGCGGAACTACTCCCGATATTCAGAGCATTGCAGACGAAAAGGCAATGTGGTCGTATATCGGACAGTGGGGAGGAAACTACCTTATGAACGAGGAGGGCAAGCTGTCCGAGGAATTTAATGCCGAAGCCGATCTCATTACTATGTACAACAATAATCTTACTGTGACAAGAGACAAACTCCCCGCGTTCAATCACCTTGCAAGCGAGATAAAAGAGGCGGAGGAAAAAGCGGCGGCTGAAAGCGATAACGACAGCTCCAAATCTGAAACTACCAAGAGTGAAAAATCCGATACATCAAAATCCACAGAAAAAACGACGACCACTACTAAGAAAACCACTGAAAAAGAGTAGGGCGTTTATGTGATTTGCAATTGTTTATCGGTATAAAAGATAAAAACCTCCGCATAATACTGTTAAAAGTATTTATGCGGAGGTTTTTTTATGAATATAAATTTGAGCAGAACTCAGTACAGCGAAATGTACAAGGAGGCGTCTGAAAATACCAAATGGTGGATAACTATACCGAAAGCTTTTTTCTTCGGAGGACTTATCTGCGCTATCGGGCAGTCCCTTTTTAATATGTACGACAGTTTCGGACTGTCAAAGGACGGCTGCGCTATGGCGACCTCCATTACGCTGGTTTTCCTGTCCGCTCTTTTCACGGGATTGGGCTGGTACGACAGAATAGCAAAGCACGCAGGAGCGGGTACGCTGGTTCCCATAACGGGCTTTGCAAATTCGGTCGCCGCTCCCGCTCTTGAATTCAAGACGGAGGGTTACGTACTGGGACTTGGCGCAAAGATCTTTATTATAAGCGGTCCCGTTATTCTGTACGGCACTCTGGCAAGTATAGTCTACGGACTGATATACTACTTCTTTCTCAGATAAAAAATCCCCGCAGAAAACCTGCGGGGAAAATTTTTGATTAGTTTGCAAGACCCGATCTTTCAATACCTTCAATGAAGTATCTCTGTAAGAATATATACATAATAAGTATCGGTGTGATCGACAGCAGACAACCTGCTTCGAGCCATACGATTATCTGTCTTACAGATACCGACTGTCCGTCAAAGAGCTGCTGGGTCAGGTTTGTGTTAAGGTTCTTCAGCATAAGCGCTACAGTATCGTTTCTTGTGAAGAATGAGGACGATACATAGTAGTCGTTCCAGTACCATACGATTGAGAAAAGGAATACTGTGAGGAATGACTGCTTAGCGTTAGGTATCATAATCTTAACATATGTGTAGAGCGGGCTGCATCCGTCGAGATACGCTGCGTCTTCAAGCTCCTTAGGCAGTCCTCTGAAGAACTGGCGGAAGATGAAGATGAACAGACCGGCTCTGATACCGTTTGCGAACAATGCAGGCAGATACATAGTCAACGGGCTGTTGATAAGCGAAATTGAATTTCCGCCGTTGAACAGCGGGATAATTCCGAAAAGGTCGAAGTATGCATACTGCATATAGAGCGGGATAGTAGTGATCTGAGGCGGTACAATAATCATAAGGATTACGATAGCGAACAGAAAGCTCTTTCCCTTGAATTTAAATCTCGCAAAACCGTAGCCTGTAATAGAACAGGTAACTACCTGAAGTACAGACGCGATAAGGTTAAGAATAACCGTGTTGATAGCTGTGTCGCCGAACTTCATAACGCCCCATACGTCCTTGATGTTCTGCATTGTGAAGCTCTTAGGCAGCCATACGACCGACGGATCGTTCATCTGCTCGTTGGGTCTGAATGCCGTTGAAAGCATAAAGATGAGCGGATAAAGGATTATAAAGCACAAACCGAACAGAATGAGAAATCTGAAGATCGGCCAAACTACGCCGATCGCGGCTTTACGTCTGTTATACTTGATCTGATCGGGAGTAAGGTAATTTTCAATACCCTCCTCCTTCATCTTTTTATGACGGGCTTTAATAGCAGCCTTACGTTCTTTTTCGAACTGTTTTTCTTCTTTTTTAGTTGCCACTTTAAATCCCCCCTTATTCTACTTCATAGTAAACGAACTTATTGACAATAGCAACGATAATAGCAAGGCAAACTGCAATGATCGCGAAGTACGCCCAAGCCATAGCGGCTGAATAACCGTGATCCCAGTTGGTTGCCTTATTAAGAACTATCGTCATAACCTCGTTCGACGGGTCAACGAATGAGTCGACAACTGTGTAAACCAAGCTTGCAAGTATCATTGGCGAGATGTGAGGAAGAGTTATCTTCCAGAAGAACTCCCAAGACGTTGCGCCTTCCATCTGAGCGGCTTCCTTAGACGCAGGTGAAATTCCCTGCAAAGCCGAAAGGATAAGAAGTATCTGGATACCTGAGTTCCATACCAGGTTGAAGATGTCAGTCGTTAACGAGTTGATAGTTTCAGTCAATTTGTCGCTGATGTTATAAATACCGAGGAAGTTAAGGAGCTGGTCTACCAGATCCGCCTCGAACATCGTGCTGAACTGCTCTGAACCGCCTGCATAACCGCCGGTGCTCATATTACCGTTGATGATGTCGATAACAGGACCCGTTGCGATAATAACAGGGAGGAAGAATACCGCTCTTGCGAAGGTTCTTCCGTGGAACTTCTGATTGAGGATAATTGCAATGAATACTGCGAATATCAAGATCAGAGGCGTTTTAAGAGCTGTGTTTTTAAGCATATCCACAAGGGCAAGAGAGTAGTCCTGGTCCTTACGGAAAGCGTTAACGTAGTTGTCCCAGCCGATGAATTTCATTTCCATACCGCCGGGCTGTACCGTGGTCTTATTGAACGAATAGATCAGCGATTCAATAAGCGGCGCAATGAAGAAGTAAAGAGTACCGAGTATCCAGATCGCAATAAAGCCGTAGCCGTAAAGACCTTTTCTCTTTTCATAGGAAAGTCTGTGCTTTTTCTCAGGCTTTACCGGAATAACAGCCTCGGGGGAGATCTCCTCAATCTCAGGCTCAGCCGTTACCTCTGCCGTTTCTTCGATCACTGCGGTTGTATCTTCAGGAGTCTGAACATTTACTTCTTCCTCAGGAGTAGTGTTTTCAAAATTACTCATTAATCTTCCAAACCTCCTTCAATACAATTTGAAACGTCAAGTACTTTTCCGTCCACCGATACGGTAGCGTCCTTCTTGTTGACTACCACCTTAACGTCGCTTGCGCCGTCCTTGGAATAAGTCGTTGTAAGCTCGCTGCCGTCCTCGCTGAGTTCATATTTTGAAATCGTATAGCTTGAAACTGCCGCAAGAGCTTCCTGCGCGACCTTATACTGATTAGCAGCCATCTCCGTCCAGCCCTCATAATTGGTGTAGTAGAGATCGTTGTAATCGGTATCCTGAAGAACGTCCGCGTCAACGTAAGTCATATCATAATGGATCTGCGAGCCTGCCGCAATGGTAAGCAGGAAGGTCTCATCTGAATTTGAACTCTTGTTGATAGGCGTTGACGAATACGGAATATATCCGTGAATTACCATTTGATAGAATGGAATATCGTAATCTGTAAGGTTAAATCCGCTGGAGGAAACAGGAACATTGGTTACGTCCGAAACGTAAGGAAGAACATAAGCGTTAGCCTCGTCTGCAATGATCGAACCGATAGAGTCCTTAGCAGCCGCATACTGCTCTGTAATTATGTTCATAGTCTTGTTTCTGCTGTACGGATCTTTTCTTGTGTAGTCGCCTACAAGTCTTGACGAGAAGTAGCCGAAGCCTGCGTTGTTAACGCCCTCGTCGCCGTAGCTTTCGATCATTTCCTCAAATGCCTGAGTGTACTTGCCGGGTGAAAGCAGAGCAGGGGAAACTCCCTTCTGAGCTACGCCGAAGGACAGGCTGTATGAGGACTGTCTCGAATAAGCGTTTGAAATTCTTACCGCCGTGCTTGTCAAAGTAAAGTAACCAGACGAGCCGGAATCCATAGTGAAGTTATTGAGAGACGGGAATACCGTTGTGTTCTCGGTTGACAGGAAATCTTCAAATGCGCTGTTTCCGCCCAGTGTACCCGAGGGTTTCACATCTGTCGATATCTTGTTCTTGATCGCGTTGTTTGTCCAGTCGTTGTAGTTAACAGTAAATGTATTAACGCCCTGATCTTTGAGCTCACTTACGATATCTCCCGCCTGCTCAAAGCCTGTGATCTCAGTCTTGAGGTCAAACGGCAGACCGCAGATAGAAGTCTGCTTGAGAACTCCTCCGAAAAGGTCGAGATACAGGTCGTTCTTATTGTCGGCAGTCGAAGCCGTAAGACCCTTTTCATTGACCAGATAATTTCTGTAAACCTCAGCGCACTCCGCATAGTTTACTTCCTCGCCGTCCTCAGCCTCGACAGGATAATAACGGATACCGAAACGGTCGGTCTTGATGCCGTCCTTTTCAAATACGTTGATCTTGTTGGAGCTGTCGCCGCTCATAAAGAAGGAGTCGGACGAACGGGTCTCAAATTCGAAATAGCAGTTGTTGTAAACCTGCTTGTTCTGTCCGCTTACCTGCGCCTTTGCGTACACGTTGGAGTCGCCATCGGTGCAAACAGCCACGATACCGGAAGAACCGCTTACTGTTGCAATAACAGGAAGATATGCCTGCTCGGTAACTCTGGGAGCCGTAAGAGGAACTGCCGTATAATCTCTGCCGTAAACCTGCTGAGAATAGTCGGGGTAGTTGTTCTTGCCGTTGTTGTATTCAATGACCGCGCCGCTTCCGTCGGGAACTATCATATAACCCTCGGTCTCGTTGCCGTCAATGTCCACTGCGGGAGACGCTGCGAAGTAAGGGCAAAGCTGGAGCTTTGTGAGTACCTTACCGTCAACTGTCGAGATATTATCCTCTTCAATTTCGCTTGTATCGCAATATACATAAAGACTGTCATCGCAAAGCTGATAGTGAACAGTAAGCTTAACGCCTTCGCTTGAGTACTTATATGTAACCGCAACGCCGTCCGTTTCGGTTTTGAATGAAACTCTTGCCTTGTTGGAATATACAGGAGCAGGAGATTCCGTTCTCTTTTCCTGTCTCAGGTCGCCCACCTTGATAGCGCAGCTTGAAGCGATCTGCTTTCTCTGCGCGTTTTTCATAGCGGTACCCTTTTCTTCGTCGACTATTGTTTCGTCAGCGGCAACATTTACAGGCGACGTCCACCAGTAGCTGCCTGAGCTCTTAACATAGAGACAAAGTCTTTCGTTTTCTTCGTCGCAGTAGAGAATGTAGTTATCATTCTCGGCAACCTGCTCACAGGTCTCAAGAGCGATAGCCTCTTCGTCGGAAAGCATAGGTACGACATCTTCATCAGCAGTCGTTTCCTCTTCTTCGCCCGATGCGTCCGCACTGCTCTCAGCGTCCGCCTCAGCGGGAGCCTCGGAGCTGCCGTCCGTTTCAGCCTCAGAGCTTGCGTCGTCAGCCGCCTCAGAGCTTTCCTCTGAATTAGCCGTATCGACAGCGGAGCTTGTATCCGCAGCCGCCTCGGAACTGCTGTCGGAGGCAGAGGATACAGCCATAGAACCCAGAGGCGTCAGCATTGTAAGACACAGCGCAAAGACAATCGCTTTTTTGTAACTTTTGTTATGCATTTTTACACCACCGTTTCTATTTAGCCTCTGATTCTATATGCAATCTCTGTGTAGACTGAATAACCGAATACATATACCTGCTGGAACAATGAGAGAAGCAGGATTGCAAGGAACAGAATAAGAAGCATTGCAACCAGCGTCAGAATGATTGAACCCAGCGTTTTGGTGAATGAATACTGGTGAGCGGCTTTCATAGCCTGTATCATCAGAATGACCGACCAGCCAATACCCAGCGCCGAAATTGCGGTTATCCATATCGACTCCTCCTGAACCAGAAGGTTTGAAAGGAATACTGAAATGAATGTGCACACAATATAAGGTACCAGTGCGTAAGCCGAATAAATAGCGATCTTTCTGAATGTTCCCTCACCGTCTAGGAGCGTACAGATCGACCAGTTGCCCAGAACCCATGTGAAGTAGTAAACAACCGACTGTACGATAAGAGGAACTACGTTAAAAACCTTAACGTATGCGTTGTTGAACTGGAAGCCTGTGAGCTGTCTGTCAACAACCATTGCAACAAAGAGGAAGAAAACAATAATCAACGCGATTTTCATTGAGCCTTGCTTTTTCCATCTCAAGTCTTCAAAGCCCTCTACAGGGTGAAGCACGCAGTGCTTGAGCCAACCTAAAGGTGTAAACTCATACATATTATTTTCCCTCCTTTTCTTTCTTAAATCTGCCCTTGATGATATAAATGCCTCTCTTGTGGAGCTGAGCAAGTACGATCAGAAGAACGATAACAACTATGCAAATAACAATTATAACTGTGAAATTATCCTTTACGAATTCTTCTCTTGCATACTTGAACGCCTTGTCGTAGTCGTCCTGATCGTAAGCAGTTTTGAAGTGGTCAAGAGCCTTGGTATACTCGCCCTCGTTAAGAGCAGCCTTGCCGAGACCGATGTAAGCAAGCGGATAACCTCCGTCTCTCTTTACAACTTCCTCCCAGATAGGCTTTGCGTCGGAATAACGGCCCTGATCGTAAAGCTCGACAGCCTCGTGCATAAGCTTTCCGAAAGTAGTTTCGGTATAGACTGTTACGTCGTTCTTTGAACCGTCGATAACGTAAATGTTATTTCCGTAAGCCTCAACTGCGTTAGGATTGGAGAAGCTTCCTCTCTGGTCGTTCGTGGAATTCTTCGTACCGAAGATACAAAGCAGATTGCACTCGCGGTCATACTGGAAAACTCGTCCCGTTGCAAAGTCAAGGACATTAATAATGCCGTTATTTGAAACGCATATATCCGTAAGTCTTGTAGAGTAGCTGGAGTTTGTGGTAGCGTCGTACTCAGATGCGTAATCGCCGAATTTGTACTCTGCTCCCGCCTCGTTGTTCCAGATATTGTAACCGGCAGGATTAAGCTTTTTAACAGCGTCCGTAGTGGTGTTAGCCGCCTCGGTAACCGTATAAATAAAGCCGTCCTCATCGATATCGAAGTTAGCGTACTCAACAGGCACATTTCTTGTCATACCTGAGATCTGCTCGTTGGAGGCGATCTTTCTCCAGAGCTTCTGAGCGATTACCGCAGCGGTAACTTCAACTCTGTTTGCTCCGTAAAATCCCTGGAACTCGCCTTCCTTGTTGAACTGTACCGAACCTGTGTTGACCGAAGTACAAACAGCGTACACATTCTCCGCAAGGTCTGCAATGACCTTTGAGGGGTTGAAGGTCTCTACCTGATAAAGCTCCGTATCGGGCTTTGTGTATTCCTGAACGAGAGTAAGCTTTCTTTCGGAATCCACCGAAGCCTTGACTACTCTGGAATTATCGTAGTCTGCGATATAAACGTAAAGCTCGTTGGTAAAAAGACTTCTCTTTGAATAGATACCCGAGGGTGCGGCAAACTTTGATTCGCCGTCCTCGCCGACATTGATCTCCGATGCGCCCCAAACGCCTGTGTATACGCCGGTTACGTTCAGTTCGAGATCAAGTCTGAGTATTCTGTTGTTGTCTGTATCGGCAATCCAGAACTGCTGCTCTTCCTCGTCCAGGAAGATGTCCTTGCAGTTATTAAGCTTTGCCGGAGCGTCCTCGCTGACAAACAGCGGATCCGCAGGGTCTGACAGTCTTGCCAGTCCCATTTCTGCGCCTGTTACAGCTCTGTCGATACGGTATGCGTTCTGTGAGGGTATCGCGTCCTCCCACGTATCGTATATGTATGAGTTGTAAGGCTCGGCTGCCAGCGCTGATACCGTTAAGGACATTGCCATTACGGCAGCCATTCCCGCGCAGAGAATTTTCTTTAGAGATTTGTTAATTCTCAACACTACTTATCACCTTTTTCCTTTTTAGTTTAAGTTAATTCACGAATTAATCCTTCATACCGGAGTTTGCCATTGTTTCCATAACGTTGCCCTGAGCGATAAGGAATACAGCAAGCGGTGGAATCAGAAGTACAACTGACGCTGCAAAGGTTACGCCCTGACGTGCAAGACCTGCCATTGTAACCTGCTGTACAACCGTAGGTAGTGTTTTGAGTTCTTCGGAGTATGTAAGAACGCCGCCCTGAATGTTCCAAGCAGCCTGGAACGCGAAGATGATAACCGTCATCAGCGCAGGCTTTGAGTTCGGAACAACGATCTGCCAGCAAATTCTGAACAGTCCGGCGCCGTCGACCTTAGCCGCCTCGACCATTGAGTCCTGAATCGTTGACATACTCTGACGCAAAAGGTAAAGGTTCATCGCCGTCGATACGCTTGGAAGAATAAGAGCCCAATAGGTATCGATCATACCCAGCTTCGCCATTACAAGGAACTGCATGATCCATGTTGCGTTGGAAGCAAACAGAAGTGATACGACGATTATCTGGTTTACGACCTTACTGCCCGGGAACTTGCACTTAGCAAGCACAAAAGCCGCACAGCAGCAAACGAAAAGGTTAGCAACGCAGATAACGATAGTAATAAAGAAGCTGTTGAAGATATATCTCGACAGAGGAACCTGCCATGAGCTTGCGGCAACCTTAAACATATCGGAGAAGTTGTTGCTTGTTGGGTTCAGCACGTAAAGCTTCGGAGGGAATACGAAAAGCTCCTCGACCGGCTTGAGCGACTGAATTACCGAATAGTAAAGCGGGAATACCATAAATATGCCCAGGAGAATAAGAAATACGAAGATACAAATGTCTCCGCCGAGGGAGCCGTTGACTCTCTTGCGCTTATCCTTGACTTTAAGCTTTTCAATGGATTGCTTCTTTTTTCTTTTTCTAGCCATTTGTTATACTCCCCTCCTTAATCGATATACTTGCCCAAGAGCCAGTTAACGCCCTTATTGGCAAGGAGCATTGCCGCAAACAGCACAAAGCATATTGCCGACGAATATCCCATTTCGTAACGGGTATAGCCGTAGTCGGTCGCATGGTTCATAATCGTGTGAGCCGCATAGTCCGTTGACGGCAGACCTACGAGGTTCTGTCCTACAACGCCGACTGTGAACGAAGATGATATCTGCATTACGGCAGCAAACAGAAGGCTGGGTCCCATTGAAGGGATAGTGATCTTGAAAAGCTCCTGCCATCTGTTCTTAATGCCTTCAATAGCGCCTGCCTCGTACATCGACTTGTCGATGTTTTGGAAGCCTGCACGTATAGCAAGGAAGCCTGCGCCCATCGACATCCACAGCTGAACGATAATAACGACTGTAAGAATGTACTTGGTATCCGTAAGCCACTGAGCGGGCGAAGTAAGTATTCCAAGATCCATAAGGATAGCGTTCAGGTAACCGTAGGAGTCTCCGGAAAGAATGAGCTGCCAGGTTACATAAACCGATGTTGTCATTGAAGGAGCATAGAATACGAATGTGAAGAATGTCTTGAGGAACGGGTTCATCTCGTTGATAAGCCACGCAATAACGAAGCTGAGTATATACGAGAAAGGACCTGTAAATATCGCAAAGATAAGAGTGTTTCTTATTGCGATAAGGAATACGTCGTCGTTAACGAACAGCGTATAGAAATTTGAAAGACCTACCCACTTAGGGGTCTGGATCATATTGAAGTTTGTAAAGCCCATAGGCAGGGACATTACAACGGGAACTACCGTAAACAGAATGAAGAAAAACATAAAAGGAAGGAGCATCAAATAACAAGCCTTTTCAGTCTTCATCATATGCCAGGTGTAAGCCCATTTTCCCTGCTTTATAGCAGGTACATCTGAATTAGCCTTTTTAGCCATATATTTCTCTCCTTTCCTTAATCCATACCGAGGTCTGCACGCTTACGTGTGATCTCGTCGTTGATATCCTTATTATACCAGAACAGCGTATCTCTTGCGTTTTCATTGTCGTTTACTACGGTTCTGAACGCGTTGAGAATGTTACGTGTTACGCCGTAGGAAGCAGGAATAATCGGTATCTCTTCCAGATTGTTCATCTGGTCAAGCAGTATTTCGGATTCCGTTGTTGTCCACGAAAGCTGTGAAAGAGCCTCCTGATTTGCTGTTGCGTAACGGCCCATAGGTCCGAGTACAGACTCGATCTGGTTGCCGTATTTAATGGAGTTTTCAGTGCTTGTGAACCACTTGATGAAGTCCCAAGCTCCTTCCTGATCCTCAGCCTTTGTGAAGATAATACCTGCCGAACCTTCGGAGTTCGCCGTGTAGTCGATAGTTCCGTCCTCCCGAAGGGTTCCGGGAACGTGCTGGAAGCCCCAGCAGCCCTTGATCTCAGGAGCAGCTACGTAGAGCTGGTTATAGAAAGTATAATCGCTTACCAGTACAGGCATATCGCCGGTTCTGAAACGTGTGAACTTGTCGTATGTCTGTTCAAAGCTGTATGTCGTATAGAACTTTGTCCATGTATCGAAAGCATTGATAGCTCTGATATCGTCAAATGTAGTCTGCGACTGCTCTTCATTATAATAGTTAAGACCCTGCTGAAGAACCATCAGCGCAAAGGTGTTGCCGTTCTCTGTGATAGCAGATACGGTCGTTGTTCCGCCGGTACTTACCGTTACAGGAAGTACAAGACCTACTTCAAGGTAGTTTCTCTGGAGCGTAGGGAGCGTATTCAGAAGTCCGTCCCACGTTGCAAGATCCGTCTCAGGATCGATATCATATTCTTCAAGAATATCCGAACGGTAGAACAGAACGGGGAATCTCTGCTCGCAGGGGAGACCGTAAACTCCGCCGTTGTATGTATAAAGATCCATTACAGAATCGTTATACTTGGTAAGCTGTTCCTCATAATCAGGGAACTGAGAAATATCGGTAAGAACTCCTCTTGCCGCAAGCTGTATCGGGAAGTCGCCTCCGATGAACAGCGCAAGGTCGGGACCCTTTCCTGAGAACGTAGCCTCGATGATACCGCCCTGTACAAGCTTGAGGTTTATCTTTGTATCTGCTGTTGGGTTGTAGTCGCTGTCGATAAGTTCCTTGATAACTGTAGCCTGGTCACGTCCGAGCATTACCCAGCACTCCATTGAATTTGCGTCGTCATCGTCGGAAAGCGAGTTATAGTCCTCAAAGAACGAACCGATAAACGCCTGAAAGCCGTTGGAAAGAGTTCCGAGGAATGTGCCCTCGCAGTCTGAGAATTCACCGTCACTGGTAATGATCTCAAGCTTATCGACCTCGAGAGGCTGCTCACGGTACTGGTTGATAAACGATGAAACAGCGGTAACGTTATCCTTTATCTGGCTCATCATTTCAGGGATAAGGTCCGGCTTTTTAACGCACTTGTCAAGCACGAGAGCCATTTTCTCGAGAGTTTCAGCCTCTGTTCCGCCTGAGCCTGAAAGATCCTCGATCTGCGCCTTCTTTTCTCTGAGAAGACTTGCATATTCCTTGAAGTCATCTACGATAGAAGGAATAGAAACATCGATCATATAGTTGTTGTATTCATCAGGATCGGGACCTGTGATCTGTCTGATCTGTCTGTAATAGCTGTTAATGTCGTAAACCACTTCGTCCAGCTCGCCCATGATAGTGCCGATCTCGCCCGGTACAGCCTCAAGAGCAATGGTGTGGGTGCCCGCCGACAGGTAGAAGTAAAGGTCTTCGCCGCTGTCGGTCTGAGGAGTGGTCACGTTCCAGTCGGTGTCATAGTAGAACTTGATCTGATCAGCCTCTTTGCAGGGAACCTCTCCGTCGATGTAGAGACGTCTGTTGGAATACATACCTCTCATCTGATCCTGTCTTGCAAAAATACCGATCTTATAGTAACCGTCTTTTTCGATCGGAAGAACCCAGGTAACAGTCTGAGTGGACTGAGACCAGCTGCCTCCGCCGATCGTATTATATCTTGTCTTTGTAGGGCTCTGTCCGTTAACGCAGGAAGTCATATAAGAAGTCTTATCCGACGTAGGATAAAGAGTTCTTGCCGACTTATAGTCCGCGGTCTCGCCCTCGAGAGTGATCATCTGTCCCGAAGCCGACGCAAGCTCGTCCGCCGAGGGAGCCACATAAGCGGCAGGCTCCTGATACTGATAGATCGTCAGTCTTTCAAGGACAAACTGCGCTTTCTCGGATTCCAGCGTGATCTCGTGAGTTCCCTTTGTAAAGTAGAACTCCAAAGGCTCGTTGAAAAGACCGTCGATGTCCTTAAGAGGCGTTTCCTGCCAGCAGGGACTTTCGACCTGTCCGGGTCTCATATCGTTTTCTCTTGAATCCTGAACGATATCTGTCTCGTTTACCCATCTCTTATCCAGCGTAATTCTTGACGCTGTGGAATATGGGCTTTCTCCGTCGATAAGCAGCGAGAACTGAATATCGCTGGTATTTCCCTCCAGAGCCTGATATACAACCTTCATGTTGTAGCAGCCGTCCTCGGGGATCTCAACCTCATAAGTTACTGAACCTACCTGGTTTGCCCAGTACAGAACATCGGTTTTGCCGTCAAATGATGTATCGCCCAGCGACAGGTCATCGCTGACTGACTTGTAATCAGCGCCCATCGTGACGATATCGTCAACCTGAGGTCTTGCCGCGTCAGCGTACTTGTTCACATAATTTGTGTACGAAGTCTGACGAATGGCGTCTGTACCGGTGGTCAAGGACGAATCGTCCTGATTGCCTAGTGTGCTTTCGTCTGCGTCTGCAAATGCTGTCGGAACAAAGCAAGCAGCGCTCAGCGTCAGCGCAAGCGCCGAACTGATAACACGCCTAAACATTGTGTTTTTCACTATGAATCCACCTTTCCTAATAAAATGCTGTTGCGACCTGAGAATAACTCCTATTTAAAATAGTACAGCACTTCTCATTTCATTCTCTCTATTACACCCACACGGGAGAATAAAAATAAATTAAATCCGTCAGCCGGACTTGTAGAGTACGATACCCCGTCTCTCCTCGTCAAGCTCGACGCGGACCTTATCTCCGCCTTTTATCTCAAGGCTCTGCATATAGTCCTTAGGGAGCTGTAACCTTCCCGAACGGTCAAGCACCGCAAGCTCCTCATGGGTATCGCCTGCGTTTTCGTCCGTTACGGCAATATCGTCCAGCTCGTTAAGCTCCTCCGCGTAAGAACGTTTTCTTACGATCTCCGAACTGGTTCTTCCGTCCCTGATAGCCACCACCCTGTCGATGTGATTGGCAAGCTTCAAGTCGTGAGTAACGATGACCACCGTTATTCCCTCGTTCCTGTTAAGCTCCTTGAAAATATCAAGTATCATATTGGAAGTCTTTGTATCGACAGACCCTGTCGGTTCGTCCGCCAAAAGCAGTCTGGGATTATTCGCAAGAGCTATCGCAATGGCAACTCTCTGCTGTTCTCCTCCCGACATCTGGTCAAGTCTGCTGTTTTTTCTGTGGGAAAGCCCCACTCTGTCAAGAAGCTCCAGCGCACGCTGCCGGCGCTTTCTCTGCCCTTTAAGCAGCATCGGCAGTTCAACGTTCTGAACCGCTGTAAGATACGGCACAAGATTTCTCGCATTGTTCTGCCACACAAATCCCACGGTGCTGCGCTTATACTCCATATAATCCTTATCGGTGAATTTCAGCAGATTTTTACCGTCGATAATAAGATTTCCCGCCGACGGCTTGTCAAGCCCGCCCAGCATATTAAGCAGAGTAGACTTTCCGCTGCCCGAGTTGCCCACGATAGCCATAAGCTCCCCTTTTTTCACGTCAAGGTCAAGTCCCTGAAGCGCAACGACTTCCACATCGGAAGTTTTGTAAATCTTCACCAGATTTTCACACCGTATCATATATTCGTCATTGTCATCAGCTACAATAGTATCAGCTTCAAAAGCGTCACTCAACTATCTCACCGTCCTCCAATGTATATACCTTATCGGCAATATCGATCATACTGGGATCGTGCGTCGTCATTATGATCGTCATCTGCTGCTTTGCCACAAGCTCCTTGAAAAGCTTTACAATGTGCAGTGCGGTAGCCGTATCAAGCTCCGCCGTAGGTTCGTCCGCAAAGATTATCTTAGGCTTGTGAGCGATCGCTCTTGCTATCGCCACTCTCTGCTGTTCTCCGCCGGACATCTCGCCCGGTCTGTGAGCCATTCTCTTGTCAAGCCCCACAGCCGCCAGACATTCCCTTGTGCGCTTATCCCGCTGTTCATAGGGGAACTTCGCCAGTCTGAGACCGAAATCCACATTCTCATACGCTGTCATACCCGACATAAGAGCCACCGACTGGAACACGAACGCCATATCGAACCGCCGTATATCGTCTCTGGTCTTTTCGGAAAGCTTTGTAATATCCCGTTCTCCGAACATCACGCTGCCCTTTGTGGGCTTATCAAGCGCACCGAGAATATTTATCAGTGTGGTTTTTCCGCTGCCCGAACGCCCTCTGAGGATAGTAAGCTTGCTTTGTTCTATCTGAACGTTAATATTTTTCAACGCCGAAACCACGCTGCCGTCGCCTATTTTAAAGTCACGGCACAGATTTTCGGTCTGAAGAATTATCCCCATAACACATTCTGCCTTTCTTTTTCGTCATTTTGACTTATCGATATTCTCACAACAACCGCTATATTTTTTGTGCAGTTTGCACATTTTGTATGTATTTTACACACTTAACACAACATCTTGCGATTTATGTGCAAAATGTTCAAAAACTAAACAATAAATCAGCCTATTTTGCTTGATTTTTTATCAAAAATGTCAAAAAGCGCACTTTGTGCTAATCATAATTATAACAATTTCCCGTTCATTTGTCAAGCAAACTTAAACGTTTACGGAATATCTTTTTTATGTAAATTTACCGTTTTGGTCACATTAAACAAACATCTTTTTATATATTTGTGCACAACGTACACGAGAAAGGAGTTCATTTCCAATTCTCGGACGCTTTTAAGAAAAATCCAACTCAATTCATAATAATTTTTCATTTAGCTGTAACCAACAAATGTTAAAATATTAAAGTCACCGAATAAAAGAAATAAAACCGCACAAACAGGCGGTTTTATGACAACGTTTTCATTGTTTCGGCAAAATCCTCAATGTGATCGGAATTATTGCCGAGATTTAATAATTTAATTATTTAAATCAGGCATTGTGCAACTTGCCAATGGGGTCGACAGACTACTTTATCGCTTTTACGGCTATCATCGACACGCCCAGTACGGTAAGAACTATACCCGTCACTCTGTTGAGTGTCTTGGTGTCCGCTTTGTTGGCGAAAAGAGCCGCTATCCTTGCGCCCGCAAGCGTGAACACTATACAGCATACAAGCGCTGGGATATCCGATATCCCGTCGGCAATGGCGAAATGAGAGACCGCTCCCGTAAGGGCGGTAAATGTCATTATAAACACGCTTGTGCCCACTGCGGTTTTAAGCTCATAGCCCAGCACCGAGGTGAGTATCAACAGCATCATCATTCCTCCGCCTGCGCCCACAAAGCCGCAGATAAAGCCTATCACTGTGCCTGCCGCTATAGACTGGATAATTTTCTGTTTTTTGGTCTTGTTTTCGTTAGTCTGCTTGGTATTCATAACAGGCTTGACTATGAATTTAATACCCAGCAGAGTTGTGGTATACACAGCAAAGCTCCCCATTGTGCTGTCGGGCATAAACGAGGCTAAAAAGCTTCCTATTACGGTAACTGTAACTACGGTGAACAGCATTACCAGACTGTCCCTTATATTGAGATTATCGTTTTTCTTATATGTATATGCGGAAACCGCAGAGGCTAAAACGTCCGAGGCAAGGGCAATCCCGATAGCGTCGTATGCGTTGAAGTCAAGAAACGTCACCAGCATTGGACTTATTACCGCCGCCGCTGAAAGTCCCGCAAGACCCGTTCCTATGCCCGCTCCCATACCTGCAATTATATAAACCAGTAATCTAATTATTATTTGCATAATTTATCTCCCTACAGTTGCAATATTTTAATAAATGTGTTACAATTAAGTCAATGCATAACAATGCACAATTCATAATGCACAATGCACAATTGTAATTGACAATCAACAATGGACAAAACAAAAATAAAAAAATTGAGCGCAGCGAACACCTTAATTGTGCATTAAATAATTGTATTTGACTTTTGTAAACTGTATATTAACTGAAGGCTTACGGCAGGGACAGTCCGTCTCTGCACAAATAAATTGCAACGGAGGAAATATTATGCTTTATACCGTAAAAAATCATAACCTTGAAATTTCTGCGGACACTTTCGGCGCAGAGCTCCACTCGGTCAAATTCGAGGGCAGAGAATATCTGTGGCAGTGCGGAGACGCTTGGAAAAGATACGCTCCCGTACTTTTCCCGTTCGTATGCTCCCCGAAAGACAAGTCCTACAAGGCAGACGGCAAGGACTACAAAATGAAAGCCAACCACGGCTTTGCAAGGGATATGGAATTTGAATTTGCGGGACAGACCGGCAATTCAATAGAGTTTGTACTCAAAGACAACGAGGATACCCTTTCGCAGTACCCTTATAATTTTGAATTTACAGTCCGCTACACTGCCGAAGGAAATTGCGTCAAGGTCGAAAATACCGTAAAGAACACGGGCGGCAGAACTATGTATTTCTATGTCGGCGGACACCCTGCGTTCAACTGTCCTTTGCAGGAGGGCGAGACCTTTGAGGACTATTACGTCGAATACGAAAAGAACGAGAAAATTTCCGACGGAGCGGGAAATCCCATTACCGACTGCGGAAACGTCCTCAATATGACAAGAGCTCTTTTCGACAACGACGCAATTATAATCGACAAGCCGTACTCCAAGGCGGTTTCTCTCAAATGCAGAAGCTCCGAGCATTCCGTAACGGTCAAATATCCTCAGTCGGACTGCATTGCGGTATGGTCCCCCACGGGCGACGACAGTGCGAAATTCGTGTGCCTCGAACCGTGGACGAGCGTACCCGTTTACGCAGACGACGAGTTTGAGGACATCGAGAAAAAGCCCCACGCAGTTTCTCTTGATGCAGGCAAGATATTCTCCTATTCCTACACGATAGAGCTGAGGTAATTATGAAAGCGGTTTTACAGAGAGTTCTCTCGGCTAAGGTCGAGGTCGAGGGAAAAATTACGGGACAAATCGGGAAAGGTCTGCTGATATTCCTCGGCGTGGGAAAAGAGGACGGCGAGACCGAGTGCGGCAAGCTTGCGGATAAAATTTCAAAGCTGAGAATTTTTGCCGACGAAAACGGAAAAACCAATCTTTCAGTTAACGATATAGGCGGCGATCTCCTTGTGGTGTCGCAGTTCACCCTTTATGCGGACTGTCATCACGGCAACAGACCTTCCTTTATATATGCGGGACAGCCCGACAGAGCCAACGAGCTTTACGAATACTTTTCGGCAAGGTGCGCCGAGAAAATTTCGGGCAAGGTGGAAAACGGCATTTTCGGAGCGGATATGAAAGTATCCCTTGAAAACGACGGACCTTTCACCATACTGCTCGAATGCAGAAACGGAGAGATCTTATCGTAATCGGGAGGCGATGTGAAATGAATATACAGATCTTCGGAAAATCCAAGTCATTCGATACTAAGAAAGCCGAGAGGTATTTCAAAGAACGGGGAATTAAATTTCAGGCGGTAGACCTTGTTTCAAAGGGACTTAGCAAGGGCGAGTTCAATTCCGTGCTGGCGGCTGTAGGGGACATTGAAAAGCTGATAGACCCTAAAGCAAAGGGAGAAACGGCAACATTGCTGAAATATCTGGGCAGCAAGGAAGAAAAAGCGGAAAAGCTGTTGGAAAATCCCGAGCTGTTCAACGCTCCCATAGTAAGAAACGGAAAACAGGCAACAGTGGGATATTGTCCCGAAGTGTGGAAAAACTGGGAATAAAAAAGCAACAGCAAAAAAGATGCGGGTCCGGCGCCGCCGCGCTGGCGGGGTCGAGGGGCAGAGCCCCCGCAGGTGCGAAAAAAACGCCGGATGTAAGATGTTAGAAGTAAAAGGTAAGTAAAGTCGAGATTTTGATTTTATGATTTAACAATGTTTTTAAGCAAAAACAACTTATTTCTTACGAAATCATAATTTCAGTTTAAGTAATTGTTAACAACAAAATTTTTGCACAATTCGTCCTTTGGATTTTTTACTTCTGCGACAGTTTTGGTGTATATTATTTCCAGCGATATTCTTATAAATTTTCATATTATTATATGAGTTCACATTTAATTTAAATTCAACTGTTTGAACATTTCCGAATTATTAATAACAGCCAATTCATTAAATACTTTTTGTTAAAAATATGTATAATGCCGATAGCAAATATAAATCCGATATCGGCATAAAGGAGTTTCATTATGTTAGATAAACTGCTTGAAATCGACGGAGAAGTCCTGCTGTGGATACAGGAACACCTCCGAGCGGACTTTCTTGACCCCATTATTAAAGGCATTACCTATCTGGGAAACGGCGGCATTCTGATGATCGCCCTTTGCATAGTCCTGCTGATAATACCGAAAACACGCAGATTGGGTATTGTCTGCTCCTGCTCGCTGGCGGCTGCTTTCCTGCTGAATAACGTACTTCTCAAAAATATTATAGCGAGAACACGTCCCTACGAGGCGGTGGACGGTCTTTCACGCATTATCGGAAAACAGTCGGACTACTCTTTTCCCTCGGGTCATTCGGGAGCGTCCTTTGCGGTGGCTGTGCCGATCTTTAAGGAATGCCCCCGCAAGATAGGAATACCCGTACTGATACTTGCCTTTCTCATTGCGCTGTCAAGACTTTATGTGGGCGTGCATTATCCTACGGACGTTATCGCAGGAATACTGATCGGCACGCTGTTCGGAATACTCTCCTGCTATGTCTATCACAAAAAGACGGGTACTCAGGAAAAAATCTTCAGATAAATATGCGCCGCACTCGCTGTCTGCAAGCGGGTGCGGCTTTGTCATAATGTTAAATTGAATATATCAGAGCCTATTTTAAATCGCTGAATTGTAATTTGTACCATTGACTTTAAAGATATTATGGTATATAATATTTATATATGTATACAGATAAAATAGAAATTAAGGAAACAACAAATTAACAGGAGGAACTCTATGAAAAAATTAACTTATACTGCGGCTTGCTGTGCGGCGGCAGCGGTTATGCTGGTCGGCTGCGCGATCCCCGGTATCGAGAGCGGCGGCAGCGATAACAGTATGACCGATTCATACAGCTATACTCCCGCTAACGAGGAGGAAGCCAAGCAGGGCTATTCTTGGATCATAGAACCGTCTATCTCGGCGGACAATATCATAAGTTTCGACGGAAGTCAGGTAGATCCCGACGACGAGCAGAACTCCGCTTATGCCAATTACTCGGTCATTCGCCAGAACGGAAAATACGGTCTTATCGATTTCAAGGGCAATATTGTTATCCAGCCCGAGTACGACGATTATTATACCTGCTGGTGCGGAGAGGTCACTTTGTTTAATGTGATCGACGAAAAAAATGAGAAATACGAATACTGCACGGTGGACAGCTCCAAGCAGATAGTGGATTACGTGTCCGACCACACCGACAACGCTCCCAAGTATTACTGGGACGCAGAAAGCAAAAAGATATTTGTAAAGAACAATAACGAGGAGTACGGCACGGAGTACACGGGCAAGAAAACCGTCGTTGTGGGCGAGGCGAAAATCGAGAGCGCAGGCAACGGCTACTATGATATTACTCCCGAGGAAAACTCTCTTTACGGACTTGCAAAAAAGGGCAAGCTTTTGCTGGATATGGTTTATTTCGACTACTATGCTCCCTCATATAAAGGCGCGGGACTTACCTGCATTGCTCTCAAGGACGGCGAAGGCAAGTGGGGCTATGTAGGCTCAGACGGAAAGACGGTAGTGGAGTTTAAATGCGACGGCGATATGAGCACCTACAACGGCAGTCTTATCGACGACGAAACAAAAGCGCACCCGTTCCTGTTTACGGGGGACTATGTTCCCGTTTCCGTCAATGCGAATTACGGATACTATGATATCGAGGGAAACTGCATAGTGCGCCCGGGAGAATTCGAGCAGGCAAGACCCGTTCACAACGGCAGAGCGTGGGTTCGTCAGAACGGCTTGTGGGGAGTTATCAAGCTGGGCGAAATCATCGAGGACGAGCCGACGAAGTATGAGGACAGTTCCTCAAAGAGCGAGACGACTACCACTAAGTCCTCTACCTCAACCAGCACCTCAACTACGACTACCACCAGTCAGAGCGAGACTGCTCCGTCGTCTCAGCCGGTTTCTAATGTTACCAGCATAGACACGGCAGGTTCTTCGGATAACGGTTCGGACAGTCAGCCTGTCAGCAGTGATCCGATCGAGACAGACCCGCCGGTTACAGACCCGCCAGTCACCGACACTAACACGCCCGTTGTTCCGACTCCGCCTGAACCTCAGCCTACTGAGCCGGAACAATAAGGAATAAGTTTATTATCCGCTTGCAGAAGTTCTGCGGGCGGATTTTCTTATCTCTTATATCTGGCAGAGTATGCCTCCTTACGTCGGGATTTCTCATTTGTATGTTTACCGCAAGCTATTTCGTACTTCTCATTTTGGAGTGTTTCGCTCCTGCGGGAGCGACAAGGGGCTCCTCGCCCCTTTGAACCCTCGCAAGCCCTCCCGCGGCGGGCTTGACCCTCCGCTTTTTAACTTACGTCATAGTTTTGTGTTAGCTTTTCATTTCGTTCCGCTGAGCAAGTTTATCTAACCTCTTATTTCTAACATCTAACTTCTTACTTTAAGCTTTCTCCCAGTTTTCTTATGAAGTTATCTCCTGCGATGCCGTTTGCGGAATAATCCCATTTTTTCAAAAGTTCGTTAACGGCTTTCTGTGTGCCTTCCCCAAAAATTTCGTTATCGTCAAGCTTCTGATCGATAAGCTTTTTGTCCTTTGCAAGAATAAGCATTTGCTTCAGAGCAAGCACTCCTCTGTCTTTATCACCCGTTTTCCAGCCTGCGCTGTCAAGTATCTTCTGCGATTTACCGTACCCGTTAAGTCCCTTTTCTTTTATAAGCGCGGGATAATCCTTATAAGAGTAATCAAGATCGCAGTTTCCGTTTACTCCGTTGACCTTGCCTGTGGAGCTGTACTGCCACATTCCGTAGCTGTCGGAATACGCGGGTTCGTCCACATCAAAATGCGCTACCCAGACGTCGTATTTTTTACGGCATTCTGCGGGAACCTTGTTTTTCAGGAAATCCGCATAGCTGTAAATTGCGGCGTAGCAGCCCTTACTCTCCAGATAAGAGCAGAACGCGTTTATGATATCCCCGACAACGGCATTTGACAGACCCTGCTGTACGGCGTCCTCTATATCCATTGCAAGGGGATATTCAAACTCCCTGCCTTTGACAGCCTCAAGAAACACCTTAGCCTCTGCCTCAGCCTGTGCGGCATTAACGGCATAGGAATACCAGTACGCTCCCACATTAAGACCTGCCGATTTTGCGTTGGTGTAATTTTTGTCAAAACATTTGTCCTTTTGAGAAATATACCGTCCGTAGCCTGCGTTTATCATTACAAATTTATATCCTGCGGACTTGACCTTGCCGAAATCTACGTCACCCTGCCATTTGGAAACGTCTATACCTTTAACCGCCATTGTTTTTACTCCCTTCCGCATTTTCCTTTTTTACCGTCTGAGTACCGAAGTAAAAGCCGATAACTACGGTGAATATTGTGATGAACTGCTCCGCTGATATCCTGCCTTTCAGCGACAGCACTCCGAACACTGCTGTCATCAGTATGGTCACTATACTTTTTACGTCTATGAGCATTGCCAGTTTCTGTTTCACCTGAAAACCTCTCCTTTCCGTTGTACTTTACCGTATTTGGCGAGTTATATCAGGGTAAGCCTGATGTCCGCCAATATTATACTATTCTTGGAGACTGCCATTCGTTCTGCGACGACCGTGATTTTTATTTTCCGAATTTTTTAGTATCATAATTTTGCAGCAAGTTCAGAAATTCTAAAATTAGTGTGAAATTACTTGACAGGAAAAATTTATATGGTATAATTAATTTATAAAGAAAAATCGGAACAATCGACAGCAGGAGGAAAACAGAATGAGTACATTTGCAGAAAATCTTAGGGCTGCAATGGAGGAAAAACAAATCACCCAGTCGGAGCTTTGCAAGCGGACGGGTATTTCAAAATCCTTTGTGAGCCAATATCTTTCGGGAAAATTCAAGCCAAGGGAGGACAAGCTCACGCTGCTTGCTCAGGCTCTTGACACTACCAAGGGCAGGCTTATGGGATATGAAAGTCCGCGGGCTTCCAAGGGCTGCGAAACGGATAACCTGATAAAGGTCAACGTTTACAGCGCGGACGAGCCCGATAATCCTTGGAGTACTGTTTACATAACAGCCGAGCCGGGGGAATATGTGTACTATATTTGCCGAGACGACAAGAACCGTCCCTTTGTGATGTCGGGAGACTATCTGCTGGTATCTGTAGGAGAGATCGGCAAGGCGGGGCTTTACGCCGTGAAAAAGGGCGAAAGCAGCAAAGTGTATTTCAGAGAGCTGGAAGACCCGAGGCAGGAAACGGGACTAACGGTAATAGGCAGAGTATGCGAAATACGCAGGAAATTATAAAAAAAATAAAAACCGACATTTCGATTTGTCCGAAATGTCGGTTTGCTTTTTATTTGTCAATCCAGCCACATAAAGTTATTGTCCGAATTTATAAAATCCACATTGTAAAGGAATATCACCTTTGTAATGCCCTTTTCTTTCACATATTCCGAAACAGACAGCTCTTCCATATGATAATATCGAAGGTCTATCATTGAGATATGCTTGTATTTATCGCAGAAATACGGCATTACGCTGTTGGCGTAGCTGTCCTTGACGATAAGGACGTTCTCGTCGCTCTCTCCCTGCGTTTCTATTTCCACAAGGTCGAAATTTCCGCCTAAAAAGGTTTTGTACTTGTCCTTAGCGTCCTTAAAGCTTTCGTCGAAAAGTCCCGTTCTTGTGAGATTTCCGGCTTTTGCTAGCTCGGGATTGTCTCCGCCGTCCCCCGCATAATTTACCGTTATCTCATTATCGGGATTTGTACACAGGCGAACCTCGTCGCTTTCCGCCGTGAAGTCGGGAGCTTTTGAATACAAAGTACCGTAAAATCCGCCGAGAGTTTCAACGCTGTATTTGACCTCGGGGATTGTTTCACCCATAGCGTTCATAAGTCCGTCAAAAGCCGTTTTCGCTCCCTCCGCCGTCCAGTGGTGGTCGGTCTTATAAAAGACCTGAGTACCGCCGTCGTCGGCGGCTTTAAGGTCGTCGTAGGCGCTGTAGAAGTTTATGTCCTCCGACAGACTGTTTTTAATTCGATCTATGCTATCGAGCTGATCGTCCGCCTGAGTTACCTCGGGCAGCTTGTCCGACAGCACGGATATAGCGTTAGGCGCAAGCAGAAAGCTTACCTCCGCACTGTCCTTTACCGTTTCGGTAAAATCGTTGAGCGCGGCTGTATTTTTGTCCACAAGAGCGGAATTTTCCTGATAGTCCTGAAGATAATAGCCGTCCTCTGCGAAATACACGCCGTTCTGATAGGATTTCAGCATAAGCCTGTCCATACCCGTTTTCAGGGAAACCATAGCGTCCTTCATAAACAGCTGGTCGGACATATATGTCTCGATATCCGCCGTAAAATCCCCGCTTTTGAGGTTTTCAAAAGAAAATTCAGGAGTTTGGCTGAGCTTTCTGTTTTCCATATCCGAAAACTCTCTGTCGGGACTTAAAATACCCGCTACTGCAAATCCGAATATCACCAGCAGAAAGCACGCCGCCGTTATTCCGTAACCGATTTTGTTGGCTGTGGACATCTTCTGCGTAACGGAGGGCTTGTCGTTTATCTTTATCTCGTTTATATCGTCCATTTATCCCGCCTCCTAAAATCTGAAATACAAAAACGGGTTAAAGGAATTTCCCGCAAGATAAGCCGTACACACGATCAGCAGAACAACGCTTGTGACAGGCACGCAGACACAGTTGTAAAGCGCGGGCTTGTCCCTTGAAATGCTGTGACCGATCTTCTTCACCAGCGGCGTTGAGGTTACCGCAAGCAGTATGAGAAGTACGGCGTTCTGCGCCAGCCAGAAAACAGTTTGACGGTTTATCAGCGGCAATCCTCCCAAGCCGAACATATTCTTGAAATTCTGCACGAGAGCCGAGCTGTCCTCAAAGGCAAAAATTCCCCAGCCTATAACTATGAGCAGGAGCGTATATATATGTCTCACCACAGAGGGCGCTTTTCTGATAATTTTAAGCAGGAATGTTTTCTCCATAAGCAGGATAACGCCGAAATAAACTCCCCACAGCATAAAGTTCCAGTTTGCGCCGTGCCAGAAGCCCGTTAAGAACCAGACTATCATAATATTAAGGCATTGACGGAGCTTTCCCTTTCTGTTTCCTCCGAGAGGGATATAAACATAGTCCCTGAACCAGCTTGACAGCGAAATATGCCAGCGTCTCCAGAACTCTGTGATGCTGTCGGAAATATAGGGGTGATCGAAGTTTTCCAGAAATTCAAAGCCGAACATTTTACCCAGACCGATAGCCATATCGGAATATCCCGAAAAATCAAAATATATTTGGAATGTATAAGCGATAATCCCCAGCCAGCTTGCGGCAACGCTCAGTTCGCTCTGAGGAGTATTGGACACGGTCTCAAACAATGCTCCAATACTGTTGGCAAGAATGACCTTTTTACCCAGTCCGATACAAAAACGTCTTACGCCGTCGGCAAAATGCTCCAAGGTCTCCCTGCGCTGCGAGAGCTGTTCGGCAATATCCTTATATCTTACGATAGGACCCGCGATAAGCTGGGGGAAGAGCGCGACGTAGGTCGCAAGGTCAAGAAAATTCTTCTGGCTTTTGACCTCTCCTCTGTAAACGTCGATAACATAGGAAAGCGTCTGAAAGCTGTAAAAGGATATTCCGATAGGCAGGGCAAGTCCCAGAGGCTTTATGTCCGAACCCATAATGCCGTTTGCGGCTCCGATAAAGAAATCGGTATACTTGAAAAACAGCAGTAGTCCTATATTCCACACCACAGCGGCAAGCGTGGCTATAAACGGGACTTTTCCGCAGTCCTTGCCCCCTCGGGTCTTGTCCGCAAACAGCCCCGTTACATACGCCACAGCCGTGGAGGCTATCATAAGCGCTACATAAACAGGTTCGCCCCATGCATAAAACACAAGGCTGAACACAAACAGCACAAAATTGCGGAACGCACGGGGAACGATATAATATGTTATCAGTACAAGAGGGAGAAAGGCAAAAAGAAATGTAATTGATGAAAAAAGCATTTGGTTTTCCTTTCAGTAGTCTGAAATTAAGTTGTCCGAAAATTATGTTACGTCTGATTTAGCCGATTATTTCCTCCGCCTTTGCGTTGTCGCCCGAAATACAGAGATATACGCAGTTTCCGTTTACCTTTAATACGGGACTGTCAAGCTTAGGAGCCTGTTCGGGGTTGTAATCGGTAAATGTATTCTTCTGCGCCTCTATTCTGCTCTCCAGAGCGGACTTTATATCGGCGGCGGCAGTTTCGTCCGCAGCCTCAAAGCAGGCTATCTCCTCGGGAGTTGCACCCGACGAGCTGATGTAAATTTTACAGCTTGTATATTTATCCTCGGAAACGCCCATTATCTTCTGTATCTTTTCCCCCTCGAGCTCAATAAGCTCGTCGTCGAAGGAAATATCGGATTTAAGCTTGTCCGCAGTAGCCGCAACGTCGGCGGTCTCCGTATTTGCGTCTGCCTGTTCGGCAACGGAGGTATTTCCGCTTTCCGCCTTGCTGTCGTTATCTCCGCCGCAGGAGGAGAACGCACAGGCAACCGTCATAACTGCAAGTACCGTACAAATAAGTCTCTTAAAATTCATTTTAATTATCCTTTCCTTTTTTGAAGATCATGTATTGTCTATAATAAAGTTCTGCCAGCGCAGGCAGTATTCGCTGTTAAGGTGAACTCCGTCGGTAGACGCCTCCTCGGGCAGATAACCGTTTTCGTCCTCTACGGCGGCGGAGCAGTCAAGATAATTTACGCCGAGCTGAGCGGCAACCTCCGAAATAGCTTGACTGAATGTCTCGGCATTGGCATTGTTGACGGTCTCGCCCTCGGCGTCCTTAGAGGCTGTCACAGGCAGAATGCCCAGACAGTATATCTTTGCATCAGGCTGAAGTTCAACGATCTTGGAGACAAGCTCCGTGTAATGCTCCTTAAAAGTATCGATATAAGGCCAGCCCATTTCGTTCGTACCGAAAGCGATATAAACTCTGCCGTACTGTTTCTGAGCCAGAGCGTCGGGTATAGTGCCGTAGTTTCCGTTTTCAAGGGTAATATCCGCACTTGTAAGAGCGGTATCGATATTCAGTCCCACAGCGCACAGGAACGTAGCCTTGGGCTTATCCGTACTGTTCATCATACCCACTGTTCGGGAATCTCCGATAAACACGGCGTCGGACAGATCGTCCTCCGTATCGGCAGGTCGGGAGTATTCCCCCTTGCTGTTTATTTCGGCAGCGCTGCTGTCCGATTGCGAGCTTTCATCTTTATTCTTTTTATCCGTCTCAGAGCTGTCCGCTTTAGACGAGCTTTCGGACTTGGCAACAGAGCTGTTTGAAGTTCCCGCCTCAGCTATCTTGTCCTCCTTAACGGCATAGACAGACCAGCCCACGGTAAACAGCATACAGCCGAGGCAAAGCGCCGTTATAAAATTCTGCTGAGCGCGAACCCGCTTTTTTCTTTGGCGGGCAAGCTTTTCGTTGTTATCCTGCTCCATATTTTACCTATCCTTAACATACGAATTGCGAGCGGAAAATTCCGCAGACTAATATTATATTAATAATAACACATTTCTATACTTATTTCAAGTGATTTTTTATCCAAACTTAAATTATTTTATAAGCTTTTATCGGTATAATACGACACAAAGCCCTAATAAGGATATTATATGCAAGATCATACGGAATAACCGCCGTTATCATCGTTTTGACATTTTGCCTGTACGGCGGCGATGACGGACAGCGCCTCTCCTGCAAGCTGTAAAATTGCGGACAGATACTCCAGTTCGTCGGGAGAACGACCCTCTGCGACAGCGTTGGCGAGGGAGACCGCAAGCAGGTTCATCTGTTGACCATAGGCTAGACCTCCGTCGCAGCAAAAATTCTTATTCATTTTCATACAGTCCTTTCTGTTACAGTTATAATAGCAGTTCTGATATATTCTATTCCCCGCCGCATAAAACGTTACCGCCGTGGGACAATATAGTAGAAAAACGAAAGGACTGATCTTATGGAATTTTCCGACATTCGGCACACGCTTTATGCTACTTTCGGCTCTATAATCATAATGTTTATTTTGACGAAGCTTATGGGCAACAAGCAGATATCCCAGCTTACTCTGTTTGATTACATCAACGGCATAACCATAGGCTCCATAGCGGCTGAAATGGCTGTATCGGACGAGGTTCAGGATCTATGGCAGCCTGCTATAGCAATGACCATATACGCGCTTACGGGACTGCTGTTCTCCATATTGACGATGAAATCTATGCGCTGCCGCAGGTTCATAGCGGGCAAGCCCTTGCTGCTCATAGAGCACGGAAAGCTTTACCCGAGAAATCTCAAGACTGCAAAGCTTGACATAAATGATTTGTTTATCAGGGCAAGGTCTGCGGGATACTTTGACATTACCAAGATCGACTATGCGATATTCGAGAGCAACGGTTCGATCTCGTTTATGCCTATGGCGAAGGACGCTCCTCTTACGCCCTCGGATCTGAACTATGACAAGGAGAGCGACAAGCTTAACGTCAATCTGATAATGGACGGCGTAATTATGGAGGACAATCTCAAACACGTCGGCAAGGAGGAAAAGTGGTTACAAAAAAAGCTGCGCGAGCAAGGTTACTCCACAGCTGAACAGATATTTCTTGCAGTTATTGACAAGGACGACAATCTAACGTTATTCCCGCAGTCGGACGTTAAGAATGAAAAGCTTTATTTTGACTAATTGTATATTGCGGAGGGAATACCGTTTTAGGTAAGATATTAGAATTTTTATCCGTCTGTTTTCTTACCTCTTACTTCTAACATCTTACATCGGGCAGGGGATTTCGCCTCTGCGGAGGCGACAAGGGCTCTGCCCTTGACCCGTGGGGGCTCTGCCCCTCAACCCCGCAAGCGTCGCGCCGCTTGACCCGCACCTTTTTTGCGGACTTTTTACTTTTGTGTAAAATTTTTCAGTTTTGCCGCTAATTCCGATACGGGTAATCCCACGACGTTGAAAAAATCGCCGTTTATTTTTTTCGCAAGCAATGCGCCCTTGCCTTGTATTCCGTACGCTCCCGCTTTATCCATTGGCTCTCCCGTAGCGACATAGTCGTTTATATCCTCGTCGCTGAGCGTTCTGAACGTCACGTCTGTACACACGCTGAAAGAGCTTTTCTTTGTTCCGCAGGAGATCGTCACACCCGTAATGACCTGATGCGTTTTCCCCGACAGCATTCTGAGCATTCGCGCCGCATCTTGTTCGTCCTCGGGTTTGCCCAGCACCTTTCCGTCGCAGAGCACGACAGTATCGCAGCCTATCACCAGCGCATTGCGGTAGACCTCAGATATACAGCCGCATTTTATCCGGGACAGATATTCCGCTGTCATCTCAGGCTTTATATCCTCGGGAATGTCCTCCCCGCAGTCTGAGGGAATTACTCTGAAATCCTTGCAAATTAACCCCATAAGCTCCTTACGTCTGGGGGAGGCTGAGGCAAGTATCACGTCGTACTCAGACAATAAATTCTCTGTATCCATTTTGTCTCCTCATATCTTTATTTATATCAGATCCGAATATCCTGCCGAATTATCATCAGCAGGAGCCGTAGTTACAACAGGCTGTTCCTCGGGTACCGTAGTCGTTGCCGCGTCTGAAGTCTCGTCGGGCGGAGCAATCGCAGGAGCCGTCGTAGTGGTAACGGTGTCCGACGATGCGGGAATATCCGCCGCACTGCTGTCGCCCTCATCGGATATGCCGCCGCGCTGCACTGCTTTTTCATTTACGTCCGAAAGTCCCAGATAGGTGTCTATATAGTAATGGAACAATATCTGATCGTAGGTCCAGCCGCGTCTTGCATAGAGACACGCTCCCCATTGAGACATTCCCACGCCGTGCCCCCAGCCGTAGGACGTAAATGTAAAAGTGCCGTCCTTAAAAGATATCTCCATAGCGTTGGACTTAACGCCGAACAGGTTGCAAAGGGTTATGCCCGTACAGGTCAATTCGGTATGTCCGTCGATAGTAACGTCGCCTATATACTTTCCGCTGTGGACTTCTTCGATTATAAACCACTTTGTCACGTCGTCCGAAAGCTCGATATCGAACTTATCCTCGAGAATTTCCTTGACCTCCTCCTTGGAGTAGGTCTTTTCTATGCCCCAGTTGGGGTCCTCTTCGTCATATTCGCTTTTTACGCATTTAAGGTACGGATAATCGACGCCCCATATATTCTTGGCGGTAGTCGAATATCCCGCCGTAGAAGCCGAATAGACTGCGTTTATGATTTTTCCGTTATACATTACCGTCTGCCCCTCGACGGAGCTTACAAGCCTGTCGATTTTCGAGGAATAACCCGTTTTCAGACCCACGGTAGGTTTCAGACCTGCGCTGTCGTTAAATCTCAGGTAGGAGTACGCCGCAACTATCTGCGCCTTTATAGCCTCCTCGCCCCAGCTTTCGCCGATCTCGCTGTAAACCATTTGACACAGCAGTTCGTGTCCGTTAAGAGTTTGCGTTGTACCCGAAATTTCGTCGTACACTGTATAATACTCGTCCGCCACGCTCCTTGTGGAGGTAAAGTTTACCGGATCTCTCAGTTCAGGCTCGTAAACCTCCGTATTATCCAAGGGATATTCCACTGTAAAATCATCGGGATCAAGCTTATCCAGTTCCTCGGAGGCTTTACCCTTTTCCGCAAATTCATAATCGCAGATAGCGGCTTTTTTGAACCTCATAAAGCCGTATACGTCCACAGCCGACACCGTATCCGCCGCAAGCTCCTCCGCTATCGGAGCGGCAGGCGCAGGAGCAGACTGAGCCCTAACCTCAGTTACAGGAGCAGGCTGTTGTATCTTCTTGTTGTTAAAAGAGCTGTCGGTGAGCATAAGCATACCAATGCACCACACCACAGCGGTACCTGCCGCAAAACGTCCCGCATGAGCGGCGGCAGTTCTCAGAATAGGTTTCATCATTATAATTCCTTTTCCGTTTCAATTCCGTTTATAACAATCCTATATATTAGTTTATCAAATCACTAAAAAAAGTCAAGACAATATAAAATTATGTCCTGACTTTTTGTATGTCTTAACAATATTCCGCGCAATAAAGCTGCAAATTTTGCGTATTTTACCAGTTTTTAAAGTATCTCTGACCGTCAAGCTCAAAGCAGAAGTTCAGAGTTTCAAACCATGCGGCTGTTGAACCTCCGCAATACTTGGGAGCATAGTAGAAAATAGCTCCGTTAGTATTATCTTCGCCCTCCAAAGCTCTCTTAGCGCAGTCTATTGTATTCTGCGAAGGAGTTTTAGTGTGGTTATAATAGTTTGTAATAGCTGTGAACTGGTTAGGAGATGTAAGCACTCCTTCAATAGTGTCAGGGAACTGACTTGACTTAACGCGGTTGATAACTACGTTTGCAACAGCGATCTTGCTTTCTTCGGAGCAGTTGCCTACCTCGCCCTGAAGAACATAGCAGAGCATTTCGAACTCCTCGTCCGTATAGCTGATAACTGCCTTGTCGGAAGAGCCGCTCTCTGTCTTAGGCTTTGCCGTTGTCGTAGTAGTTTCGGTTTTCTTTGAAGTTTGAGCCGCAGCAGTTGTTTTCTTAGTCGTCGTAGTTTTAGCCTCTGTCTCGGTCTTCTTAGCTGTAGTTGTCGTAACAGCCTCGGTCTTTGCAGACTCGGGAACGGTCTTTGTAAGGAACTCAGCCATTACATAGCCCTCTGTTTCGCCGTACTTTACAGCATACCAGCCGTCGGCAGTCTTTCTGCTTGCGATCACCTGATCGTCCTTATCAAGAATTGCAAGCACCTCTGAGCTTTTATCCGCCTTTGCCCTGAGATTTACAATATCTGTGGCATAAAGCTTAACATTGTCAAGCTTTTCGTCGGCAGCCTTGGTTGTAGTTGTTGTTTTCTCTGTCTTTTTTGTTTCCGACGCCGCAGCTTCAGTTTCTGCTGTAGCTGAAACTGTCTGGGCTAATTCATACTCGTTGATACTTGCCTTTCTCCAGTTTACCGTATCAAGCGCGGTGTATGTATTCTCGGTTCTCTCGGTTACGGTCGTAGTGGTCACTTCTGCAGCTTTTGTTTCTTTGCTGTTATCGGTATCGCGAACCTGTCCTACAAGTCCGCAAACGCTGATTGTACCGATCGTCAGTACGCACAGAGCGCCGCTGCCCAGCATTGTTCCTACTTTCCTGATTGACGGTTTAGCCGCTTTACGGCTTGCGTCTACAGTTTTTTTCTGCTTCATTTTTTATCACATTACCTTTCCGACAGCCTAAAGTCAGCGCTGCTGCCTTAAAAGACCGTCTGTCTGTGACCGTGAGAAAAATCACAGATTATATATTTTACGTCTGTGAGAATAAGGGAAACTGAATGTCCCCAGACGTAATAAACAAAACATATCGACGGCTTAGTACGCCCAGCCGAAATCCTTTTTGGTGTTTCCGTATACATTTCTCCAGCACTTGGGGAAATATATATCCTTATTGTCTTTGTCCTTATAGGACTCTATTATATGGTCAAGATTATCGTCAGCCGTCATCTTCTTTGCCACGATCACCCACCTTAAATCAGAGGTCTCATTGGAACAGGTCGAAAGAGTGATGTACTTGTCATCCGCCGAGCATTCAATATCGTTTGAGTACCACGAACGCTTGGTGATCTCATCATACCAGCCGTCAAAGCTGTACTCTCCGTCGTCGAAATATCTGTATCCGTTGTACACGAATACATTTCCGTCGTCCTGATTTTCGTAAATATTCGCCACAAAGCAGCTTACGATAACGTACTTACAGTTGTTGTCATAAATTGTGTTAAACTCGATAACGGGATATTGCTTTAAGAAGTCCACACCCTTTTTGTATTCTGCAAGGTGTGTGAACGACGTTCCCACATATCTCATATGATGTCCGAATATTGTGATGTTGTCGGACTGTCCGTCCTTATCGATAGTAGCCCACGCGTCGGCATAAATACTGCCCGACTCATAATACTCCTTATCCAGATTTTTATACAGATAATAATTATTGTCCGAGCCCTGCAAAACAGGGAAGTTGATATACTCGTCGCCGCTGGAATTCTTAAATCCCGGTATCTTGATCCAGCCTACCACGTCCTCATTGCGCTTGAGCAGTTTCTTCGCCCACTCCTGAACCTCGCGGTTCTTTTCCGCGCTTTCGGGACTTGCGATATCAACGTCGCCGCCTGTTTCCTTGGTATAATCAACGTCCTCGTTGAAATCAGGCTCATAGGTGTCGACTACCTCCTGAATGTAGCTTTTGTCCTCCTCGTCAGCCTGAAGAAAATCTTTGAGCTGATTAAGCGAAACGGCAAACAGAAATATTGAGAACATAAAAATTATCTTTCTTACTATCTCGCCCTTGCCGTCGCCCCTCCATGGGAGAAAATACTTTACAAATCTGATAAAGAAATTGGAATTGTCCTTTTCGGTTAAGTTCATAGTTTCATTTGACATTGCCATTACCTAAACCTCGCCTTTCCCGGTCTCACAAAGCTCGGTCAGCATTTCCAGAGCTTTAACGGTTGTCAGCAAACGAATTTTTCTTCTTGTCAGATTTTCATATTCTTTATAAAGTCTCAGGTCGCGCACGATTTCCTTATCCTTGCTTCTTACGGAAACGTACACCGTACCCACAGGCTTTTCCTCGGTCCCTCCGCCGGGACCTGCAAGACCCGTTATACCAATAGCATAATCGGTACCGAACAGTCTCATTGCGCCCATACTCATCTCGGACGCTACTTCGGAAGAATAAACCGTGTACCGTTCAAGGGTCTTCTCACTTACCCCCAGCACCTTTTGTTTTATTTCCTCCGAGTAAGAGCAGATACCTCCCGGAAAAATTTCCGACGCGCCGGGCACCTCCGTAATGGACTGCGCGACCATACCGCCGGTACAGCTTTCGGCTGTAGACACAGTTCGTCCGCTCTTTATCATATATTTTACTACACTTTTTGTAATAATGTCAATACTTTCTGTTACCACTTTGTCACCTTCAGCAAATTTCACCGTAAAAATTCCCCCTTTTACTTATATATTGCACATAAAATCCTGCCTCATTTTGAATGATTTGTTAACTCGACAATTTACGCAAACTAAAAAATCAGCCTTTTCAGACTCGATTATGTTACGAATTTGTTACCTCTTATAAGATAAAATATTTATTTTCCCTTTGCCGCAAATTCAGAAAAACCCCCATAAAATCGGGCTTTTCTAAAAAATATGACAATTTCCGCATTTTATATAAGTACAAAAAAGCGTACTTAAAATTTAAAAAGCGGTAACAGCGTAACTTGTTTGTAACCGTTTTTCACAGAACTTATCGTCGTTACGCTCAGTCGTTTTTTATAATATACGACTGAGTTTCGCTTACGGCTTTTTGCAGCAAAGGCTCAAAATCGTAGGAGCTCTGAGCCGCCTCTACCTCCTCGACGGTGGGACGTGTCTTGGGGTGCTTAGGAGTAAACACAGTACAGCAGTCCTCATAGGGAAGAATTGAAGTCTCGAACGTATTTATCTTTCTTGCTATCTCAACTATCTCGGACTTATCCATTCCCACGCAGGGTCTGAAAACAGGCATTCGGCAGGCGGCGTCGGTGCAGACCATAGCGTACATAGTCTGGCTTGCGACCTGACCGAGACTTTCTCCCGTCACCAAAGCCTGAACGTCCTCTGCTTGGGCGATACGCTGAGCGATCTCCATCATAAGACGTCTCATAAGGATAGTGAAAAGCTCCTCGGGACAGTTGTCTCTGAGCGTCTCCTGTATTTCGGTAAAGGGCACACAGTGAAATTTGATATCTCCGCAGTAAGCGGTCATAAGCTTTGCCAGCTTTTCCACTTTCATTTTAGCTCTTTCGGATGTATAAGGCGGCGCCTCAAAATGGATAGCGTCGATCACCGCTCCCCGTCTTGCCATCATATAGCCCGCTACGGGAGAGTCTATTCCTCCCGAAAGCAAAAGCATAGCCTTTCCGCTTGAACCTACGGGAATTCCGCCTGCGCCGTCTATCTGGCCTGCGTGGACGTAAGCCTTCTGCTCTCTGATCTCCACTGTGACCGTCACGTCGGGGTTATGAACGTCAACTTTTAAGTGCGGAAAACGCTCTAGTATCGCGCCGCCCATTTCCCTGCATATCTCAGGCGATTTCAGCGGGAACTTCTTATCCGAACGCTTTGCGTCTACCTTGAAAGTCCTTGCCGTTTCCATTTCGTCCTCAATATAGCCGAGGGACTTGGTAAGGATTTCGTTCATATCCTTTTCAAGGATACAGCAGCGGCATATCTTGACTATTCCAAAAATCTTGGAAAGCTTGTCAACCATTTCGTCCACGTCGCAGTCCTCGTTCAGCGGTTCGATATACAGTGTTGACTGCGCTTTAGTTATTCTGAACTGGCCGCAATTCCTCAGCCTGCGCTTAATGGACTGGACCATCATACTTTCAAAGGTGCTTTTATTTAAACCCTTCAGAGCAATTTCTCCGTATTTGCAAAGAATAATTTCGTTCATAGTATTTAACTCCTTTTTCGATTTTTTATGACTTTTTTCGCGCGCTATATATAATATAGTATAAAATGTTTGTTCCTGTTTTTACGGCTTCAACCGCGCAAGCTTTTTCTGCGCTTCCTCTATGCCCTCGATAAGTCTGTCCACGTCCTCTTTGGAGCTTAAAACGGAAAAGCTTACTCTTATGGTTGTATCTAAATTCTGTGCAGGTATTCTGAACTCCTGCAAAACTCCGCTTTTTTTTCCCTTTGAGCAGGCTGAACCGCTGGACACATACACTCCCCGTTCTTCAAGAAAATGCAGCAGGACTTCCGATTTCAAGTCCTTTACGGATATGCTGTTGACGTACGGAGATTTGTCCTCGGCATAATTGACTGAAATTTCTCCGTTTTCGGCGCATTTTTCAAAAAGATATTTTTCCAGTTCACGCATTTTCTCCAGATTTTCGGAAATATTATACATAAGCTCCTCGACCGCCGCGCCGAAACCGCATATAAGCGGCACGCTTTCTGTTCCCGAACGGAAGCCTTTTTCCTGTCCGCCGCCAAGCATAAACGGTGGAATATGCAGTCCCTTTCGGACATACAGCGCGCCTATTCCCTTTGGAGCGTATATCTTATGTCCGCTCACGGAAAGCATATCAGCGCAAAGCTTTTTGGTCTTGACGGGTAATTTCATAAAGCCCTGAACGCAGTCGCAGTGAGTAATGACCTCGGGATATTTTTTCTTTATCATTGAAAAAGCCTTTTCCACAGGTAAGACCGCTCCCGTCTCGTTGTTGACAAGCATACAGGATACAAGGAAAGTATCGCCGTTAACGGCGGAAAATATGTCCCTTGCGGAAAATTTTCCGTTTTCGTCGGGAGATATCCTTACGACCTCGCAGCCCAGCTTTTCAAGCTCGTCAACGGGACGTGCGACCGCCGGGTGCTCCACAGTAGTGGTAACGACGCGCTTTCTGCGTTTTCCCTGAGCTTTATATGCTCCGAAAATCGCGGTGTTGTTGCTTTCAGTCGCGCCCGAGGTGAAAAAAATTTCCTCGGGGGTACAGCCGAGAGCGGAGGCTATGATCTCCCTTGAACGGCTTACGGACAGCTCCGCATTAAGTCCCGCTTTGTGGAGGGACGAGGGATTTCCGAAATTTTCAAGTCCGCTCATTACTGCAGAGCAAACTGCGGCGGAGGGTTTCGTAGTGGCGGCATTATCGAGATAAACCAAAATAATTCAAATCCTTTCATAAGGCTGATCTGAAATCAGCGCAAAAAATGCAATTATAATAATTATAGCACATATCGAAGAAATTTGCAATTACTTTGGAATAATCGGCAAAAAAAAGCAGAAAATAGTTGTGAAACATTTCATAAAATAAATCGAAAAGGAATGATCAAAATGACCGTAACAAGAAGAGGATTAATAAGATTATGCTCGCTTACTATTGCCGCAGTTGCGGCTTTGGGAGTGAGAAATATCCAGCTGATGAACGATGTTGACAACGCTCAGCGAACAGTAGTGTACAACTATTCCAGAGCGGTAGAGGACTTGGCGGACTCCTGCGATAATCTGTCCGCCGCGCTGGAAAAACAGCTTTACGCAGGCACAGGCGCAATGCACCAGAGCCTTGCGGTGGAGCTTTACAAGGAGGCGTCCACTGCAAAGGCGGCTCTTTCTCAGCTGCCGATCGCCGAACTGAACCTTGAAAATACCTACAAATTTTTATCTCAGGTAGGAAATTACTCCCTCTCGGTATCGCAGAAGCTTATGAACGGCGGCGAGATATCCGACGAGGAATACAAAAATATGACTGCGCTGTACGATTATTCCAAAAAGCTCTCCGACGATATGTGGTCGCTTGAAGGAGCATTGTCCGGCGGCGGATATTCTCTCACCAAAGCGAAAAATTCGCTTTCCGAAAACGAGCCGCCCTATATTACTGACGGATTTTCGGATTTCGAGGACACCTTCGACAATTATCCAAGTCTTATCTACGACGGACCTTTCTCGGACAATATACTTGAAAAAACTCCGAAAATGACCTCAAACGCCAAAGAGGTCACAAAGGACAAGGCTCTGCAAAAAGCGGCTATGGCTCTGAACGTCAACACAACTACTTTAACCAAAGCCGACGACGTAGAGGGAAATATGCCCGCGTGGAGATTTTCCGACGACAATTCAACAATGTCCTGCGAGGTCACAAAAAACGGCGGGTATCTTTCATATCTGCTGAAAATGAGGGTGGTGGACAACAGTAATATCGATAAGGACAAGGCTCTGCAAAGCGCAGACGATTTTCTCGATTACCTGGGTATACTCTCTATGGAGGAGACCTACTACGAGATAGAAGGAAACGTTATGACGGTAAACTATGCGTATTCCGATCTGGGGACAAGGATCTACCCCGATCTTGTAAAGGTGTCCGTGGCTATGGACAACGGTGAAATTCTCGGCTATGATGCAAGAGGATTTCTGGTAAACCATACCGACAGAAGCTATCCCGAAGATCTGTTTTCAGAAGTAAAGGCTGAACAGCTCGTTTCGCCTAAGCTTACTATCTCCTCAAAGAGAATGGCGGTTATCCCTACCGATAATCTTGAGGAAAAGCTTTGCTACGAGTTTGCCTGCAAGGCGGAAAACGGACGCAGCGTACTGGTATATATAAATGCCGAGACGGGCGAGGAGGAGGACATTCTGATCCTTATTGAAAGCGAAGCGGGTACGCTTGCGGAGTAGCCTTAAATCAATATCCGTAATCAATATAAAACTTCAAGGAGGAAACCGAAATGCAGAATTTCAAAACATCAAGAACAAGAGAAAACCTTATGAGAGCCTTTGT
Organism: Ruminococcus sp.; assembly: GCA_030531185.1. Classification (GTDB taxonomy): domain Bacteria; phylum Bacillota; class Clostridia; order Oscillospirales; family Ruminococcaceae; genus Hominimerdicola. The sequence goes on from JAUNOG010000006.1 coordinate 44,849, forward strand.
GGGCGAAAGCCAAGCCAGAAACCGTTACACCTTCGCGGCTCAGCAGGCTAAGAAATCAAACCTTTATGTAGTCTCTGCGCTGTTTAAATTTACGGCAAATCAGGAAAAAGAACACGCGCAGATCTTCTACAATCACCTTAACAGCGAGGCGGGAGAGACCATTCATATTGACGGCGGTTATCCTGTGGACATTTCAAACAAGGTATGCGATCTTCTGAAAATGGCAAATCACAACGAATACGAGGAGTACGGAGACGTTTATCCCGCATTCTCGGCGATCGCAAGGGAAGAGGGCTTTGCAAAAATAGCTCAGGACTTTGCAAACATTGCAAAAATCGAGAAAACGCACGGCGACCGCTTTGATATCTTCCACAAGCTTATGACGGAAAACAAGCTTTTCCAATCGGACAAGCAGGAAACGTGGGTATGCCTTAACTGCGGATATATCCTCGAGGGAACGTCTGCGCCCGAGAAATGTCCCGTATGCGGAGTTGATCAGGGCTACTATATCAGACTTTCAATGGCAAGCTGGGGCGAATGTCCTAAAAACGGTCAATAAGCAAACGCACAAAAGAACCTGTCAAAGGGTACGGGCAATCGTCGTCCTTTTGACAGGTTCTCATTTTGTCGTTTACTTTTCTACTGCTTTGCGCCGCAGTGTATACAGAATTTCATATTCTGCTCCAGAGGTTCGCCGCAGTTTTTACATTTGTTTTCTTCCGTTCTTTCGCTCTCGGAGTTGCCGTCCTTGCTCTCGGGAAGTTCTATTTCCGCGCTTACTGCCGCCGCACCTCCGTGGCTTTCGGGACGCTCAAATCCGCTGTTCTCAGTTTCCCGAGCCTCGCTTTCTTCGGCGGACAAAGGCGGTTGAGCCGCCGCAGGCTCGGCGCTGTCGGGGATTATCCCCTGCGCGGAATTATCCTGCTGCTTTTCCGTAACGGGGGCATACTGATACGCTGTATTCTGCGCCGCAGGCTCAGGCTGAACATTCTTCTGCTTTTTAACTGCGGGTACTCTTGCCTCAAACTCCTCACAGGAAAATCTGCCCATTACCACAAGTCCCGCTATAAGCATTAGAAAAGCGGCTATAACGGGGAGTACATATATCCCAAGATTTACAAGCTCTCTCATTCGGTAAGTGTCGGAACCCACTTTAAAAGCGTTTGCCACAGAGCCGCTGTCAATAATTCCGATAATTTTTATCACAGGCTGAACAGCAAGCAGAACGGGTATACACACCGCCAATGCGGGGTATTCCCTGCCCAGTCTTTTTTTACGCGCCGAGGACGCCGCCACCGTGAACATTATAAAACAGAAAACCGCCATAATTACCGCATTTTCATAAAGCTCCACAAACTCGGTGAAATTATTTGCAAAGAACCCCAAGGTTTCTCTTCCGAACAGCGCATTGTATATCAGGGAGGCTGAAACCTCCGTAAGCGCCGCACCCAGAGACAGCAAAAAGGCGATAAAGGTCAATATGCACAGCGCCGCTCCGCCGTTGGTGAGTTTCTTTTTGTAGATCTTTTCTGTTTTTACATTTCCGTTGTTTTCCATTTTGATACAATCCTTTCCATAGTCCGTTAGCATAATCATATATAGCAAACGCCATTGGAATTGTACGCTATCAGTTCTTACAAAACTTCAAGTACGGTTTCCGATGTCGTTTACTATAAAATAATTACTTCAAACTAATCATATCTTATTTTTAATCCAATGTCAACAGCGATTTATGTCTCATCTTTGCTTTTTTTATCAAAATCGAAATCGTCTCCGAGAATTTCTCTCAGCGCCCTGTCCGTTTCCGTCTGCAAATCTCTTTTGGACAGTCTTTTCTTTTCAACGGAGACCTCTGCTTGATTTTCTTCCCGCATCGCTTTTTCCAAAATATCCTCCAACGACGAAGAGCTTTCCTCGTCTTTATAAGGTTCTGTTTCCGTCGGGACTTCTATCGGCGGAATTATGCTTTCCTCCGTTTTTATCTCTGCGGAGCTTGATTTCCCGCTGATTTTTGCTACGAGCTTTTTCATATACTTGCCTTTTTTATACTCGAATGTGCATATCATTATCAGCGCCAGCAGACCGAAAACGGTTATCACCAGTGAAAATCTCCAGTAATTTGGGGAGAACTTCATTGATATCTCGTTTTTGCCCGCCTCCAGAGGAATGGTAATAAGACTGTCCAGAGACTTTTCGGGAGTGACAGCCTTGCCGTTTACGCTGATAGTCCAGCCCTCCTCATAGGGGATAGTGGTGAACAGTAAGTCGCCGTCGTTATCCGCCGTAACCGTGCCTTTCAGCTTTGTATCGGAAAATTCTGTTACTTCAAAACTTCTTTCCTGCAAGACGGAGCAGGTTTCCGCAAACGCGTCATAATCGAAGGTATAGAAAAGCTTGTCGGACCAGAACGCCTCGTTCTCGTCGTTGGCGATAGTGATCCTTATTCTCAGCTCCTGTCCCTCCGAGTACTTGCCGAGGTTGAGTATGGAATAATTGTCGCCCACAAAGAACTGTCCTGCGTAGGTCATAGCGTTTGCGCCGTCAACATATTCGTCCTCGTCCTGTATCCATATATTGCAGCTGCGCTCATATTTTGTGGGAAGATACATATAGAGATAGGAATTCTTGTCCATTCTTACCACATAATCCACATGACATTCGGCTATAGAGCTGTCCGCAGGATAAAACTTGGTATGACCGTCGGTAAGCTGAGAGGTATTCACATTTTCCATATCGCTGTTTATAACCTCAAGCTGGGTGAAATATCTTGTGGTATCTCCTGCGAGAGCGTTGAAGATCATATTCTGATTTTCAAAGGGATTTGTCTCGGAAAGCTGTACGGAACGGATATCTCCCTCGCTTACAACTCCAAGCCCCAGAGCGTTGGGGTTATTGTAGTACTTAAAAGTCGCGTCCCCCACTGTATACTCTGTGGTAAGAGAGTACTCCTCGGGGACCTTGACTCTTGTGCCGACGTAAGAAGTGTTGCCCTCCTTATCCATAAGGTACTTGACGTCGAACAGAGCGTCGGTCATAAAGGTCGTTCCGTCGTATTTTGTATAATGTCCGCCGTAGGCATAGCCCAGCCTGTGAAGCATTAACAGCGCAGGCGCGTTCATTGTGGAGCTTGAATGAGAAAGGCTGTAATATCCCGTGCCCATAGCGTCGTTTACGGTTCTGTGGAAGGTCGCCTCCATACGGTAGAAAGGCTCGTCGTCGTACTCGTCAATCATATCGACGGCGTCTCTCAGCTGAGACATATAAGGCTCGTAGGAGCTGTATCTGCTGTACGCCACGTCGCTGTCGATCTTATCGATAGTATCGGCGGAATTTACAAAAAGCTCCACGCACAGCACAGCCACAAGGGAAACGCACACAGCCTTTGACCGCGGGTACTTCTTACTCAGATGAATAAGAGCGAAATAAAGGCATATTGCTATCATAGACACCCATATACCCTGTATAACATTGGTATACGTTCCGTCGTCGTTGGTTTTTGTTTCGAAAAGCTGGAAGTGTCCGTAATTCTCTCTTTCGCACCAGAAAAGGAACACCATAAGCCCGAATACCACTCCGCCTATGTTCTTGGAGGTAATGCCGTCGAGATTTTCAAAGGCTCTGAATGCCATAAGAACCAGCATAAATGAGAAGATAAACGAATATCTGAAAGGCAGCCAGTTAGGTACCTGAAAACCGTGCATAGCCATATCCCAAGGCTTGATATACATTAACAGCACGAGAATTACCGCCAGCAGTCCCTTTGAGGTTTTCTCCTTGACGGTGATCTTTTCATTCATAAAGAAAAGCGGAACAAGTATCAGCGCAGCCGCTCCGCAGTAGACCATAGGCATACCCTCGGGGTACACCGTATCGTATGTCATAGGGAAAAGCTTTGTGATAAAGGTAAGGAAATCAAACTGGGTAGCAAGCGAGAAATCGGGATCAGTAAACTCGAATTTTCCCAGTTTCAGAGAATTGTACACAGGTATAAGCACAAAAGCGGCGCACATCAGCGCGACCAGAGTACCCACTCCGAAATTCACACAGCGTGAAAAGAATTTCTTCGGAAGTATCCTGCCCTCTTTGTTAAGGCAAACATAGCAGAAATAGAAAAACGTGAAAATACCTACCATATAGCCGATATAGAAATGAGCTATGAACATCAGCGCAAGAGGGATAATATAAGGCGCAAGCTTGCCCTCGTCCACAAGACGCTGTACGCCCCAGCAGATAAGGGGCAGATAAATAAGTCCGTCAAGCCACATAGGGTCCATAAGCTGAACGACCATATACGCCATAAGAGCATACATTGTAGGGAATATTACCAGCGATACCGTCTTGGGCGGCTTCGGCGATATTTTTTTCAGGAAAAAGCAGAACGTCACAGCCGCCGTTCCGATCTTCGCAAGCTGCATTATAAGTATCGAAGTCGCCATTATGCTCCTCGGCAGAAATGCGATTATAAGCATAAAGGGGCTTGCAAGATAGTACGCGTATATTCCGAACATTTCTCCGCTGAGATTTCTTGACCAGCTGTAAAGCCAGCTTGCACGTCCCCAGAATGCGTCTCTGAAACGCTCGTAGTAGTAGACGTACTGTCCGTTAAGATCAAGAACCAGCACCGAGCCGTCGCCTATGGGGTGAATTTTAAAGAACGCATACGCCGCGAACATTATTGCCACCGGCAGGAAAAACACAAGGAAATAAAGCCTCTTGTCATAGCAGAAGCCTCTGATCTTCCTCCACAGCTTTCCCGCGTAATTTGATTTTGCCGTTTTTGCGTTATCCATTTTCCTTTTTATTCTCTCCTTGCTCCTTTGATTTTGTAACTATATCTCTTATAATATACCTGGGACGCTGCTTTATTTCCTCGTATATCTTGGAAATATAATAGCCTATAACGCCCAGACTGAACATTATGATACTGGAGGTCAAAAGCTGTAAAATAATGACCGTTGAAAAGCCTGCGTCCGCTCCGCCCCAGAATTTATTGTAAAGGGTATTTATACCCAGAATTATCGAAATTATAAAGGTTATCACTCCGCACGCCGTAACTATTTGTAAAGGCGCGGAAGTAAACGAAGTAATATTATTTACCGCAAATTTTATCAGAGCCTTTACGCTCCATTTGGACTGTCCTATCTCCCTGTCCGCCACGTCGAAATACACCTTTTCGGTTTTATAGCCCACCCAGCTTGACATCGCCCTGAAAAACGTAAGCCTTTCGGGCATTCTGTTAAGGCTGTCGATGACCGCTCTGTCAAGGAGCTTGAAATCCGAAGCAGACTGCATATCAAGTCCGCCCGAGCCGCTGATAAGCTTGTAAAACCACAGAGAAAACACTTTGTAAACAGGATTTTCCTTACCCCTGCTGTTTTTTCTTCCCTCGACCACGTCAACGTCGTTATTTTCCCATATACGGTACATCTCGATCATAACCTCGGGAGGAAACTGCAGGTCGCAGTCAAGAAGTACGGCGCAGTCACCCTTTGCGACCTCAAGCCCTGCGAAGATCGCGCTTTCCTTGCCGAAATTTCTGGAAAAATTCACGCCGACGATATGCCCGTCCGTCTTTGCAAGCTTTGATATAAGCTCCCACGTCCTGTCCTTTGAACCGTCGTTGATAAACACAAGCTCGTAATCTATTTTATTGTCCTGTAAAAGCTTACCCACCACCGAGGCGGTTTTTTCAATGTTTCCCTCCTCGTTATAGCTGGGAATTATAACCGATAGCACTGTTCCATTCTCCTTACTTAAACGTCTGTTGACATAAAACACAATCAGAGGACGTCAAAAAACTATGACGTCCCCTTAATGAAAAACTTTTTATCCCACTATGCCTGCGATAACCATTATCAAACCGATTACCGCACAGCCAATTCCGCCGAAAAGATTAAGCTTTACGGCGTTTTCCTTGCTCTTTACCAGTTCCTCCTCGGATTTTGTGGTAACGATAAACGGCTTTGACTTATCTCTCGGAGGTCCGATAAATATCTGTCCGTTTTCAAGATAAGCCTCGCCCAGCACATAAAGTCTGGCAAGCAGAGGAATTGTCTTTTCCACCTGCTTATATCCCAGAAGTCTGTACCCTGCACCGAAGGAAACATTGAAATCTCTGTAACGGCGGTGAGGGTTCATATATGTATTGGAGTTATACTGATTTGCGTTCTGAAATCTGTCCATAGTTTTCTGCAAATCAAGCTTATCCGCAACGCCGTTGGTCTCAATGGCAATTCTGTCGCCGTTTGAGTCGGCAACAAACAGCGTCTCGCCCGACTCCTCCTCGCTGAGCTTATCCTCGTGCTTTACGGTTCTTGTGCGGACATTTCCCTGGCTGTCTCTTTCTTCTCTGGTCTCCTCGGAGACCTTATAGGTCTCCGCCACGTAGAACGCCACCTGCTTCTGGCTGTAAGGCGTTCTCGGAGGATTGTCGCAGGCGGCAGTTCCCTTTACCTCCACAAGTTCTCTGTAATTGGGGTCTATATCCGCCATATCCTGCAAAGCTTCCCTTACCTCGGGAATGGTCTTTGTCTGCTGAAACTGAATTTCCAAAAGATCGCCCGCAGCTTTTTTTCTGCCTATCAGCACAAAATATGCGCCGACAGCTATAAGGGCTATACCGATTATTACTGTAACCATTGATTACTCTCCGCCGTTCATTTCCGCCATAAGCCTTGCAAGCTCGTCGTCTACCGCGCTGTTAGCCTCAAGCTCTGCAAACGGATCGTCTGCTGAATTAGCCGTACCGGCAAGATCGGAGAACGCTTCAGCCTGAGCCTCCTTGGACTCGATCTTTTCTTCCATTTTATCAAGCTTGCTGAACGCGCTGGAGGAGTCCATACTGCCCAAGGTCTTTGCCATACTCTTCTGAGCGTCCGCCATTTTTGAACGTGCGATAAGCGTGGACTGTCTGCTTCTAGCCTCGTCAAGCTTCATCTTCAGAGCGTCAACCTGTCCCTTGATAGTGTCGACCTGCGCTGTGCACTGGTCATACATAGGCTGGAACTGCTCTACCTGCTTGTCGCAGTTTACTTTCTTTGCAAGCGCCTGCTTTGCAAGATCCTGCTTGCCTGCCTTGAGCGCCATTTTTGCCTTGTTCTCCCATTCCTGAGACTCAGCCTTAGCCTTATCCAGCTGTTTTTTCATCTGTCTCTGAGAGCCCATAGCCTGACCGAGAGCGTCGGTGCACTTCTGAAGCTCCTTCTCCATATCAATGATGATCTGCTTTACCATTTTTTCAGGGTTTTCCGCCCTGTCAAGCAGGTCGTTGATGTTGGACTTTACCAAATCTCCCGCTCTCTGAAAAATTCCCATAGTTATTTCCTCCTAAAATAATTTAAAATTTTATCCGAATAAGCACGCCGTCTAAACGGCGCCCGTATTATTCTCGCTGTCGTATTTTCTGTTGCAGTCCGTCCTTACGCTGTTGAAGTGATAGACTGTAAAAGCTATCATACAGTAAAGAATGACCTTGCCGACGGCAAGTCCAAGCCCTGCCGCTCCCGATATGAATTCCACAGGGATAAACCTGTTTAAAATATCACAGCCCAGACAGATAAGCGTAACGACCGCCGTTTTGTTATACGCAGACCTCAGTCTGTAAATATTTGAAACATCGTTTAAAAATCTGAACCTGTTCGTCTGAGAGTACTTCTCGTTAAGCTCACAGTACCTCAGCACAAGGTCGAAAAGGCTCAGAGCCATAACCGTAACAGCCGCTCCCAACACTGCGCTGAACAGATTATCGAGCAGCGCGTTAAGCTTGACAAGTCCAAGGACAAAGCGGCACGCGGCGGCAGCAAGGCACATACCCGCGCTCACAGCGGTCTGCTTTCTTATAAGCTCCAGCGCGGCAAGCCTCGTCTGCGAAAATCCCGCAGAGCTTTCCTCCGAAACGGAATTCTTAAAAAGCTCCTCAAGCTGTCTGCTTACATTAAAGCCCAGCAGAACAGTTTTTTCCCCCGGATTATCCTGTGCCCTGCAAAGATCCCGAAGTTCGCCCAGTCCCACAAGAAAGATCACAAAACCGATAAGCTTTACTATATAATTGGAAGTCCAGCCGAAATTAAGCTGAAACAGTAAAAAAGCCGTACCTATGCAAAGAAAATTCATTTAGATCATTTGTCCCTCTTTTTGAAAAGCGATTTAATAAGAAGTCCCGCGCCTGCGGCGATCATACCGAACATAAGTACATACACATAAAGCGAATTATACCTTGCGTGGAATGTCAGCGAGGAAAGCAGCGATATCAGTATCACCAGCAGTCCCAGCGCGGCAACAAAACCGCCTATAACCTTTTTATCCAGGAAGAACAGCAGACCAATGCCCACAAGCAGAGGTATAAGCATAACTCCTCCCGTAATTCTCAGTCCGAAAAAGCTGTAATAGCCGTAGCCGAAGCCCGAGGAGACCTCAAAGGAATTGAGCACCCAGTAAACTCCTCCTCCCAGCAGAAGAAAGCCGATAAAGAATTCAAGCAGTTCGTTGCTTGACGAGCCTTTGGCGTTCTGATTTTGCTGAGTTGCCGACGTTTCAAATGTTTTGCCGACATCGGGCGCACTGTCCTTGACCTCGCTTTCAAGAGCGGCAAGCTCCTTATCTAAATCTTTCATTATTCTTTCTCTCCTTAAATCGAAAATCTGTTCACCCTGAAAATCCATTTCGGATAAACTTACAATTTCCCCTATTATTATAAAACATTTTGAACCGCTTGTCAACAGTTTTTACATATTAAAAAAGCGATTTTGCGCTGTTTTTCAGCTATGCAGGAATTTCCCCCGAGGGACGCGGAAGAGCAATTCCCGCCGTACGGCTTTTTTATCTGTTATGTATTATATTATAGCATAAAAAGGAAAATAATCAACCAATTCCGTTTTGCCTTTTGTCAACCTGAAGTTGCACAATTTAAAGTTTACATTTTGTTAACATTCGGATATCTCAGAACAAGTTTTTCAAAAGTCATAATCAGTAGTTTCTGTGCAGAATTTATTCACGTATACAAAAAGTATATGTAATTTTTGTGCATACATACAAATTTACAATATTGTATTGACAAATAATATTATACATCGTATAATATAGTTACAGAAATAACATAAGGCAATCCGCATACATGTAAAGCAAAAGAAAAGATACAATAAATGAAAGCAAGATCAAATGAGAAAGGAGAATGCAAAAATGGGCTTTCCCGTCAGCGCAGGTCTGCTGGACGCAATGGTGCTGTCCGTGGTCAATAAAGAGGATACCTACGGCTATGAAATAACACAGTATCTCAGACGGGCGGTAGACGTGTCGGAATCCACACTGTATCCCGTACTGAGGAGACTTCAGAAAAACGAACTGCTCGAGACCTACGACAAGGAGTATATGGGCAGAAACAGACGTTATTACCGCGTTACTCCAAAGGGGTGCACCGCTTTGACCGAGTACAGAGCCGAATGGTCTCAGCATAAAAATAAGGTAGACAGTATATTGATGAATGAGGGTGAAGAGCAATGAACAGACTTGAATTTCTTACAAGTCTCAGATATTGCCTCGAAAATAAGGGGCTGGCGCAGAGCGAGATAAACGACGCTCTTAGCTATTATGAAGAGATTTTTCTTGACGCGGGACGGGACAGAGAGCAGGAGGTATCTCAAAATCTCGGTTCTCCCGAGGAAGTCGCGAGACAAATCCTAATCGACAACGGCATTCACGTTGACGGCGAGCCTGAATACAAAATGGACGACGTCATCAAAAACGACGGTTTCAAAAATCGTCAGAACGCTCAGAACGGAAATCCGAGCTTCAACGGAAGTCAAGGCTTTGAAAACGCAGAGGATTTCACTCCTGCGGGAGACGGTTATCGGTACAATTCAAATCAGTATAATGACGATCAGGCTAAGAGAAACGGCAATCTTACAAAATTTGTGCTTATTTTAGTCACGTTCCCTATATGGGTGCCTGTGGCGGCGGTAGCGTTCTCATTAACGGTCGCGCTGTTTGCTGTTGCGTTTTCACTTGTGGTCGCATTGGGCGCGGCAGGCTTGGGCTGTACGGTAGGCGGCCTCGCCGCTTTATTCACAGTACCGCCTGTGGGCATATGCGTACTGGGCGTGGGTCTTATAGCTTTGGGTCTTTTCGGACTTATCGTTATCCCCGTTGTTAAGATGATCTTCAGGGCGGGCGTATCTGTGGTCAACGGTTGTATTTCACTTATCCGCAGGGTTTTCGGTATAGGAGGTGCAAGAGACAATGGCTAAATATGACGCTTCGGGCGACAGAATTAAAAGCAGATTTCCCGTATTTTCAACAGTCGTGCTGATACTGGGCATAATCCTGCTTGCTGCGGGAATTATCTATTACAAAAACTCCGATATATCCAAATACTACAAAATGAAGGACATTTCCGAAAGCTATGACGCCGGCAGTATAAACAATATCGAAATTGATTTCGGTATCGGGGATATCCTCATCGACAAAAGCGCAGATGAAAATATCCACGTCGAGGGTATAAATATTCCCGAGTATGTGGAAGTGGAAACATCGGGAGATATTTTTGAAATCAAGCGGCAGAAGAAAAACTTTAATTTCTGGGATTTCCCCTTATGGAATTTGGGATCCGGGAAAAATGAAATATCCCTTAAAATATATCTTCCCGACAAAACGTATAATAACTTTAAGCTTGACTGCGGAGCGGGCACGGTGGAGGTCAACAATGTTATATGCTCATACGCTGAATTTGATATGGGCGCAGGTGACTGCGATATAAATTCCTTTATATGCGATAATGCGTCCATAGATACTGGAGCGGGAGACTGCGACATAAGCTTTATCACCGTAAACAAAACTCTTGAGATCGATAACGGCGCAGGAGATATGACCATAGAAAACGGGGTTCTGGGCGGAATAGAAATTGACAGCGGCGCAGGAGACGTTGATTTCAGCGGAACGATAAACGGCGATATCGAAGCCGACGTAGGAGCTGGAGACTGTACATTTACCCTCACAAACTCCGAAAGCGACTACCGTTTCGAGGGAGACGGCAGAAAACATTACGGCTCAAGCGGCGGGAAATACACCGTAGATATCGACAGCGGAGCGGGAGACATTGACTTTATTTTCGGTAAGTAGATAATAACATTAAATAACGATAAGAGGAAACAGATATGAAAACATTATACAAAATCAGACGGGGCAGAATAATCTGCGGAGTGTGCAACGGCATTGCGGAATATTTCAATGTAGACGTAAACGTAGTAAGAATAGGCACAGTAATTTTAGCCTGCTGCAGCGGTGTAGGAATAGTCGCTTATGTGGTAGCGGCTATCATACTTCCCGAGGCATAATATTTCGGAAAAAATGCCGTAACAACGTGAGTTACAATTCATAGCATTTGCATAAAACTAACGGACTGCCGATTGTTCTCAGTCCGTTAGTTTTATTTTCAATTCGCTGTCAACACTTGAAATATCGCCGCTTATGTGCTATAATAAAATATATTTCAGCTTTCCTTGCTGCACAGCATCAGCTCGCATTCGTTTATGAACGCTCTCAGCTCTCCGCTGTGCTGTACGGGGATCTCCAGAGTCTTGGGATTTATCTCCCTGCTCTGCTTGATAAAACGCGACAGATTTTCAGGAGTGTTTATTATCACTTTTTCCGACTCAGCCATAGCGGTTTCATAATCTATGGAAAATATCTTCTGGCTGCTGTGCGGATTTTCACGGTAGATCGATCTCAATAGCATATATATGCAAATTTTGATACAGTTTTCCGCGCCGACCTCCAGAGAGGCGCAGTCGGATACGAGCTCCTTCAGCAGACCTTCACATACGGTGAGGTTTTCGCTCTTTGAAAAATCCTCCAGCGCATAGCCGCCCTTATGTTCGCCTAAAACAGCTTCGTATGAAACGTCATAATATCTTATAAGAGAAACGATTTGCGCCGTACAGGCAGATTTTTTCCCGCGCTCTATCGCCGATAAAAATGATTGGGTTATTCCTGTGTCCTCTGCCGCCTGTTTTTGAGTAATTCCTTTTGAAAGCCTTACGCCCTTGAGCCTTGCGCCTATGGCGTCAAGGTATTCGCGGCTTTTATCCTCTGTAAATTTGCCCATAATGCCTCCTTATATAATCTTTGATTTTTTTAGCTGTTTTCAATTATACTACAATTTTATGATTTTGTAAATAGACAAGCAAAAAATAATATTTAAGAAAGGACGAAAATTCTTATGAAAGGTTACAGAATAGCGTTTATACGCCACGGTATGACCGAGGCTAACGAGGACGGAAGATATATAGGCAGCACCGATCTTCCTCTCAGTGAGCTTGGCTCAAAGGAGCTTTTTGAAAAGGCTGATACTCTGGATTATCCGCAGGTGCAGAAGGTCTATACCTCTCCGCTTAAACGCTGTAAGCAAACGGCGGCGATACTTTATCCCAACAGGTATACGGTGGAAATGGACGAGCTGAGAGAAATGGACTTCGGAGATTTTGAAAATAAAAAAGCAGAGGATCTGATGGAGACTGATGTATACAAGGAGTTCATAAAGGGCGGACTGGACAATCCCGCGCCTAACGGAGAGAGCATAAGAGAAGTCGTTACGCGCTGTTACGAGGCAATAAAGATAATAATATCGGATATGATGTACGAGGGTATGACCAACGTTGCAGTCGTGACCCACGGCGGGATTATAATGAATATGCTTAGCTGTTTCGGTGTTCCCAAGAAAAAGCCTATGGAATTTGCCTGCGATTTCGGAGAGGGCTTTGAGGTAATGGTGACGGCGGCGATGTGGCAGAGATCGGAAGCTTTTGAGATACTTGGCAGATATCCCGACAGATACGAGGACGAAGAATACTTTAACATTTAACTCAGGCAGACGGGCTAAAGGCAGTATGAGAGGAGCGTGATAAAATGACGGATAAGGAACTTAAGATACTTGCAAGAAGCAGGATAAGCTCCAACGGCGGGGACTGTATCTCTCTTATAGTATGCCTTTTCGCCAACATCGCGTTTTTCCTGATGTGCGAGGCTATTGCGTTTATCCTGCTTAAATCAGCGGGGAGGCAATGGATGTACAACATTACGCTGATAACGAAAAATAAAACCGTACTTTTTTTCTGGCTTATAAAATCCTTTGTAGAGCTTGCATTGCTTATTCCTCAGTTTGCAGTTGTCAGAAGAAACTTTATTGATATTGCAAGAGGCGGCAATCTGATCGACACGCGTTCCTATATAACGGCGCATTCACTCAGCTACTATAGAATGGCATATAAATCGGCTCTGGTACGGTTCTTTATAAAGTTTACCGCTGCCGTCCCGGGAATTATAAGTCTTTATGGGATCTATTACTGGAGCTACGTGTGCCGTATCGATGAACTTACCTCGGGGGGACTTTTTTGTCTTATGCTGTGCGTGGGCTTTACCGTTATATGGACAGGCGTGACGGCGCATTACTGTATCTCCCTCTGTCTTACGCCGTATATTATGGCGCTTAATCCCAGAACAAATATTTTTGACGCCTGCGATCTGTCCGTCCGTCTTATGGAGGGCAAGCATTACCGCTATATTAAATTTCTTGCAGGTTTTATAAAGTTTATCCCCGCGCTGTTTTTGGTTTATCCCGTTTTTGCCGTATATCCTTATTTTAAGGTATGCTATACCCTGCTTATGGACGAATTCCTAGGTGAATATAACCACGACAAAATGCCCGGTATGATCAAACGCTGGAGGAAATACTGCCGATGAAGATCACTGTTTCAGCCGCCGAAAACGGCAGTACGCTGGGAGAAGTCCTGCGTAAAAAAGGATTTTCGCGCAGGCTTGTGACAAAGCTAAAACGTATTGAAAACGGAATTACCCGTCGGGGAGAATTAGTCCGCACGGTAGATTACGTTTATGAGGACGACGTTATCCAAATCAAGGATATTCAGGGCGATATTCCGCAGGTCAACGCAAGTCTTGACGTTCCCGTGCTGTATGAGGACGAGGACGTTATCGTGTTCGACAAGCCGTCGGAAATGCCCGTTCATCAGTCCATAAAGCACAGAGACGACACTCTTGCGAATTTCTTTGCCGTCAAATGTCCCGGGATAACGTTCAGACCGATTAACAGACTTGACAGAAATACAATGGGGTGCGTGGTATGTGCGAAAAGCCGTCACGCCGCACATATTCTTCAAGGAAGCATTGATAAGGTCTATTACGGGCTGATACCCGAGCCGAAATTCTCAGGCGGACGTATATGCGCCCCTATCGCAAGACAGCGGGAGTCCATAATACTCCGCTGTGTAAGGGAGGACGGACAGTATGCCGCGACCTGCTGGCGGGTACTTGAAAGGCGCGGCAAGCACGCATTATGCGAATTTATACTTGAAACGGGAAGAACTCATCAGATACGGGTACATATGGCGCATATAGGCTATCCGCTCATAGGCGACGATATGTACGGCGGAGACTGCACATCAAGGAAAACGCAGGCACTGCTCTGCGGCGAGGTAACGTTCAAACGTCCTTTTGACGGGAGATCCATAACAGTAAAAACAGACAGAAAACTATAACGGAGGAATAAAATATGAAACCTATTTTCCTATGCGGCTTTATGGGCTGCGGTAAATCCACAGTAGGCAAAATACTTGCAAAAAAGCTGAACTGCCGATGCGTCGATCTGGACAAATACATTGAGGACAAGGAGGGTATGACGATACCCGATATCTTTGAGAAAAAGGGAGAGCCTTATTTCAGAAAGCTTGAAACCAAAGCTCTGGAGGAGTTTGCAAACATAGGCGGAATTGTGGCTACAGGCGGCGGCGCACTGTTGACGGAGCATAACGGCAATGTAGCGAAAAAGGCGGGAATTGCAGTATTTATAGACACTCTTTTCGAAACCTGCTACGGACGTATCAAGGACGATCCTCACCGTCCTATAGCGTATAATTCCACCAAAGAACAGCTTAAAGAGCGCTTCGATTTCCGCAGGCCGTTATATGCGGCGCATTCCGATTACAGTGTAAGCGGAGAATTTCCGCCTTCGGTGATTGCGGACAAAATATGCGAGTTCTACAGAAAAAATACGAAATAAACATTATTAATAGTAAAAGCCGCTGTGTCCTGACTGCGGCTTTTTAATATATTAAAGTTTTTGCTGTAAATAAAAAAGCCCGTATACACGAGCTTTTCTTTGGTGCGCCCGACTGGATTCGAACCGGCGGCCTCAAGAGTCGGAGTCTTGCGCTCTATCCAACTGAGCTACGGACGCATATAATTGTCAATTGACAATGGACAATTGACAATTTATTTTACTAAAAAAGCTGTAAGCTTATCTCAGCTTAGCTCCGCAGGGCAGGCTCTGGTCAGGGAAAATAACCTTTGCCGAGCCGTCGGGAGCGTCTGCCGCGCAGATCATTCCGTTGGACTCCACTCCGCAAAGCTTAACGGGCTTGAGATTTGCCACAAGGATAATTTTCCTGCCTATCAGATCCTCGGGCTTGTACCAAGCCGCAATGCCCGATACTACCTGTCTGCCGCCCATTCCGTCGTCAAGCTGCAAGCAAAGCAGCTTTTTGGACTTCTTTACCTTTTCGCACTCCTTGACAAGAGCAACTCGCAGGTCTACTTTGGCAAAGTCGTCTATGGTGATCTCGTCCGCAAGAGACGCAGGCTCAAAGCCGTCGTTCTCATCAGCGGGAGTTTCCTCCTCAGCCTTTGAGCCGATTATCTTGTTAAGCTCTTCAATTTCCTTGTCAACGTCAATTCTCGGGAAGATTATCTCGCCCCTCTTGACTGTAACGTCTGCGGGAAGTACTCCGAATTTTCCTGCGTTCTCGTAGGTCACGTCCTCAGCCTTGGCGCCTATCTGCTCCCATACCTTTGGCATAGTCGTGGGCATAAAACAGCTCAGCAAGGTTGACACTATTCTGATAGTTTCCAGCAGATTATAGAGGACTGCCGCAAGTCTCGCTTTCTTGCTTTCGTCCTTGCCGAGAACCCACGGCGCGGTCTCGTCAATGTACTTATTCGCACGGGACACTACCTTGAAGATCTCCGCAAGAGCGTTATTTAACTGAGTTTTGTCAATGAATTCGTCAACCTTGTTTCTCAGCGCGGACGCCTCGGCAATAAGCTCGTCGTCAAATTCTCCCGCCTCACGCTCTGTCGGGAGAGTTCCGCCGAAGTACTTGTCCGCCATAGCCACGGTTCTGGAAACGAGATTTCCCAATCCGTTTGCAAGGTCGGAATTAATTCTGTTTATCATTATTTCATTGGAGAAAGAGCTGTCCGCGCCCAGAGCCATTTCCCTGAGAATGTGGTATCTGATAGCGTCCGCACCGTATCTTTCGCCCAGAATGAACGGGTCGACTACGTTGCCCAGAGATTTCGACATCTTCTGTCCGTTAAAGGTTATCCAGCCGTGTACCGCTAAGTGCTTAGGCAGAGGAAGCTCCAGAGCCATAAGCATTGCAGGCCATATGATAGCGTGAAAACGCATAATGTCCTTTGCCACCATATGAACGTCCGCAGGCCAGAATTTATCGTAATCGCTGTATTCTTCGTTCCAGAAACCCAGAGCGGAAATATAGTTTGACAGCGCGTCTATCCACACATAAACAACGTGACCCTGGTCAAAGGTAACGGGAATACCCCACTTAAAGGTAGTTCTCGATACGCACAGGTCTTCAAGTCCGGGCTTGATAAAGTTGTTGACAAGCTCGGTGGCTCTTGTCTTCGGCTGAAGATAATCCGTCTCCGTCAACAGCTTTTCAATTCTGTCGGCAAAGGGGGACATCTTTAGGAAGTAAGCCTCCTCCTTAGCCTCTGTGACCTCTCTGTGACACTCGGGACAGCAGCCGTTTTCGTCAAGCTGCGACTCCGTCCAGAAGCTTTCGCAGGGAGTGCAGTATTTGCCCTTGTACTCGCCCTTATAAATATATCCCTTGTCGTAAAGAGCCTTGAATATCTTCTGGACTGTCTCAACGTGATAATCGTCGGTGGTTCTGATATATCTGTCGTAGCTGATATTCATATAGCTCCACAGATTTTTGAATATCTTAACGATATCGTCAACGTATTCCTGAGGAGTAACGCCCTTTTCAGCGGCTTTCTGCTCTATTTTCAGACCGTGCTCGTCCGTTCCCGTAAGGAACATAACGTCGTAGCCCTGCATACGCTTGTATCTCGCGATAGAGTCACAGGCAACTGTGGTATAGCAGTGACCGATATGCGGATTCCCCGAGGGATAGTAAATAGGTGTGGTAATATAAAACGGTTTTTTGATTTCACTCATGACCAAAACCCCTTTCAGATAATTCTGTAATACGATTAAAACTATTATACTACTTTTGGGATAATTAGTCAAGTAAAAATTTGATTTCCGTAAAAGCAAGAGGTTAGAAATATGCGCCGCAGGCGTTTTTCTAACCTCTGTTTTCTGATATTTCCGTCGGTTCGCAGACCAACCGTTTATTTTGTCATAAGTCCGCAGATAAGATTAGCGAACTCAACAGGATTTTCAACGCTGAGCCCCTCGATAAGCAGAGCCTGATCGTACAGCAGCTTTGCGTAGTCCTTTAAAGTATCCTTGTCCTGTGCATAAAGGGTTTTCAGCTTTTCAAATATCGGGTGATTAGGATTGATTTCAAGAGCCTTTTCAGCCTTTACCTTGTTGCCGTCGTTCTGAGGCATTGAATTAAGCACCTTTTCCATTTCTATGGTGATGTTGCCGTCTGAGGACAGGCATACGGGGTGACTTTTAAGCTTTTTGGAAAGACGTACCGTCTTGACCTTGTCGGAAATAGCCTCCTGCATAAAGGTAAACATATCCTTATTTTCTTCGTCCAGCTTTTTAGCCTCTTCCTTTTCCTCCTCGGTGTCGAGATCGAGGTCTGCGTCGCTTATGGACTTGAAGGTCTTGCCGTCGTAGTTTATCATAACCTTGATAGCGAACTCGTCAACGTCCTGAGTGAAGTAGAGAACTTCGTAGCCCTTATCCTTGATCTTTTCAATCTGCGGGAGCATTTCAATTCTTTCCTTGGTCTCGCCGCAGGCATAGTAAATATGCTCCTGTCCCTCTTTCATACGGGAAACGTATTCCTTGAGAGTTACGTTCTTGCCCTCGAATGAAGATTTGAACATGATCAGGTCTTTGAGAGTATCGTTAGCCGCACCGTAGGACTGATAAATACCGAACTTGAATTGTAGTCCGAATACGTCGTAGAACTTTTCATACTTCTCTCTGTCGTTTTTGAGCATTTTGGTAAGCTCGTTCTTAATGGACTTTTCAAGGTTCTTTGCAATTATTTTAAGCTGTCTGTCCTGCTGGAGCATTTCTCTTGAAATGTTCAGCGAAAGATCCTCCGAGTCGACAACGCCCTTAACAAAGCTGAACCAGTCGGGGAGCAGGTCTGCGCACTTGTCCATTATAAGCACTCCGCTGGAGTAAAGCTGCAGTCCCTTTTCGTAGTCCTTTGAATAATAGTCAAAAGGCGCTCTCGCAGGAATATAAAGCAGCGCGTCGTAGGTAGCGATGCCCTCGTTCTTTGAGTGGATATGCGTTACGGGCGGCTCGTAGTCCATAAACTTTTCAAGATAGAAATTGTTATAATCCTCGTCCGTAAGCTCGTTCTTGTTTTTCTTCCAGATAGGGGTCATACTGTTGAGGACTTCGATTTCCTTTGTGACCTCGGGGTCTTTGCCCTCCTCGGTATAGTGAGTATGCTCGACCTCCATTTTGATTGGGAAACGGATATAGTCGGAATACTTCTTAACAAGCGACTGCACCTGATACTGATCGCAGTAGGTTGAATACTTCTCGTCCTCGGTGTCGTCCTTTAAGTAAAGGGTGATCGTAGTACCCGCCTCTGCTTTTTCGCTTTCCTCTATGGTGTAGCCGTCAACACCGTTGGATTTCCAGAGATAAGCCTTGTCCGAGCCGTAAGCCTTTGTAAGTACCGTGACCTCTTTTGCGACCATAAAGGTGGAGTAAAAGCCTACGCCGAACTGTCCGATAATATCGACGTCCTCGCCGAGATCGTTCTCTTTCTTGAACGCAAGAGAGCCGGACTGCGCGATAGTACCCAGATTATTTTCCAGATCGTCCTCGGTCATACCGATACCGTTATCGGAAACGGTAATTGTGCGGTTGTCCTTGTCAAGGGCTATAGTGATAGCGAAATCGTCCTTGTTAAGTCCGACGCTTGTGTCTGTAAGGGACTTGAAATACAGCTTGTCGATAGCGTCGCTGGCATTTGAAATGATCTCTCTCAGGAAAATCTCCTTGTGTGTGTAAATCGAGTTGATCATCATATCGAGCAGTCTTTTGGATTCTGCTTTAAATTCCTTTGTCTGCATTTTAATACGACCTTTCTTTTATACATTTAATATAGTATACACGTTTTAGCACTCTCAATCTCCGAGTGCTAATTATATTATAACGCATATTTGATAAAATGCAATAGTAATTACAAAATATCCGTATTTTGTTTACATAATTTTAATACTTGTGTACTGTAAATAGTTTATGATATAATGTAGTAAGTTTTACTTTGTAGTGTGTTAATAATGATAAATCGGAATTTGTGCTAGCCCGCACGGGGCACTTCCCCCTCCCACCAATATTAAATTGGTTGTTCGAACTGAATGTGCCCTCCCCAAGGGGAGGGGGAAGATAATGCTGTATATCATATATCATAGTTTTTAAAAGAACTGTAGTTTGCAACTGCCACAACAAAGATACATTCCGATTTACAGTATTAATACAATCATAAAATTACGCAATCACATCTGCAATCCGCAGTTTAATATATTAAGTTATGTCCGATAAGCCAAATCGGAATTGGAGGAACTAATTCAGATGAACGTCAATATAAGAGAATACAGAGAAAAAGATCTGCCAGAAATGATAGGTATATGGAACGAAGTCGTTGCGGAAGGCATAGCTTTTCCGCAGGAGGAGCTGCTGGACGAGGACACAGGCAGACAATTCTTCGGCGGGCAGACATATACTGCCGTTGCCGTCGCTGAGGATAAGGTTTTGGGATTGTATATCCTCCACCCGAATAATGTGGGCAGGTGCGGACATATCTGCAACGCAAGCTATGCCGTAAGGTCCGACAGACGCGGACTTCATATCGGTGAAAAATTAGTCTCTGACTGTCTTATTCAAGGACGTCTGCACGGCTTTAAAGTATTGCAGTTTAATGCGGTAGTAGCGTCAAATATCCGCGCGCGCCGTTTATATGAGCGTTTAGGCTTTACGCAGCTTGGAGTTATTCCCAAAGGATTCAGAATGAAAGACGGCAGCTATGAAGATATTTGTCCGTATTATCACGAGCTGTAAATTTTGAGAGGTGATACATTGAATTTTAACGGAAATCAGGGTTACGGCTATAATTACAGCTACAACCCGCAGTTTAATATGAACTTTTTCAGCGAGGAGGCTATGCGTGAAAAGCGTTCTCTTTTCAGGGACTGCACAAAGCTGGGCGTACTGCTGATAATTTATAACATACTTAATACGGTATTTGCATACGGCTTCTATTATGTGACCTACTATGTGCTGTCAAAAAAATTCACTCTGAGCTATGTCACTGTAGTCAAGTATCTCCTTGACAATCACGAAAGTCTGGTGCACTCTACGGTCTATCAAATGGGAGCGAATATCGCTATTACGGTATTAAGCCTCGCGCTGATACTCATAATCGGCAAGGGGATAATGAAAATAGACTTCCACGGCTTTATAAGACCAAATAAGCAGGGAGCAAAAACTGCAATCGTGTGGGCTCCCGCCTGCTTTGTGATAAATATGATATTTTCGTTGGCGGTAGCGTATTTCACAAGCTTTATGAACGCGCAGGGCATTGCCGTTCCCGAAAGCGATTTCACCATAAGCTCTCCGTCTGCGGCGTCGATCTTAATGCAGTTAGCCTATGTGGTTATACTTGCTCCTATAATCGAGGAATTTATCTACAGAGGAATTATCCTCGGCGTGCTTTCAAAATACGGAAACACAGCGGCGATACTGCTTTCCGCAGCAGCCTTTGCGCTTATGCACGGAAATATCCCGCAGGCGGCGTCCGCGTTCGGAACGGGAATTGTTTACGCTATAATTGCTGTCAACTGCGGTTCGGTATTCCCGACGATAATCATTCATATGACAAACAATTTAATAGCTAATTTTATGGATATTTCCGACGTGCTGAACCTTGCCTGCGGCGAACTGATATTCAGCATAGTGGAGATCGCTGTGGCACTCATAGGATTTTTCGTGCTATTCACACATATAAAGTTCCTAAAAATTCAGGAAAACGGCAAGATACTCGACAAGCGTACGGTGAACAGGACCGTGTTTACAAATCCCGCAGTTTTGATCTATCTTGCGTTTATGGTTTATGAGATCGTTAAGAAGTTTTTCTATGTGAATTGATAAATTAATTGATGATACGGTAAAAAAGTATGTTTTCCCGCAGACAGCTCCTCCATTTCTGTCTGCGGGGACTTTTGTGCCGAAAATGCTTGACAAAAGTATATAAATGAGTTATAATAATTCATAGTAATTCTATATGATACAAGGGAGGACGCAAGTATGAAAATTTCTACCAAGGGCAGATACGCTCTGAGACTTATGATAGATCTCGCTATGCACGCTGAGGACGGCTATATACCGATCAAGGCTGTTGCGGAACGACAGGGAATAAGCGACAAGTATCTTGAACAGATAATATCCGTACTGAGCCGCGCGGGCTATGTGAGAAGTATCAGAGGCGCGGGCGGAGGATATAAGCTTGCCAGCTCTCCCGATAAATATACAGTGGGTATGATTTTAAGGCTTACGGAGGGAAGTCTCGCTCCCGTTGCCTGCCTTGAGGGGGACATAAATCCCTGCGAGCGGCAGGATAAATGTCCCACGCTGTTTATATGGCAGAAAATTTACGACGCTGTAAACGACGTAGTGGACAATATCACCATTGCGGATATTCTTGAAAAAGAACTTGACGGCGCAGATAATTATGTGATATAATTTATGAAAGTCCATTGAAAAAATCAAGGTGAAGAATATGAATATTAATACTGTTCAGCAGGAGATATTAAAGCTCAAAAAGGAAAAGGATATATGCATTCTCGCTCACAGCTATCAGGCTAAGGAGATAGTGGAAATCGCCGATATTACGGGGGATTCCTACAAGCTCAGCGTCGAGGCGGCTAAGGTTCAAAATAAAAATATCCTTATGTGCGGCGTGCATTTTATGGCGGAGACTGCAAAAATGCTGTCCCCCGACAAGAGAGTTTTTCTTGCTAATCCTCAGGCGGGCTGTCCTATGGCAGAACAGATGGAGCCTGAAATGATAGAGGTTCTCAAGGCAAAGGAGCCGGATAGAAAGGTCGTTTGCTATGTAAACACTACCGCAAAGCTGAAGGCTGTGTGCGACGTGTGCGTTACGTCCTCATCGGCTGTGAAGATTGTTAAGAATATGGACGCCGATAAGATACTGTTTATCCCCGACTGTAATTTAGGCTCGTTTGTTGCCGAAGCCTGTCCCGATAAGGACATTAAGCTTTTGCAGGGCGGCTGTCCCGTTCACGCCTCCGTTACCAAATCGGAGATCGAGGCGGCAAAGGCGGCTCACCCCAACGCCAAGGTGCTTGTTCACCCCGAATGTATTCCCGCGGTAACAAAGCTTGCGGACTACGCAGGCTCTACCTCGGGCATTATGGAATATGCGGCTAATTCAGACGACAAGGAATTCATCATCGGCACTGAAATTTCCATTGCGGAGCATTTGCAGTACAGATTTCCCGAAAAGGATTTCTACATACTTTCAAAGAAAATTATGTGTCCCAATATGAAGCTTACAACGCTTATTGACGTATACAAATCCTGCCAAGGCGTTGACGACGGCAGCGCATTTGAAATAAAAATGACCGACGAAGAAATAGCGTCCGCAAGAGTATGTATTGACGAAATGATACGTCTGGGCGGATAAAAATAAGATGACGATAAAAAGAAACACCGCAGTGAAACGGTGTTTCTTTTTATTATGCAGAGGTCAATTACAGTCTTGGCTTGATTGGCAGCATTAAGTCGATCTGACCGTCTATCCCGTTTTCCTGCCAGCCGTTATGTGCGGCATATATCCAGTTCAGATGTTCCTCGAGACATCCTCCCATTATTTCGTCGCCGAGTTTGCTGTAATTTGAATCATATTTCTTGCTGTTTTCGATCCATTTGATATGTTCTCCCCAGATGTGAAATTCAGGAAATTTTTAGGTATAAAGTATGACATCGTGTCAAAGTCAATGGAAATTATATTCTTTTACCAACAGGCAACAATTTATTCATATTGATAAAAGTACCATACTTATATTGAAAGCGGCATAGTATAAATGATTTTCGTATAAAAAACGTGTAAGCAAAAAATAAAACCGCTTAAAATAGCGGTTTTACAAACATATAATCGAGGCGACAGGACTTGAACCTGCGGCATCTTGGTCCCAAACCAAGCACTCTACCAAACTGAGTTACGCCTCGTAGTTGACGATGCACACAGTGGGGAATTGCTTCGCGCCACCGAATGTATCCAAGCTTCGTGTGCTCTGAATTTTGCAGATATTTCCGCAAAATATTTGTCTGCGTCATCAGACTTGTAATACATATCCTAAGAGTTGCCTCTTCCAGACAGCTTTATAATTATACTACAAAATATAGTTATTGTCAAGCGGTTATCTGAATTTCGGCAAATATGCACAAATTTTGCAAGTACAGTCACAATGTTTTACGACAATAATAAAAGAGAATTCTCTTCAGATAATTATTATCAAAAATTAGGTCTGTAATTCAAAAAATATTGTAAAATATGCAGAAACCGACAAAATCCCTTGACAAGTCTGTAAAAGCGTGCTATAATAATAAAGCTGTTTAGGGAACGCATTGTTCAGACAAGATGCAAATGTTAATATTCTGAAAACAATCGGAAACTTGCTTGACAATGGCATCTGAACGTGATATAATAAATCTGTTATCTGGCAGATAACAAGCTTGATTGGTACAAGCTGGTGTAGCTCAGTTGGTAGAGCAGCTGATTTGTAATCAGCAGGTCGGGGGTT
>JAUNOG010000041.1 GCA_030531185.1 Ruminococcus sp.
AGTGCGGTTTTCATTTATTTCGTAATTTCAACCATAAGCGAGGTTTTACTGTATCCGATCTAATCATCATCAACCAAGAATGAGGCTGCATAGTTTTTTATATGATTTGCGGATCGTAATCCATACGTGGCGTTCTGCCATCTTAAACTATACTACAAGTTCAAATAAGCTTAAAGCGTGCTTATCGTATTACGAATTCACAGTGTGTGGAAAAATACATAAACCCTTCGGGGTTTATTTTTTTGCAATTGTAGATTATATTATGCATCTTTGTGCATATGGTTCAATCTCTTTTTGTATTATAACATATTTTTGTGTATATTTCAAGTAGTTGCCACAAATGATTTTATTTATAATCAACTATGCAGAAAATAACGAAAATACCCCGTGAAATCAATCACGGGGTATTACTATTTCGAAAAGTCCGCCCACAAAAAAATATAGTGTTGTGTTCGTCTTTCCTACATTTGGTGGAGATGAGGAGAATCGAACTCCTGTCCGAAAACCTATCCATATAAATTTCTACGAGTGTAGTCGGTTATTCCGGCTTGCGCCTTTTTCCTTGACTGCGGGCAAACAGACACGCCCTCAGTTTCGGTAGGCTGTTGTACATTCAAAGGCTACAGCCGTTGCCTGAGAACGTTCACCACTAGTCGACGCCTTATCCTAAGCCGTGGTACTCAAAGGTAAGACGGGCGCTGCTTAAGCAGCAGCCAGTTCAAAATTATCGTTGTCGTCTAATTTTAAAACGTACGCCGTTTAAAGAGTGTGCGCTCCTCTACTCGCTTATTATACTTCAAAATCCCCGTCGAAACCTTTACATCCCCATATCTATCTCTTGCGGATTTATTTTTCTGTCGGGCGTTCTTCGCTTTCAATAAGTCTTTTCCGCACATACTTAGGCAGCTTTCCCACTGCAACGGAATAGCTGTGCTCAGCCATTTCCTTGATAAGATCGTCGGGTACAGAGCCGTCCAGCGGAAAAGTATTGAAATATGGCTGTTGTACAGGCGGACAATGATAGCCCCTGACAATAATATCCTTGTAAAGCGTACGGTAAAAATCACCCGTCATTCTGTCGCAGTTAAGAGTTGCCGAGGGCTTTCCCTTTAATGTAAAGACCTGTGCAAAAATCTTCTTTTCTACCTTTATGACGGTACAATCCTTGCCGAAAGGGAAGTCCTTGTATGCTCCCTTTTTATCCAGACAGTAAGCTATAAGCTCTTCACCGCTCATTATCGGTTGTACTCCTTTATTGCGCGCTCGATTTCACGGTTTGCAGCCTTTTTCGCCATATCGTCACGCTTGTCATGGAGCTTTTTACCCTTGCAAAGACCCAGCGCCATTTTCACCCTGCTGCCTTTGAAGTACAGCGACAGCGGAATGAGCGCAAGTCCCTCCTGCTGAACCTTGCCGAAAAGGCGCATTATCTCACGCTTGTGCAGTAAAAGTCTGCGGACACGTCTCGGGTCTCTGTTAAATATATTTCCCTGCTCATAAGGAGATATGTGCATACCCTTTACCCACATTTCTCCGTCGTCAACACTGCACCAGCTGTCCTTCAGATTTACCCCGCCGTTACGGATCGACTTTACCTCTGTGCCAACAAGCTCAATGCCGCACTCAATGGTTTCCAACACAAAATAGTCGTGCCTTGCCTTGCGGTTATCGGCGATCTGCTTTGTTCCTTTTTTATCTATTGCCACAGTAAGCCGCTCCTTTCGACTTCTTTCAAAGAAAAATTGTATATTGATTTCTTTGAGTATTATAGTATATCACAGTTCTTCAAGTTTGTCAAGAGTAATTCAAGTATTTCTCTGTAAAAAATTAGAGCGTCACATAGGTGAAAAGATAAATATTGAAAATATAAGTAAATGCGGACGGATATTATCTGTCCGCATTACTTTATTAAAAAAGATCAATGTCCGCCGCAGCCGTGTTCACCGCAGGTATGTCCCGCACCGTGAGAATGATGATCGCAGGTAGCGTTGGTGTTTTGTGCAAGAATACCAAGAAGAAATGCGTCTACCGCTGCGTCGGCAGAGCCTGTGTTGCCCGCATAAAGCTGAATTCCCGCCTGCGTGAGCGCAGTCTGAGCGCCTCCGCCTATTCCTCCGCAGATAAGCACATCTACCTTGTACTGATTTAAAAATCCTGCAAGGGCGCCGTGACCTGCGCCGTTGGTGTCAACGACCTGCGAGTTTTCTACCTTTCCCTCAGACACGTCATACAGTTTGAATTGACTTGAATGACCGAAATGCTGAAAAATTTCTCCGCTTTCATAAGTTACTGCAATTCTCATAACATTTTCTCCTTTGTTCATAATAATCTTTGCCGTACTGTCAAGGCGATGACATTTTTTACAGCAAGACTCCAAACCGTCGCAAAATCTGTATTTTCCTCCCGAAATGCATAAGGATTTGCCGTTTATCAGACAGTCTGCAAGCTTAAATCTCGCTTTTTCGTAAATTTCCGTAACTGTCGTTCTCGATATCTGCATTTGTAATGCGCATTGCTCGTGAGTAAGCTTTTCAAAGTCGATCAGTCTGATAGCTTCAAATTCGTCCAGAGTAAGAAAAATACTTTCACTTTGAGGAACTCCGTTCGGTGAAAAGCTGTCATATTCGGGTTCAAAGCATATTCTTCTGAGCTTTTGTGGTCTTGCCATAATACGTCCGCCTTTCAGTTTCCGACATATGCCGTAAACTTATTATAGCACCTATTATATCGTTTGTCAAGCGCGTTTTGTTAAGTCTGCGGCGCACCTTTTTTAACCTCTTACTTCTAACTTCTTACCTCTTCGGAAATCAAAATTGATTTCCGTGGTATGTCTTATCTGCCCCTTGACGAATATACTAAAAAGTGTTATAATACTATAATAGTATATTTTACGGTTTATCTCACCATAATACTACCATTAAATCCAATGAGACGGGAATGAAAAAAATGCTTAAATTAGAAAATATAAATTGGAGCCTTGAGGACGGCAGAAGAATTCTTAACGATATCTCTCTTGAAATACCCGACGGCAAGCTTGTCGTGGTTACGGGTCCCAACGGCGGCGGAAAAACAACTCTTGCCAAGGTCGTTGCGGGACTTGTTACTCCCGACAGCGGAAAAATCTATCTTGAGGACGAGGACATCACTTCGCTGGACATAACCGAGCGCGCTAAGAGAGGTATCAGCTACGCTTTTCAGCAGCCGGTGCGTTTCAAGGGCTTGACTGTCCGCGATTTGCTGGAGCTTGCGGCAGGCGGAAAGCTGAACGAGGCGGCGGTCTGTGCGCTGCTGGGCAAGGTCGGTCTGTGTACTCACGATTACATTGACAGGGAAGTCAACGCGTCTCTGTCGGGCGGCGAGATCAAGAGGATCGAGATCGCAACCGTACTTGCGAGAAACACCAAGCTTTCTATTTTCGACGAGCCTGAGGCGGGCATAGATCTGTGGAGCTTTTCGGGTCTTGTGGACGTTTTCGGCGAACTGAAGAATAAGATCAAGGGTACTCTGCTTATTATATCTCATCAGGAAAGAATTCTTGAAATTGCAGACGAGATCGTGGTCGTTTCCGACGGCGCGGTAAGAACAATGGGTACGGCGCAGGAAGTCCTGCCAAAGCTTCTGGCGGGAGAGATAGCAAGAAACTGCGGAAGGAGATGTTAAGTATGAACAGCGTTACACAGGAGCTTTTAAAAATTATTTCCGACTATGACGGAGAGAGCTTTAAGGGCGCATACAATATCCGTGAGGACGGCGGCTGCGCGGCTAGGCAGTCCACGGAAAATATAAAGATCGAGACTAAGCAGGACGCTCCCGGGCTTGTTATCACTATCAAGCCTTACACAAAGGGCGAGAGGGTGTATATTCCTGCCTGCGTTACTCATAGCGGTGTGGACGACCTTGTTTACAATGATTTTTATGTGGGCGAGGGCGCGGACGTTACTATTGTTGCGGGCTGCGGAGTACACAACGACGGCGAGGAAGAAGCCCGTCACAACGGAATTCACCGTTTCTTTATTGAGAGAAACGCAAATGTCGTTTATGAGGAAAAGCATATCGGCACAGGCAAAAGCAACGGTCTGAGGAAGATAGACCCCGTCACCGACGTTACCCTCGGCGAGGGCGCAAAGCTTACAATGGACACCGTTCAGCTGAGCGGCGTGGATTTCACTACAAGAGTTACCAGAGGCGTACTTGACAAAAATGCCAAGCTTATCATCAGAGAACGTCTTATGACCGACGGAGTTGAACAGGCAAAGACAGATTTTGAGGTCACTCTCAAGGGTGAGGACAGCGGCGTTGATCTTATGTCCCGTTCGGTAGCGAAGGGCAATTCTTATCAGGCGTACCGTTCTGTTATTAAGGGCGAGAACCGCTGTACGGGACATTCCGAGTGTGACGCTATTCTGGTAGGAAACGGCAAGGTCGCGGCGGCTCCCGAGCTTGTGGCTTCGCACTGCGACGCGGAGCTTATCCACGAGGCGGCTATCGGAAAGATCGCAGGCGAGCAGATACTAAAGCTGAGAACTCTGGGCTTGACGGAAGAAGAGGCAGAGCAGAAGATCATCTCGGGATTTTTAAAGTAGTTTGGCTTTGTTTTATCATAAACCGATTTACGGCTTTGGACGTACTGATTTTTCAGAAAATCCAAAGCTGTTTTTTAGAAAGTGTGATTGATGTTCATTTGGGGTTACTGTTGGCGAAATCGCTCCGAAAAATTGCGCTCAACAGCGTTTTTATCGCTATCCAATGCTTGACAAATACATTGAAATGCTGTATAATATAAATTTGATAATACCCTATAAAATTAAGAACAGGAGTGTTTATAATATGGAAATCAACAAGACCGTTTCAAAAGCAGGCTATGCCAAGCTTCAGGAGGAAAGAGAATATCTGGTGACCGTAAGACGTAAGGAGGTCGCTCAAAAGCTTAAAGAAGCACGTTCCTTCGGAGATCTTTCGGAAAATGCCGAGTATGATGAAGCTAAAAACGAGCAGGCAATTCTCGAATCAAGAATTAATGAGCTGGAGATCCTTATCGCCAACGCTACCGTTGTTGAGGATGACGAGGTTTCCGTTCATGAGATAGGCGTAGGCTCTTTTGTAAAGCTTAAAGACTTGGAATTCGACGAGATAGAGTCCTTGCAGATAGTAGGCTCGACCGAGTCCGATCCCGATAACGGAAAGATCTCCGACGAATCTCCTATAGGCAAAGCGGCTCTAAAGAAAAAGGTCGGCGACGTGTTTGAGGTTGAGGCTCCTGCAGGAGTTATCAAGTTTGAGGTTCTCGAGATCAGCAGAGAGGAATAATTATGCCTCATATAACAGTTGAACTGTACGAGGGCAGAAGCGGCGAGGAAAAGCGCATTATTGCCGAAAAGCTGAGAGACGCGCTGTGTGCGCAGACGGGTCACAGGGCAGGTGCGGTTTCCGTCAGCGTTGTGGACGTGCCCAAGGAGCAGTGGAAAAGTCAGGTGTACGACAGAGTAAAGGCGGACGAAAGTCTTGTGCTTGAACCTGATTATGAAATGTAAAAATATGATTTAAAAGACGGGGAGGGAGAACATACTCTCCGTCTTTTATCAAAAATTGCGAAAGGAATGAGTAAAAAATGAGTGAAGAAATTCTGGCAAACGCTCCCGAAGAGGAGGAAATGTCTCAGGAGGAAATCAATTCCCTGAAGAAAATCAGAATGGATAAGCTGGAGGAGCTTAAAGCAGAAGGCAAAAATCCGTTTGAAATAACCAAATTTGACGTAACGTCAAGCTGCGCCGAGGCAAGAGCCGACTATGAGGCTGTCGAGGCTAAGTGCAAGGCTGAGGCGGGAGACGACGAGGAAAAGCTCAAGGCTCTGCTGGAAGAAAACAGAATTACCGTCAGCGTTGCGGGCAGAGTTATGTCAAGACGTCTTATGGGCAAGGCAAGCTTTTTCGATCTGAGAGACAAGTCCGACAAGGTACAGATATACGTTCGTATGAACGACGTGGGCAAGGAAGAGTTCGACAGGTTCAAAAAGGGAGATATCGGAGACATCGTAGGCGTAACGGGCTATGTTTTCAGAACCAAAATGGGAGAGATATCAATTCACGCTCAGGCTGTTACTCTGCTTTCAAAGTCCTTGCTGCCGCTGCCTGAAAAGTGGCACGGTCTTAAGGATCAGGACACAAGATACCGCCAGAGATACACCGACCTTATCTGTAATCCCGAGGTCAAGGATACGTTTATCAAGCGTTCGCAGATAATTTCGTCTATCAGAAGATACCTTGACGCTCAGGGCTTTATGGAGGTCGAAACTCCAATGCTGGTGTCAAATGCGGGAGGAGCTTCGGCAAGACCATTTGAGACCCATTACAACGCCCTTGACGAGGACGTTAAGCTGAGAATTTCTCTGGAGCTTTATCTGAAAAGGCTTATTGTCGGCGGACTTGAAAGGGTCTACGAGATAGGCAGAGTTTTCAGAAACGAGGGCGTTGACGCAAGACACAATCCCGAGTTTACTCTTATGGAGCTTTATCAGGCATATACGGACTACTACGGTATGATGGAGCTTACCGAGAATATGTTCAGACATCTCGCTATGGAGGTCTGCGGAACGACTTCTGTTACTTACGGCGAGCATACCATTGATCTGGGAAAGCCCTTTGAGAGAATGACAATGACAGACGCTGTTAAGAAGTACGCAGGCGTTGATTTCAGCACGGTAAAGACAACGGAGGAGGCTAAAAAGCTTGCCGACGAGCGTCACATTGAATATGAGGACAGACACAAGAGAGGAGATATCCTCAACCTGTTCTTTGAGGAATTTGTTGAAAAGCACCTTATTCAGCCTACCTTTATTATGGATCACCCTGTGGAGATATCTCCGCTCACAAAGAGAAAGCCGGAAAATCCCGACTATGTTGAGCGTTTTGAGCTGTTTATAAATACTTGGGAAATGTGCAACGCATATTCCGAGCTTAACGATCCTGTGGATCAGAGACAGCGTTTTATAGAGCAGGAGGAGCTGCTAAAGCAGGGCGACGACGAGGCTAACCGTATTGACGAGGACTTCCTCCGTGCGCTTGAGATCGGTATGCCGCCAACAGGCGGTATCGGCTACGGTATCGACAGACTTGTTATGCTGCTTACCAATTCGCCCGCTATCAGAGATGTACTGCTGTTCCCGACGATGAAGAGCATAGACTAACTATCAGCTACAGAAAATATTTGCTTTAGACGGCAGGAGTGACGCACAATGCAGAATAATACGTTTATCCCGTGGGATTGGAGTATAGCAAAAAAGGATATGTGGCTTATGCCTTGCGAGGAAAGCTATTACTACGCGGCTAAGTGGAAAAGCGAGGGCTGCCGCTCTGTGCTGGACTTAGGCTGCGGATTGGGCAGGCATTCCATACTTTTTGCAAAAAGCGGGTTTAAGACTACAGCTTCGGACATTTCCCGCGAGGCTCTCGATTATCTGAGAAAGTGGCAGAAAGACGAGGGCGTGGATATCCTGTGCAAGCAGGCGGATATGTCCGCTCTGCCTTTTGCAGATGACGCTTTTGACTGCGTGTTCGCTATGCATTCCGCAGGTCATTGCGATACGGCGGGAATGAAACGGACTGTCGCGGAGATAGCAAGAGTTCTCAGACCCGAGGGCAGAGTGTTTTTAACGCTGTGCTCAAAGGCACGGAAAAGCTTCAACTCGGGTGAGTTAACAGTTGTGGACGAAAACACCAGACTGAAAAACGAGGGACCCGAAAAGAATGTTCCGCATTTTTTTGCTGATATGGACGATATTGAAAACCTGTTCTCGCAGTTTGAGCTGATAAAAGTACGTCATATCGACGACTGCTGGTCGGGCGGTATGCGGCGTGACGCCAAGCATTATTTTATCGAGGCAAAGATACACAAAGAGCCTTCAAAGCCGGATTTTTCGGATATTATCGGAAAAACAGTAA
Organism: Ruminococcus sp.; assembly: GCA_030531185.1. Lineage (GTDB taxonomy): Bacteria > Bacillota > Clostridia > Oscillospirales > Ruminococcaceae > Hominimerdicola. The sequence goes on from JAUNOG010000041.1 coordinate 7,938, forward strand.
GCGGTGTTATCGACAGACCTATGGGCTCTGCTCACCCGAGACGTCCCGAAATGATATATCCTTTAAATTATGGATATGTTGAGGGGGTTTTCGCAGGCGACGGCGCGGAGCAGGACGTCTATCTGTTGGGCGCAGACAAGCCCCTTGAGAGATTTTCGGGAAAGGTTATAGCCGTTTATCACAGATTTAACGACTGCGAGGACAAATGGATAGTGTCCTCAGACGGCAGAGATCATTCCGATAACGAAATATTGGCGGCAATAGATTTTCAGGAAAAATTTTTTGACGGAGTTCTATGCAGAAAATAACGGCTCTATACGGCAGACCTTTTTACGAAGGTCTGCTTTTTTATGCAAGTTTAAATTTAGTTTATAAATGTATATTATAATAAATCCACAATAGGAAAATATAGTTAGGAGAATATTATGCTTAGTTTAAAAAATATTACCAAGGATTATATCGTTGGCGACAGCAAGGTGCAGGCTCTTAAAGGCGTGAGTATCGAGTTCCGCGAGCATGAGTTTGTGTCTATCCTCGGTCAGTCGGGCTGCGGAAAGACTACCCTGCTTAACATTATCGGCGGACTTGACCGATATACCGACGGCGATCTGCGTATCGGCGGCAAATCCACTAAGGATTTCAAGGACAGCGACTGGGATTCCTACAGAAACCATTCTATCGGTTTCGTTTTTCAGAGCTACAATCTTATCCCGCACCAGACGGTGCTTTCCAACGTTGAGCTTGCGCTTACTTTGTCGGGAGTTTCAAATTCAGAGAGACGGCAGAGGGCTATCGATGCTCTTAAACAGGTAGGTTTAGGCGATCAGCTCAATAAAAAGCCGAACCAGATGTCGGGCGGACAAATGCAGCGTGTGGCTATTGCAAGAGCGTTGGTTAATAATCCCGATATTCTGCTTGCCGACGAGCCGACCGGCGCGCTGGATACCGAAACAAGCGTGCAGATAATGGAGATTTTAAAGAGCATATCCAAGGATAAGCTTATTATTATGGTCACCCATAATCCCGACCTTGCTATGGAGTATTCCTCCAGAATTATCAAGCTTCTGGACGGCAAAGTCGTAGACGACTCCGATCCGTATGACAAAAACGTGGTGGAGCCTATCAAAAAGCCCGAAAAGGAAATGACAAAGGCTGAAAGAAAGGCGCAGAAGAAAGAGCGCAAAAAGCTGAAAACCTCTATGAGCTTCTGGACGGCTCTTTCGCTCAGTAAAAACAATCTGATGACTAAAAAAGCGAGAACCTTGCTTACCTCTTTTGCAGGTTCTATAGGTATTATAGGTATTGCGCTGATTTTGTCCATTTCAAACGGCGTTCAGGTGTACATAGATCAGGTCCAGTCGGATACGCTTTCAAGCTATCCGCTTCAGATCGCGGAGACTAATACCAGCTTCGGCGATATTATGAATACTATGGCTGAGGAAACGGGAAATTCTACCGAACACGATCTGGATAAGATCTACTCTCAAAATCAAATGGGTACTATGATAAATTCTCTTTTGGAGGAAACAAGACCGAATAACCTTACAAAGCTCAAAGAGTATCTTGACAGCAATGATGAGATCGGCGAGCTTGTTACCGACATTCAGTACGGATACAGCACAGACCTTAATGTTTTCAAGGCTGATACCTCCGACGGAGCGGTTCAGGTAAATCCTTCCACAGTGCTTACGGATATGGGTTATTTTACCGAAGACCAGATGTCGGCAGTGTCGACTTTAAGCGGCGGTATGGGCAGCGACGCTTGGGCGGAAATAATTAATAATCAGGAGCTTGTTGAAAAACAGTATGATATCGTAGCAGGCAGGTTTCCCGAAAATTATAACGAAGTTGTTCTTGTAGTCAATAAGTATAACGAGATAAACGATTATTTCTTATATTCGCTGGGAATTCTTGATTCGACGGAGCTTAACGGAATAATGCGTAAGGCAGCCGTAGGAGAAGAGATAGACGTCAATACCGAACAGCAGTCCTATACATACGACGAGATTTTCGATCTGAAGTTCAAGCTTGTTCCCACTACTGATTTCTATAAAAAGGAAAACGGCGTTTGGGTAGATATGAGAGAAGACGAGGAATATATGAAAAGCGCAGTGGAAAACGGCGCAGAGATCAGTATAGTTGGTATTATAAGACCTAACGAGGACGCGTCCTCGGCTTCTATCAACGGCGCTATCGGATATACTCACGAGCTTATGACATACTTGCTTGACGAGGTGGAAAACAGCGAGATAGTCAAGGAACAGCTGGCTAATCCCGAAATTGACGTTTTTACAGGACTGAAATTTGAGTCCGGCGAAGAAGATGTTTTAACGGACGAGAAAACCGATGAAAGCTCCGTATCAGGCGGAGAAAACGACAGCGCGGCAGAGTCCGACAGCCTTGCGGGAGGGGAAACCGCAGACAGCGCCGCCGCCAACGAAATGACCGACGAACAAAAAGCGGCTTTGGCGGCAATGAGCGCAGACAGTTCGGCAGATATCGATATGGAAAATCTCACTGATGAGCAGCTTGCACAGCTTGCGGCTATGCAGGGAGAGGACGGAGAGCTTCCCGAGGGAGCGGATATGTCCGAGATAACGGAAATGTCGGGTATGACGATGGAGGATTTCTCCGCAATGCAGGACGGCAGTACGGATATGACGGGTATGAGCGAGGCGCAGAAAAAATACCTTGCATCTCTTACCGACGAGCAAATGGAGCTTATGCAGGAGATCATGCAGGAACAGCAGCAGGCTTTAGAGGACGCAAACAGCGGAAAGACGTCCCAATCCACTTATGAAGATAACTTAACCGCTATGGGCTATGCGATGGAGTCCGAGCCGAATTCAATAAACATTTATCCTATCGATTTTGCCTCGAAAGAAAGGATAATCGATATTATCGACGAATATAATAACAGTGTGGACGAGGTCGATCAGATCGAGTACACAGATTATGTGGGACTGATGATGTCGTCGATCACAGCGATCATCGACGCTATCAGCTATGTGCTTATCGCGTTTGTAGCTATCTCCTTGGTAGTATCTTCAATTATGATAGGCATTATCACATACATTTCCGTTCTTGAAAGAACAAAGGAGATCGGTATACTCAGAAGTATCGGCGCGTCCAAGAAGGATATCTCAAGAGTGTTCAATGCGGAAACGGTTATCGTGGGCTTTGTTGCGGGAGCGCTTGGCATAGGTCTTTCGTACTTGCTTACAATTCCTATCAACGCGATTATTGCTCATCTCACCGATGTTCCGATGAGAGCGTCTATCCCTGCGGCGGCGGCAGTTATTCTGGTGCTTATCAGCGTGTGCCTGACATTGATAGCGGGTCTCTTCCCGTCAAAAATCGCGGCTAAGAAGGATCCTGTGATAGCATTGAGAACAGAATAAGCATAAGGATTTGGAATAATTTTTTCAAAAGGAGAGGTTTTATGAAAAAAATTACTCAGGAACAAATTGATAACATTATGGCTCTTTCAAGCTGTATAATTACGGGTCTTTGCTTGATAGGTCTTATATGTATGGGAATTTGTTAAGTTAGAATAAGCCGTCCGTGCTGTAAAAGGTGCGGACGGCTTATTTTGTATTGAAGCGAAAAGGTCGGCAGTGCAGGGAATATTAAATCCAACGGATATTTCTATGTCGAATATTCAGGTTCAAAAAATCAGGTTGAATTTATTCTTCAAAGCCGGTCGGGCGGAGCAGAATGGGCAAAGGTAAGTCCCTGTGAAACGGGTACGTCAATGTGACAATATACTCGGTTTGCTATTGCAGTAAATAAAATATTATGTAAAACCGCAGACATATCGTTTGCGTTTTTTACTTGACAATTTCATAGTGCTGTGATATAATATGTACATTAATAGAATAATCGCTGCCACCGGGCAGCAGCATAATTGCATTCATACGCATTTCGTTAGGTCTTAGAAGAAATGCGTTATGGGTGTATTTTTTTATGGAGGTCATAAGATGAGGATACGCAATCCATTCAAATCGCTGAACCGTACAGAACGGGTCATCTGGGGAATATCTATTGTGCTGGTAACGTTGTCCTATTTTTTAGGCGGAGGAGGAATATTGTCATTGACAGCCTCGGTGATAGGCGTGACTGCGCTTATTTTTGTTTCAAAGGGAGACGTTTTCGGGCAGGAAATGACGGTAATTTTCAGTTTGCTGTATGCTGTAATATCTTACGGGTTCAGTTATTACGGAGAAATGATAACTTATCTTGGAATGACTGCGCCCACGGCTCTGCTGTCGGTCATAAGCTGGCTGAAAAATCCTTATGAGGGCGATAAAACCGAGGTAAGAGTAGCGGCTCTGACTTTGAAAAAGGTCATAATACTTTTTACGCTGACCTCGTTTGTGACCTTTGTATTTTATTTCATACTGAAATATTTCAATACGGCGAACCTTATTTTCAGCACGGTCTCAGTATTCACGAGCTTTCTTGCAGGCTCGCTTACCTTTCTGCGTTCCTCTTACTATGCCATAGCTTACGGCGCAAACGATATTGTTCTGATAATATTGTGGATACTTGCGGCTTTGGAAAATCCGTCATATCTGCCGATGATAATATGCTTTGCAGCGTTTCTGATGAACGATCTGTACGGATTTGTAAATTGGCGTAAAATACAGGCAAGACAGAGCGCGGAATAAAACATCTCTTTATTGCAGCCTCGGGCAGCGTATACGTTATCAGTCTATCAATTTGAAACCCTCGCCCATTATTCTCGTTGCCTCTGATACGATTATGAACGCTTTGGGGTCTGTATTCCGTATAGTCTCTTTTACCTTGGCGTATTCCTGAACGTCTATAATGCACATAAGCACGGAACTTTCCTTGCCCGTATACGCTCCCTCGGCGTTCAGGAACGTTGCCGTTCTTCCTATCTCTTTTATGATTTTTTCTGCTATCTGCTTGTTCTTCTCGGAAATGCATAAGATCTGCTGTCCCTTGTCCGCACCGTAGACTATCTGATTTATAACCTGCGTTTGGCAGTACAATGCTACTATCCCGAAAAGTACCGTTTCGATATTTCCGAATACAAGCGCGGAAACTGCAAGTATTACGCAGTCTATCATCATAAGAGCCTTGCCTATGGGAATATGGGGATATTTCCTTTCGATAAGGCAGGAGAGTATATCCACGCCTCCTGTCGTGGAGCCTCTCATAAAGATCAAGCCCAATCCGATACCCATAAATACTCCGCCGAATATCGCGCCAAGCATTCTGTCGCCCTCGTACTGAGGCATATAGGGAGTTACCGCAAAGTCCAGTATAAACGTACTTATCAGCAGAGTGCGTATTGTCCGCACTGTAAAAGTTCGTCCCAGAAATTTCATTCCTAAGATCAGCAGAGGGATATTTATTATCAGCGTCATTAAGCCTACAGGCAGACCGAATAGGAATTTGAGCATTATCGATATGCCCGAAACTCCTCCGGGAGCAATGTTGGCTCTTTCCCAAAAGCAGTGTATGCTCACCGCCATTAAGAATGTTCCCGCAATATCCGATAAAAGATCTATAATCAGCTTTGCTCTTTTGCTTTTATATTTACTGAGTTTCAAACGAACACACCCTTTCAGGATATATGATACGTTGTTTTTTCAGCAATATACTTTATCAATGCACAATGCACAGTTCACAATGCACAATTTCGCGGCTGCGGGAAATTAAAATACCGTATAATGTATCTGCGGATTTTTTTAATACATTATACGGTATTTTTTAAGAAGGATAAAATTATACTATATCAGTGCAAAGAGTACAAAAAAGCTTACCAGATATCTGCACCTTGCCTCCCATATCAGCAGAAACAGCGTAAGTCCCGCAAACATAAGCTTTGGCATAAATTCGGCGGACATAGCGTCGTCCTTGCTTTTTATTTTAGTGATATAACTGCGTACGATCCCGAGCATCAGGGTAAAATGACACAGCGCTGTAAGCGCTATAAAAAGTCCGCTTTTCAGAAAACTGTTCTTATAGTAGTAGTTTGCCATAAAGGTTGAATCCCGCCATGTATAAGTAAGCTTTTTCAGAAGATGTTTGCCGAAGCCTGCCGCGCCTTGCTCGGACAGCTTTTCGCTTAATCTGTCCATATCGGCGGAAATCTTGCTGTCATAGCCTTCAAAGCTTTTGGTGTACATAAAGTCCTCGTATTGATAGCCGCCGTTTCCGTCGGCGCTCATCATTACCCAGTGTACAAGAGGGAAACGGTATTTGTCCATTTCCTCGCAATTAATACCGACAACGCTCTTTGCAATTCCTCCCAGAAGAATGCAGACGGCGGCAAAAACGGCTATAATAGCTCCGAGACTTATAATTTTGTCAAGTTTTTTCCTGCGTGTAAATAACATATCTATAACTGCGGCGGGAATAAATATTATCGCGCTGCCTTTAAGCTTGTAAGCTACAGCAAGCAGAAGTCCGCAGATAATGAGGTTTAGAATACTTTTTGTACGGCTGCCGCTGTCGGAGGTCCTCCATTTGATATAAAAATACAGCGCGCCTGTTATCCAGGGCATAGCAATGGAGTCCGTATAGAAAAACTGCGTATATGTTATCAGCGGAGTAAACATCAGCCCCTTAACAGCGCAGGTCAGAGCTTTTTCGGGAGAGTACATCAGCTTTGCGGTCTTATACATCAGTATATATGAAATGTTCAATCCTGCAAGGCTGAGAATTATCGGCAGAGTATTGGAGATTTCTCCCGTCAGCGTAAACTGGATTTTATACAGTCCGTAGACAAAGAGCAGCAGCATATGATTATTGGGATAAACCGCAAAATAATGCTGATGTCTATCGGGCAGACCGCTGTGCAGGTCGTTTCCCATAATAAGATTTTCCGCACCTCTGCATACATACGAAAGGTCGTTTCTGGGAGTAAAATCTACGGTCAGCACAAAGAATATCTGCAAAAGCAGAAGTAAAGCCGTCATAATACAAAATATTCTGTCAGCCTTTGCGTGATCGCCGCCTATACGTTTGCCAAAGAGCTTTTCAAGTCTGCCGTACTGCGCCGACAGAAAATAAGCCGCTAATGCAAGTATTGCCGCAAGTAAAATTCCCAAAGGAACAGAGCCGAGATGTTTTCCGATAACCTCTGTGAGGGATAATAAGGTAAGTGCGGAGACGGCAGCAAAAAGAATTCCAAATCCGCCGTTAAGAATTTTTCCCATTACATTCATTTTATTTCTCCTTGTTTCTTTTTCTGAAAATGATTATAATGCTTTCCGCTTAAATTATGGTGTAGATTTTTCTTAAATATATCTTAATATGCAGAATTTTTTTGTAAGTACGCAAAATCAGTAAAAAAGAAACGGAACAGCGTTCAAAGCTGTTCCGTCATTACGTATTATATCACTCTTCAATAGCGTTCGGGTCGTATGCGGGACTTGTCTGTACAGTAAGGTCTCCGTCCTCGCCGCTGTCATCGAAAGGCTCTGCGGGAGTGACCGCAACGCCTTTATTGAAATTTTTGTCAATATAGTCGGCAAATGCTTTGACCTTATCCTCGCCGACATAAAATGCCGAACCTGTCGAGGGGATATTGGTTATGATATAACCGTCGCTGCTGATACCTATTCCGCCTCTTATAAGCTTGCTTTCGCAGTTAAAGTCGTAATCGCTGAAAAATCCCTCGGGTACGTCCTCGGGATCGATCGCCTGAGGATTTCCGACCTTGTCAAACAGCTCTGTCCAGAAAACCTCAGAATTGTCCACAAAGTAATCAACATTATAATAATTCAGCTCGTCGTCGAAGTAGCTGTAATAAATTTCGCCGAAGGTCATTTCCTCTCTTAGATTTGTATCGCTCATAAGCTGCTGAAAATCCGCAGGGTGATAGTCGGAATTTTCGCAGGGATAATAATCGTCATAGCCCTCGTACTTTACGGCAACCATATAGTTCTGCGAAAGCTTTGAAACGGCAAATATTTCGGCGTCTATGGAATATTCCTCGTCGGTGTAGATATCGTAGCCTTTCAGAGTAACGGACCCCAGCTTTTCTCCGATGCGGCTTTCGTCCTCAATAATATTTGAGCTGACGAAGTAATTGTTTCCGTCACGTTCAAATTCGCTGAATTGTTCAGGCAGAGACATTTCATTCCAGCGTGGGACTTCGTATATCTCCGCTGTGCTTTCCGAAACATAGTCGGCTTCGCTGCCGTCGCTTGTTGTTCCGTAGGCTGTGCCGTTGGCATTCTGATTATCCGTTGTCTTGCTTTGGACGGCGGTTTTTTGTGTATCTTCGCCGCCGACTTCCGCAATGTCGCTGTGACTTTCTACAGCTTCCTCGGACTTGCTTTCAGCTGCTGCGGAGCTTACAGCAATATTCTCTGTACTGTCCGAACAGGAGGTCTTAATATCGTTCCGGGAGTTCATAAGGTGAATGCCCGCGCCCACTGCGCACAGGCAAACTGCGGCAGCCGCGGCGGCGAACCATTTGCTTTTAATTCTGATTTTTGAACCGCTGTAGTTTTCGCATTTTTCCAGCAGCTCGTCGTCTGTGTTTTCTAATGCCTTAAAAATTTCAAGAGCCTTTGAATTTTCCTTTCCTTTCATAAAATCGTCTCCTTTACAGCGTGATTTTCTCTTTTTCAAGCAGGTTTTTAAGCTTTCCACGACTTCGGAAAAGACTGGATTTGACCGTACTTTCTCTCAGGGAATACTTCTTTGCTATTTCTTTAAGCGGCATAGCGAACCAGTAACGCGACAGGAAAACAGCGCAGTCCCGCTGTGACAGTGTTTTAAGAAAATCCTGCAATATATCCTCCAGCATTTTCAGTTCCACCGCTTCCTCTGTTGCCGTACTGTCGGGAATACAGCTTTCCAGTTCGTCCAGAATAACTGTCATTTCGCCGTTTCCCCGCTTTAAACGGTTGTCGCTTTTATATTTGTCCAGAGCGATATTGCGGCTGATCCTACCGAAAAACGAGCCGAGCTTGGAGGGCTTTTTCGGCGGGATAGCGTTCCAGGCCCTAAGCCATGTTTCGTTGACGCATTCCTCGCTGTCCTCTTTGTTGTCCAAAATATTGTACGCAATGGTATAGCAGTAGCCGCCGTATTTTTCCTGCGACTGCTTGATAGCGTCCTCATTTCTGTCAAAATAAAGCCCGATGATTTTGCTGTCCGACAGTTCCTCCACAATATCACTTCCCGTTGAAAACTTCTGCAAAAGTTCAAAAGCTTTAAAGCTCTTTCATTAATATAGACGATTTTTTTACTGAAAGGTTTCGCTGTAGGACTAAATTTTCTTTTCCCATTCCTCAGCCTTAAAGCCCACAAGAACAGTATCGCCCTCAACTAAAATCGGACGCTTGACCAGCATACCGTCCGTAGAAAGAAGTCTGATCTGCTCCTCCTCGGACATATCCGCAAGCTTGTCCTTTAATCCCATTTCCTTGTAAAGATTACCGCTTGTGTTGAAAAACCTTTTCAGCGGAAGTCCGCTTGCCTTATGCCATTCTGAGATCTCTTTGGCGGTGGGATTGTTTTCCTTGATGTTTCGCACTTCAAATTTTTTGCCCTTTTCCTCCAGCCACTTCTGAGCTTTCTTGCAGGTAGAGCATTTGGGATAGCATATAAATGTCATAGTTTTTCTCCTTTTGGTTTAATTAATAAGATATAATAGTCCGATTGCCGCTGAAATGAAATACAGCATAATTGTCGTCAAAAAATTCAATATAAAAATTACCTCTGTAAATTGGAGATTTAAATGAGACTTTGCCGATACTTTCCGTTGTTCCGTTTACGTGAGGTTCATTTTCGCTGTAAGGGATTATTTGCGCATCAGTCATCTGTGATATTATGTCATCAATGCTTTCGCAGGATATATCCAATTCTCCCGTTATCTTTTTTACATCACAATAATTCTCTATATTTGTTACCTCAAGAAGATTTTCAAATGAAGAAAACTCATATGTTGAATTAATAAATGCATAGTAACTGTCATCGTCCGAATATTTTACAGCGACCATAAAATCGCCGTCAATTTCTTTAACGTTATAAACATCTGCGTTTGTATGATGTTTATTTTCATCGTGGTCATATGCAGTCATTTCAATATCATCTGCAAATTCCAAATACTCTTCTTTTACAGTATAAAGACAGCTTGAATAGTTATTTTCGCTATACTCAAGCTCGGTATAGTTTTGCTTATCTGCAAATTCAGAAAAATCAGGAACGGGATAAGGACCTCCCCTATGTGATTCTAACGGTTCTTGATTATCACTGCACCCTGATAATATAACAATTGGTAATAATAAAATAAATGTTGCTAATTTCTTTAATTTCATATAATCAAACCTCCTTCCTACTTTATATTAAAGCCTCCTCTTTAATATAAAAACAAATGTTCCATAACGCTTTATATAAAGTATATCATACAAATCAGCATATGTCAAGCTATTTCATAAAAAAAGCTCCGCAAAACTGCGGAGCTTAATCATATCCAAAAATTATAACCGATAATTAGTCAACCTTAGGACCTGCAGCTACAACCTCTGCGCTCATATGAGTGTACTTCTTGAAGTTGTTGTTAAAGGAAGTTGCAAGCTCCTTAGCCTTCTTAGCGTACTCAGCCTTGTCTTCCCAGGTGTTCTCAACAATAAGAAGCTCGGAAGGAACGCCCTCGATAGTTGTAGGAACTTCTACGCCGAAGTAAGGATCCTTAACAAAATCGCTCTTGAGAATGTCGCCTGTAAGAGCGGCAGTAACCATTGCTCTTGTGTAGGAGAGCTTCATTCTCTTGCCTGTGCCGTTCCAGCCTGTGTTTACAAGGTAAACAGAAGCGCCGGACTTCTCAACCTTATCAGCCAGCATTGCAGCGTAAACTGAAGGATCGAGAGGGAGGAAAGGCTCGCCGAAGCAAGTGGAGAATGTAGGAACAGGCTCCTTAACGCCGATCTCCGTACCTGCAAGCTTTGAAGTAAAGCCGGATACAAAGTAGTACATAGCCTGATTTTTGTCAAGCTTTGAGATCGGAGGAAGTACGCCGTAAGCGTCTGCTGTAAGGAAAATAACAGTCTTGGGAACGCTTGACGATTTACCTGAAAGCTCAGCGTTTGGAATGTACTCGATAGGATAGCCTACACGGCTGTTAACTGCAAGGCTGTCGTCGTCGAAATCAAATTCTCTTGTTTCCTCGTCCATAACAACGTTCTCAACCAGTGCGCCGAACTTGATAGCGTTGTAGATCTCAGGCTCGCCCTCGGGTGAGAGGTTTATGCACTTAGCATAGCAGCCGCCCTCGAAGTTGAATACTGAATCGTCTGCCCAGCCGTGCTCGTCGTCGCCGATGAGAAGTCTGTTAGGATCAGCGGAAAGAGTAGTCTTACCTGTACCCGAAAGACCGAAGAATACAGCGGAATCTCCGTCCTTGCCGATGTTAGCGGAGCAGTGCATCGGGAATACGCCCTGCTTAGGAAGAATGTAGTTCATTACTGAGAATACGCTCTTCTTGATTTCGCCTGCGTACTGTGTACCGCAAATAAGTACAATGTGCTTTTCATAGTCGATCATAATAGCGGCTTCGCTGTTAGTGCCGTCTCTCTCGGGAATGCACTTGAAACCGGGAGCAGCGATGATCGTGTAGTCCTCCTTGAAGTTAGCAAGCTCTTCAGCGCTTGGACGGCGGAGAAGCTGGTGAATAAACATATTCTGTGAAGCAAGCTCGTTTACGATTCTGAATGACTTTGTGTACTTAGAATCTGCGCCTGCAAAACCGTCAAAAATGAAGATTTCTCTGTTCTGGAGGTAAGCAACAACCTTCTCATAGAGTGCGTCAAAGCCTTCCTGAGAAACAGGCTTGTTAACCTTGCCCCAAGCGATTTCGTCGTGAACGCCCTCAGAGTCAACGATAAACTTATCGTTAGCGGAACGTCCTGTGTACTTGCCTGTCTTTACAACAAGCGCGCCCGTGTTGCTGAGCTTTCCTTCGCCTCTTCTGAGAGCAGCTTCGGTAAGCTGAGCGGGTGAGAGATTGCGGTAAACCGCAGCAGGATTAATGATACCTAATTTTTCGAGACCGTATGTTTCCATTTGTCTTTCCTCCTTAATATATTGTGTCTGCAAATGTCTGAGTATTCAGACGGAAAGCGGACACTAACTATATATTATTATAGCATAAATTTATCCTTTGTCAAGCGTTTTATGACCCTTGCGCTAAATTTTTAACATTCCTACAACTAATCCTTAATAACCTCGCACGAATTGGTTATTTTGCAGGATTGTGCCTCCGATTATTCATAATTGTACGTAGCAGGCGCGAACGCATATTTATAAATCTTTAATATAAATTTACATATCTTTACCTTTAATACAGCCCGTATGCGAGGGGGAATTTTAAAATACATATGAATAATAAGAAGCACTGTCCTGCAAAATGAACCGAGGCAAACATTAATTGTCCGTAAATACTCAGCCGTCTATAAACTGAATGATTTTTTCTTTGGGAATATAGCCAAGCGACTGTCTTACGATTTTGCCGTTCTTGACCAGAACCAGCAGAGGAATGCTCTCTGCGCCGAAGGCCTGAGCAAGCTCTGGGTTTTCGTCCACGTTCACCTTGCCGACTTTAATGTCGTTTCTTTCCTCTGCGACTTGGTCTACCAGAGGGGAAAGCATTCTGCACGGACCGCACCAGCTTGCCCACAGATCGATCAGAACAGGCTTATCGGACTGTATGACCTCCGTTTGAAAATTCTCTTTTGTGATAGTAATAACCGACATAACAATACCTCTCAATCTTTACTTTTATAATACAGCATACAATGACAGTAGCCCTCGAAATCGGGGTCGTTTATCTGCGCTCTGAATTCGTCGCACATACATTTGTATTCCTCTTTTTTCTCAAGACGGCAGGGACAGTATCCTCCCTTTTGCTTTAAGCCCTCCTGAATTTGCTTTACAAGCTCCTTGTCCTGATTAAATGTAATTTTCATAATTTCACCTCACAGAGACCCTACTGCGCATATGCAGTATTAATGTTAACCTCGTTAGTATACATTATACAATATTTTTTTCACGCAGACAAGCATAATAGATTTCACGGTTATGGAAAAATTATTAATTTTGGA
>JAUNOG010000100.1 GCA_030531185.1 Ruminococcus sp.
TCTTTGTGAGGTTATTTTGAACAAATTTTTCTGATTCTTTCATTCGGTTGCCCTGTATCGGCACAGGTTTTATATTGACAATTTGTCCGTAATATGGTATAGTTATAAGGTATGAAGGTGTTCCTGCATAATTTGAGAAAATACGCAAATACTCTTGTTAGAAATAAACAGGAGGGCGAAAAATGCAGGATATCAAAAATGAAAATTCCGAAAACGAAAACAGCGGTAACGAGGACGAGCAGGAAAGCCGTCAGACCGAGCAGATAAAGGAAATGGGCAGCGTGACTATGCCGAATGCAAAGCACGTTATCCATTGTCTTAATATTATCGGGCAGGTCGAGGGACATTATATTCTCCCGCCGCAGAACAAAACCACAAAATATGAACATATTATTCCCGCGCTTGTGGCTATTGAGCAGGATAGGTCTATCGAGGGTCTTGTGATAATTCTCAATACCGTAGGCGGCGATGTAGAGGCGGGGCTTGCTATTGCGGAGCTTGTGGCAGGTATGAAAACTCCGACAGTCTCGCTTGTGGTCGGCGGAGGACATTCCATAGGCGTGCCGCTCGCAGTGTGCGCCAAGCGGTCTTTTATAGTTCCAAGCGCAACTATGACCATACACCCTGTTAGAATGAACGGACTGGTGCTGGGCGTTCCTCAGACCTTTTCGTACTTCGATAAAATGCAGGAGCGTATTGTGCGGTTCGTGTGCGACAATTCCAATATTTCCCCGGAACGTTTTCGCCAGCTTATGATGGAGACGGGCGAGCTTATGACGGACGTGGGTTCAGTGATCGACGGCGAGGCGGCGGTCAAGGAGGGTCTTATAGACAAACTGGGCGGACTTTCCGACGCTATCGAGTGTCTTTACGATATGATAGAAAATCATTCCGAAAAGGAGGGCTCGGGGCTGTGCTTTACACAATAGTTCCATTGGAGGACGTGCTGAGAACGGATCTTTACAGCGGGGAAGCTCTCCAATGCGAGGACAAAGCCGATTTTTTCAGCACAAATCCCGCAGACTATATCTCTCAGGACGGAATTTACTTTTAACAATGCTTTTCAATGCACAATTTACAATGCACAATGCACAATTAAGGTGCGCCTGCGGCGGATTAATATTCGTTGCTGCGTTTTATTCATACGTTAATTGTACATTGTGAGTTGTCAATTAATAATTGTGCATTGTGAACTGTGCATTGTGCATTGAAAAGAGGAGGACATAAATTGAGTATTTTGGACGCAATTTTTCAGGCGATTTTACAGGGACTGACAGAATTTCTCCCTGTGTCAAGCTCGGGACATCTGTCTCTTTATCAGCATTTCACAGGCAACAGCGGAGAGGGAGCGCTGATGTTTTCGGCGATACTTCATCTGGGGACGCTGGTTGCGGTGTTTATAGCGTTCCGCAAGGACATAATCGCCCTTATAAAGGAGCTTGGCGTACTTATAAAGGACATCTTTCAGGGGGAGTTTTCCTTAAAAAATATGAACCCCGAGCGCAGAATGATAGTGATGATAGTTATTTCCTGTTTCTGCCTGCTGCCCTTTGTTTTCTTCAAGGACAGACTTGAAAGCGTGTCTGAGGACAGCTCCATTTTTGCCGAGGGACTTTGTTTCCTTTATACTGCGGCAATTCTTTATATGTCCGACCGCTGTAAAAAGGGCAATAAAAAGGCGGGAGACATTACTGCAAAGGACGCTGTTACAGTGGGACTTTTTCAGGGCGTCGCGCTCCTGCCGGGAGTATCGCGTTCAGGCTCGACTATTTCGGCAGGACTTTTCACCGGATTTTCCAGAGAGACGGCGGTCAAGTATTCGTTCATTATGGGAATACCCGTTATACTGCTCAGCTGTCTGCTGGAGGTCAAGGACTCTGTCGGTTCGGGAATGTCCGTAGGCATTGGCAATTGCGTGGTAGGCTTTGTGGTAGCGGCGATAGTCGGCGTATGCGCTATCAGACTTGTCAACTGGTTAGTAAAGACGGATAAGTTCAAGATATTTGCGTATTATACGCTTGTACTCGGCGTAATAGTGCTTATCATATCGTTTATTGAAATGTGTATGGGTCACCCTATTACTTTTGCAAAATAATATTAAAATTAAGGTCTGTCTGCGGCGGATATTATCCGCATCTATTCTCTCATAAATCAGAGGTTAGAAGTAAGAGATTTAAAAGAACACGATTGTACGGATAAACGGTTCTAACCTCTTACGTCTAAAAGGAAAGGAAAGTGAAATCATGGCGGGAAAGGCTGAAAATTCAGCTAAAAATAAAAACGGCTCAAGCGCAAAGGGTAAGACAGAAAAACCGAGGGAGACCGCTCCCGCAAAGCAGACGGGGCAAAGCAAATCTGCGGGAAAATCTGCGCAGAGCAAAGCCGCTCAGAAAAAGCCCCAGCCCCAGTCGAATTCTCTTAAAGCCGCCAAGGAAAGAGAAAGCAGACGTTTCTGGTCCTACATACTGTTTTTCTTCGGCATTCTTGAACTGCTTATAACCTTTGTCCCCGGCGACGGTCTGTGGAATACGCTGTACTGCCTTAACAGGGGAGTTTTCGGCGTGTCCGTTTTTCTTTTTGCGCCGATGATAATATACGTTGCGCTGATGATAGCTTCCGACACGACCCAGAATACGGTGGTTGCCAAAGTTGTGGAGGGTACTGTGCTTATGCTCCTCATCAGCGGCGGTGTTCAGATATTGCAGGTCGGTTCGGTGGACGGCTCCGATTTCGTCAAAAAGCTTGCGGGACTTTACAATGACGGAGTAGCTCTCAGAGGCGGCGGACTTGCAAGCGCAGTTATCGGCTGGCCTCTGCTGGCGGCTTTTAAGCGCGTTGGAGCGGCTATTATAATCATTCTCGTAGCGTTTACTTTCGTTATGCTGTTGACAAATATTACCCTCCCTCAGCTTTTAAAAGCTTTGACAAAGCCCTTTGTCAAAGGATATAACGCCGTTGCAGAGGACAGGATCGAGCGCGCCGCAAGACAGGAAATACAGGAGGAAGCTCCTAAGCCCGAAAAGCCCTCGCCCAGAGTGGAGAAGTCCTCAAAGGGCGGGGATCGTGTAGATATTGCCAAGTATTTCCCCGACGACAGACCCGAAACTGCTCCCGAGGGCTTTTATCAGGTCGACAATTTTTCGGACAGCTTTAATTTTGCCGAGGAGAATATCCCTGCGCCCGATATGCCCGCGCACCCTGTGGAGTCCCCTCAGATATCCAAGGAACGTCTTGAGGAGGAAGCTGAAACTACCGACAACGCCGAGCTGAGCAGAATTATCAAAAAGGCTCTGGGCAAGGATATAAAGGTCAATTCAGAGACGGGAGAGGTAGAGGTCTTTGAGGACGCTCCTCCTGCAGAAAACACGGATAATGTTCAAAACGCTGAGGAAGAACCTTCCAAGCCCGAAACGGTCAATGTTGATCAGAACGGACAGACCACGTTTTTCGAGCAGGACAACAAGATATCCGCATATGTCAATCCTCCTGCCGATATTTTAAAATATCCCCGAAACAGCGTGGATAAAAGCGTTATCGAGGAGGAGATACAGGAGAAGTCCTCGCGGCTTGTGTCCACTCTGGAGACTTACGGCGTAAAAACGAAGATAACGGGAATTTTCAGAGGACCGTCGGTAACGAGGTACGAGCTTCAGCCTGCGGCGGGAGTTAAGGTGTCCAAAATACTGGGTCTTGCGGACGACATTGCTCTTAATCTTGCGGCTCTGAGTATCCGTATAGAGGCTCCCGTGCCCGGCAAGCCCTGCGTTGGTATCGAAGTTCCTAACGACCACAGAGATACGGTGTCCCTCAGAGAGCTTATCGACAGCGACGAGTACCGAAACGCCAAGGGAAAGCTTACCTTTGCGGTAGGCAAGGATATCGAGGGCAAGATCGTTGTGGGAAATATTGCGAAAATGCCGCATCTGCTGGTTGCAGGTACTACGGGTTCGGGTAAGTCGGTGTTTACGAACTCCATTATTCTGAGCGTGCTGTACCACGCGTCCCCCAACGAGGTCAAGATGATACTTATCGACCCCAAAAAGGTTGAGTTTAATATCTACAACAGAATTCCTCACCTGCTTATTCCCGTTGTTACCGAGCCTTTAAAGGCTGCGGGAGCACTGGGCTGGGCGGTGAACGAGATGAACAAGAGGTACCTCCAGTTCGAGGCGAACAACGTCAAAAACCTCGAGGAATTCAACGATATGATAAACGAGGAGCATTCCAAGCCCATAGATATGCAGGATCCCGTTCTTGCAAAGGTAAATCCAATGCCGCAGATACTCATTGTTATCGACGAGGTCGCCGACCTTATGATGGCGGCGGG
>JAUNOG010000007.1 GCA_030531185.1 Ruminococcus sp.
GGCAAAGGTAGTAAGCGTTAACGAGGGCACGGCGGTCATTGACGCAAGCGGAGCAAAGAGAAGCGTGTCCGCAGACTTGATAGAGGATTTAGAGCCGGGGGATTATGTAATGGTTCACGCAGGAGTTGCTATTGCCAAGATAACTCAGTCCGACGAGGACGAGGCGGCGGACGTTATGGGGGACTTGCTATGAGCGGGAAAAGCGGATTGCAGTCGGCTAAGGACATTATAACCTCCTACGGCGGCAAGCCCCTGAGAATTATGGAGGTCTGCGGCACTCACACTCACGAGATTTTCAGGCTGGGCATAAGAAAGATACTTCCTCCGCAGATAGAGCTTATTTCCGGTCCGGGCTGTCCCGTATGCGTAACGCCTGTGGGTTTTATCGACGAGGCGGTTTATCTCGCTCTTGAAAAAGACTGCGAAATTTGCACCTTTGGGGACTTGATAAGAGTGCCCGGTACGGAAACGAGCCTTGCGGGAGCAAGGTCAAAGGGAGCAAAGATCAGAACGGTCTACTCTCCTATGGACGCTGTGGACTACGCAAGGGAAAATCCCGATAAGCAGGTAGTTTTCCTTGCGGTAGGCTTTGAGACCACAACGCCCTCCGCCTGTCTTGCTGTGGAAAAGGCGAAAAGCGAGGGACTGCAAAACTTCTCGGTACTCGGAGCGAACAAAACGATGCCCAACGCGTATCAGGTACTTAAAAACAGCGCGGACGCATTCCTTTACCCGGGACACGTCAACGCTATCACAGGCACGCAAATATGCGAGGACTTGTGCAGGCAGGGCGTGTCGGGTGTGGTAACGGGCTTTACCGCCTCTGAGCTTTTGACCGCTCTTGCGGTGACGGTCACGCTTGCGCAGAAGGGAGAACCGTTTTTCAGAAACTGCTATCCCAGAGTGGTAAAAGCGGAGGGAAATCCTGCGGCTCGGAAATTGGTCGAAAAAGTAATGCGACCCTGCGACAGCGAGTGGAGAGGTCTGGGAGTAATACCTATGTCGGGGCTTGCGCTGAAAGACGAGTACGGGGATTTCGACGCACGGAAAAAATACAATATCCCCAAGATAGAGGGCAAGCCGAACCCTGCCTGCCGCTGCGGAGACGTCCTGCAAGGAAAATGCAAGCCAAGCGACTGCAGGGTTTTCGGGAAGGTGTGTACTCCTCAGCACCCCATTGGAGCGTGTATGGTATCGGGCGAGGGGGCTTGCTCGGCTTATTATCAGTATGGGACTTAAATTAACTTACAGTGTACAATTATATAGAAATTGTTAGAGGTTAACTGTATGGATAACAGAGAATTCTTGAATTTAAAAATCGGTACTGTAATATTGAACAGATTTGACAAGAGTAAATATTTTGTGATATATGATAACGATCAAATGGGAAGTAAGTACAAAGGGAAAGAATATGCAGTATATGGTGCAAAAGAAATTAATTCAGACAAACCCGATTACATAAGAATAGATAAAAACACCGCTAAATTCTGTTTAATTAACGGAAAAATACTAAAAGAATAAATTTATTGGGGCAGTTTTTATGAATAAAAAGAAGAACGACAGTAAATGGATTGGATTTAGGCGTAATTAAAACTGTATGTACCAAGTAAAACCTTAAAACCGCAACTTATGAAAAGAGGTATATATGAAATTACAAGAAAATATAAAATGGTTATTTTTTGATATCGGTTCAACTTTGATTGATGAAAGTCCGGCTTATGAAAACAGAATGAGAACTGTTGCAAAAACAGCAAATGTAACATATGAATATGTTTATGATACTGCCATGGAGTTCTATAAACAGAACAAAAAGGGCGATCTGGAAACTATAAAATTGTTAAATGTTAAAAAGCCCGAATGGAGAAAAGAAGACGAGATTTTGTATAGTGATACAGAAGAATGTCTTAAAGAGTTAAGCAGTAAATATAAGATCGGAGTTATCGCTAACCAATCGTTGGGAACAGCAGATCGTCTGGCAAACTTCGGCATATTAAAATACATTGATTTGGTTATCGCTTCAGCGGAGGAGGGTATTGCAAAACCGGATAAAAGAATATTTGAGATCGCTTTAAAAAGAGCTGATTGCAGACCCGAACAGGCAATTATGATCGGAGACAGGATAGATAACGATATTGTTCCTGCTAAGAGGTTGGGAATGAAAACCATATGGGTCAAGCAAGGGTTCAACAGATATTGGAATATCACCAGTGAAGAAGAAAAGGCTGATTATACTGTTAATGATCTTATGGAGATTTGCGGTATTGTATAGGAGAATTGCAAACTTGGATATATAAGTTCGCTAAATCCTGCTTTAGAAAAACAAATAACCGAAAAGAGGTCATAATATGTCAAACGAATACGTCACCCTTGCTCACGGCGCAGGCGGAAAACAAACGTCGGAGCTTATAGAAAAGGTGTTCAAAGCCCACTTTGCAAATCCTCAGTTCACCGCGGACGACGCGGCTGTGCTGAATATCGGAACGGAACGTCTTGCGTTCACTACCGACGGCTTTGTGGTTTCCCCCATTGAATTTGCGGGAGGAAACATAGGCAAGCTGTCCGTCTGCGGAACAGTCAACGATCTTGCCTGTATGGGCGCAAAGCCTTTGTATATGACCTGCGCCTTTGTTATCGAGGAGGGCTTTCCCCTTGACAAGCTGGAGGAAATAGCCGCCGCAATGGAAAAAACCGCCGACGAGGCAGGCGTAAAGATAGTCGCAGGCGATACCAAGGTCGCAGGAAAAGGACAGGTCGATAAGGTCTTTATCACCACAACGGGCATCGGCAGAATTTTGGACAACGCCCGCACCTCGGGAGCATACGCAAAGCCCGGCGACGCTGTTATCGTAAGCGGAGACGTAGGCAGACACGGCTGTACAATCCTGCTGGCAAGAGACGAATTCGGCATCGAGGCAGACGTTTCAAGCGACTGCGCTCCCCTTTGGAATACCGTTGAAAGAATGTATCAGGCAACGGATAATATCCACGTCATAAGAGACGCTACCCGAGGAGGAGTAGGCACAGTCCTCTATGAGATCGCAGGACAAAGCGGAGCGGGTATCTGCCTTGAGGCTGAAAAAATTCCCGTGGCGGACGAGGTAAAGGGCGTATGCGGTATGCTTGGACTTGAACCGCTGTATCTTGCCTGCGAGGGCAGACTGGTTATTTTCGCTCCCGAAAGCGAGGCGGAGAAAATAGTTTCGGCGCTCAGGGAATGCCCCTACTCAAAAAACGCCGCAGTGATCGGCAGAGTTACCGCCGAAAATACGGGCAAGGTCATAATGAAAACAGAGATCGGCGCGGAAACGCTCCTGCCTCAGCCAAGCGGAGAACTGCTCCCGAGGATTTGTTAGTACCGTTTGAAAAACGTTACGATTGGAAAATAACAAATATAATTTGCAAATAATTTTACGGAATACTTAAAATATCAATTATTATATTTGGAGGTTTTATTATGGCTTTTGTAAACGCATATTTAACAGAAGAAGAAAAGGCAAGGTTCAGTGAGGCGAAAATACCTGATCCACGTTGGAATTTGCCTAAATATTGCTTAGATCCACGTAGATGGACTATTGACAAGGAAAGAGAAATTGCATTGATTAATTGTGGGGTAGCAGATAGGAATAATTATGAAATAGGAACTTTTGCCTTTGTTAACACTCATATAGAAAAACGACAGGTATTATCTTTCAATGTAGTAAGAAAATATCAGACGAAAGAAAAAAATGAAATGTTAAAAAAGAAGTATAATGTAGAATTGGTAAAAAGTTGGGATTTGATAGGAATAGATAATTTTAAAAAATTTTCCATTATTCCTTCTTTTGAAAATTTTGTTGAATTACTTTCAGAAGCTTTGACCGTATATGGAGTTGATGGTGAGCCAGGTCTCGTGTTAAGTGTAAAAGCTTTAGTGGAAGTGAAATGTGGAGATCATAATGCGTAAAGATTGAAACGAATATGTATTTTGAATATAAATTTATCAGTCATAAACGCTGCGAAGAATTGATAATATGAGAATACCTTGCCCATAGGGTGGAATGAGGGTTTCTGCAAACATATTCGGGTAATACTGCATAATATTAATATCTATAAAATTATTAAATTATAGCAAAATCTATAAAAAAACAGTTGACAAATATACCCCTTTTGTTGTACAATTATATTGTAATCGTTTTTACGATATTTTGTTTTACGGAGGTATAATAAAATGGCGGAATTTTTTAAGGATATTCCAAAGATCAAGTATGAGGGAGTTGACAGCACAAATCCTCTCTCGTTCAAGTACTACAATCCCGACGAGGTTGTAATGGGCAAAACTATGAGAGAACAGCTTAAATTTGCGCTTTCATGGTGGCACACAATGGGCGGCGACGGAACCGATATGTTCGGCTGCGGTACTGCCGACAAAACGTGGGGCGAGGATACTCCCGAGGCAAGAGCCAAGGCTAAGGTAGACGCCGCTTTTGAAATTATGGACAAGCTCTCTATAGACTATTTCTGCTATCACGACAGAGACATTTCCCCCGAGTATGGCAGTCTTGAAGAAACAAACGCAAAGTTCGACGAGGTCATCGACTACATCGAAGAAAAGATGAAGGCTGATCCAAGCAAAAAGCTCCTCTGGGGTACTGCTAAGTGCTTCGATCACCCGAGATATATGCACGGCGCAGGTACGTCTCCTTCCGCAGACGTTTTCGCATATGCTGCCGCTCAGATCAAGAAGGCAGTTGAGTCCACAGTCAAGCTCGGCGGTACGGGCTATGTATTCTGGGGCGGACGCGAGGGCTATGAAACTCTTTTGAACACAAATATGGGTCTTGAGCTTGACAATATGGCAAGACTTATGAAGATGACAGTTGAGTATGCTCGTTCTATCGGCTTTACGGGCGATTTCTATATCGAGCCTAAGCCAAAGGAGCCTACTAAGCACCAGTACGATTTCGATACCGCAACTGTTCTCGGTTTCCTGAGAAAGTACGGTCTCGATAAGGATTTCAAGATGAATATCGAGGCAAACCACGCAACGCTTGCACAGCATACGTTCCAGCACGAGCTGAGAGTTGCAAGAGACAACGGCGTGTTCGGTTCGATCGACGCAAACCAGGGCGACCCGCTGCTTGGCTGGGATACTGACCAGTTCCCGACCAACGCATACGACGCAACAATGTGTATGTATGAGGTACTCAAGGCAGGCGGATTTACAAACGGCGGACTTAACTTCGACGCTAAGGCAAGAAGAGGTTCGTATACTCCCGAGGATATCTTCCTCAGCTACATTGCAGGTATGGATACCTTTGCTCTCGGTCTGAAGGCAGCTGCAAAGCTCATTGAGGACGGCAGACTTGACAAGTTCGTAGACGACAGATATGCGTCATGGACAACAGGTATCGGCGCAGACATCATAGCAGGCAAAGCGACAATGGCAGACCTTGAAAAGTATGCTCTTGAAAAGGGCGAGGTAACAGGCTCCCTTACAAGCGGCAGACAGGAATATCTGGAGAGCGTAGTAAATCAGGTAATGTTCAATCTGTAATAAAAGGATATTAAAGGCGCAGTCGAATGGCTGCGCTTTTTTTAGTTATAAAAATCTGAACATAATTTTTGTGCATACTGCCTTGAAATCCAACGCTAAATTTGTATCATTGTATATAGAAAAAAACAGCGTAATTTGGTATAATTAATATGTATAATTGCGGGCGGAAGTCCGAAACCTCATTAACAGGAGCATTGCTATGAAAAAATTACTAAAAGGAAAATTATATAGAAAGGCGGTCGCATTCCTTACTGCGGCAGCGGCTTTGTGTACCTCGGGCTGTTATCTTCTTCCCGATGAGGAGGAGGTCTTAAATCCTCCTACCGTCAAGGCGAGCGACGTAAGCTATACTACGGTCACAGCCAAGAAAAAGGATCTGGAAAAGAAAATCGTATGCACGGGAACCGTCACTGCCGAAAATCAGTATAATCTGTCCTACGAAAAGCAAAGCGGAGCAATTTCCAAGTTCTATGTACGCGCAGGAGATACTGTTAAAGAAGGCGACGTTATCTGCGATATAGATACCTACGAACTGGAATATCAGATAGAGGAAAAAGAACTGAGCCTGAAAAAAGCTCAGCTTAACGTGGACATTATCTATGAAAGCGGAGGCTCGCAGGCGCAGATAGACTCAGCATACGTCGACGTTCAGCTTTTAGAGAGAGAGCTTGATAAGCTGAAAAAACAGAAAGAGGACGCAAGCCTTAAATCTCCTATAGACGGTATCGTTTCCTCGATCGCCGACGTAAGAGCGGGGGACAGCGTAAGTCCCGGACAGAAAATTGCTACGGTCATCGATACCTCTGCGCTGTATATCGCCATAAAGCCCGAGGATATGACTAAGTTTGACGTGGGTACTTCCCTGAGTATCAGAATTGATAAGGAATATTACGACGGAGAGGTCTTTATGAACCCTGCCGCTCTCGCCGAATATCAGGACGAGAAAAAGGAGGATCATAACGACGTTGACGATACGGGTATAGAATATGAGGCGGATACCGTTTATGTGCGCTTTACGAATACTCCGCCCACCGAGGCAGTGGGACAGCTTGCAGACGTCGTGCTTGTCCTTGACTCTGTCACCGACGCTGTGGTGATATCCAATAACCTTATCAAAACGGTTGACGGCGAAAAGGTCGTTTACGTTCTTAAGGACGGCGAAAAGGTTGCCGTAACAGTCGAAACGGGACTTGAAACAGGCTCTCAGACAGAGATCGTTTCGGGAATAAACGAGGGCGACGAGCTTATTCTCAAATAAGAGCGGTTCAAACTTCATTTCCCAGAAAGGAACAAAGGCTAAATGTTTACACTTTTGATAAGAAAAATGCGCAACACCAAATGGATGGTACTGTGCATTCTGATCGGATTTATTATGGCGTCCGCTATGATGAGTACCATACCGATCTATATGAACGCCTCTTTGCAGAGAATGCTTGTTAAGGATATGGAGGCTTTTCAGGAGGAATATCATATCTATCCCGGATCGTATAATACGAGCTTTAGCATAAAAAGCGGTAAGTCGGCGGAAAAGCAGGCTGAAGAGATAGACGAGTATATAGCGACGGTAAATTCTCAGTTTGAGAAAATGGGCGTTCCCGATAACGGCGGAAAAAAAGTCATTCTTGACGATTATCTGTACTGTAAGTCCTTTTCTATAGAGAACGGCGAGTCTCCCGCCAGATTGACCTTGGGCGGAATGTCCGATATTGCGGAGCATTCGACGGTCACTTCGGGCAGAATGTTTGAAAGCGGACAGCGCAGCGACGGAGTTTTCGAGTGCGTTGCAACGGAGAAATCCCTGAAAACCAACGGACTTGCTCTGAACACCGTCTATGAGATCGCTAATGTATTTGATACTGAACGATCCGTAAAAATTGAAATAGTAGGTATGCTCGACGTGGGCGACGAAAGCGACGTTTACTGGGCTGAGGGTATCGACGAGGCTTATACCGCCACTGTTTTTACGGATTTCGATACTATGCTTTACGGACTTATCCCCACAGGAGCGGTCAACGCGAGCAAGGTAAGATATAATCTGTTTATCGACTACGCAAATATGGATATGGGCGAGCTTGACGATATCGAGGCGAAATTCACCGAGCAAAAGGCTTATTACAGCGACAATTCCATAACCTTCACAATGCCCGCGAAGGACATTTTAAAGGACTACGGCGACAGAGCCTCACAGCTCACGCTTCTGCTTTGGCTCTTGCAGATACCCGTTATTCTTATGATAATTTTCTATCTGTTTATGGTGTCTCAGCTTAACGTTGAGCAGGAGAAAAACGAGATCGCAGTATTTAAAAGCCGAGGCGCAAGCAGATTGCAGGTCATAGGAATTTACGCAATGGAGTCGCTGGTTCTGGGCATACTTACGGCAGTGATCGGTCCCTTTGCAGGTCTGGGACTTTGTAAAATTCTCGGAGCGTCCAACGGTTTTCTGGAATTTGTCAACAGAAAATCCCTGCCCGTTCATCTTACGGCAGAGGCTTTCCTGTACGCAGGAGCTGCGGTGCTGGTGTTCTTTATCACCACAATGGTGCCTATCGTTCCCGCCACAAAAACCACTATCGTTGAGCATAAGCAGTCAAAGGCTAAGAAGAAAAAGCACGCTCTGTGGGAAAAGGTCTGCCTTGACTTTCTGCTTGTCGGTGGCTCCGTCGTATGGCTTTACTTCTATAACAAGACGCAGGAAAATCTTATTGCACAGGGACTTACCGACACTACGGCGACGGTCAACCCGCTGATGTTTGTGGCGTCTACGGCGTTTATTCTCGGTCTGGGTCTTTTCCTTATAAGAATTTATCCGCTTATTATCAGAATTATCAGCCGTATCGGAAAGCGTGTATGGTCTCCCGCACAGTATGTTTCGCTGACGAATATAGGACGTTCTTCCACAGGCAGAGAAAGATTTTTAATGCTCTTTCTTGTGCTGACCGTCTCTCTTGGAGTTTTCTTTGCAAATACCGCAAGAGCTCTCAACAGGAGCGCAGAGGAAACTGCTTCCTACGAAATAGGCTGTGACGCAGTACTGACGGAGGAATGGTATTCCAGCGAAACCGAGGCGGCACAGCAGACTATAGGAGCCTCCGCAGGCGGAGTACAGCAGCCCTCCTCGGGAAACTCGGATACCGAGGACGAGGAAGAGGATACGGAAACGGCAGTCACATACATCGAGCCTGTTTTTGAGCGTTTTGAAAAGCTGGACGGCGTAAAAGCCGCCGCAAAGGTTTTCCGAAAGGATAATGTTGAAATAAGCAGCAATAAAATGAGCGTTGTTAAGAAGTCCTCAAAATCCGACGACGAAGATAAGACAAGAGACGATTTTATGACACAGGACACAAGCTCGTCCAACAGAACGAAAAACGTCCAGTTAATGACAGTCCAGCCCAGCGAATTTGCAAAGGTGTGTTGGTTTGAAGAAAGACTTCTTCCCGTACATATCAACGAGTATCTCAGCGCGCTGGCGGAGTACACTCCGGGAGTGATACTGTCCTCAAGCTTTAAGGATTACGGCTTAAAGCTTGGAGATACGGTGACCTGCAAGTGGGGAGCAAACGACGAGTTTGAGGTAACTGTGCTTGCATTTGCCGATTACTGGCCCGGTCTTAACCCCTACAAGGAGGCTAAGGACGGCAGTTATATGGACTTTGCTGTTATGAACTTCGATTACGTCAACGTTCAGACCAATATGGAGCCGTATCAGGTATGGTTTGATCTGGACGAGGAAACCTCCATACAGGATTTCTATAATTCAATAGACGAGGCGAAAATCGAGACCACAAGTATTGCTGTGGCAAGACAGAGCATTGTTGAGAAAAAGAACGACCCTATGCTCCAGGGTATGAACGGCGCGTTGACGTTAGGCTTTATCATCATTATGATAATGTGCATAATAGGTTTCCTTATTTACTGGATAATGTCCATAAAGAGCAGAACCCTTCAATTCGGTATTCTGAGAGCAATGGGTATGAAGTACCGTGAGATCATAGCAATGATAGTTTACGAGCAGATACTTGTGTCGGGCGTAGCGATATTCTGCGCTATCTTTATAGGAGGTATTACAAGCGATCTGTTTGTTCCGCTTTTCCAGAGCATATTTGACGCAAGTACGCAGGTTCCGCCGTTTGCGGTAATCCCCGAGCGAAGCGATTATTTAAAGCTTTATGCAATAATCGGAATAATGCTGCTTTCGGCTTTTGCAGTATTGGGCAGACTTATCGGAAAGATAAATATTTCTAAGGCGCTGAAATTAGGCGAGGATTAAAAACTGCTCAGCGGGACGAAATGAAAAGCCGAGCAGAAACTATGACGTAAGTTAAAAAGCGGAGGGTCAAGCCCGCCGCGGGAGGGCTTGCGAGGGTTCAAAGGGGCGAGGAGCCCCTTGTCGCCTCCGCAGAGGCGAAACACCCCCCTACTATCGGCTAAATAAAAGCGCGGCGCACATCTATCGTGTTTGGTAGGTGTGCGCCGCGCGCTTTTATTCTCCGATTATAAGCTGATCAATGACCCTATCGGTTGACTTTCCGTCGGTGTAGGTGAAATTCTTTTTGATGAAACCGTCCATTTTCTCGAATTCATAGTCCTTGTTTTTAATGGCGGTCATAAGATCGTCAAAATTATTGCATATCTTACCCGGAACTAAATCCTCGTACGGCTCGAAGAAGTCCCTTGTCGCTTCGTAGTACTTCTGGTCAAAGGCATAGAACAGCATAGGCTTTTTAAGCAAAGATGTCTCGTAAATAATCGAGCTGTAATCGGTTATAAGCACGTCGATTATAAACAGGATATCGTTGACCTCGCGGTATCCCGACGCGTCAAGAATAACGTCTTTGTACTCCTCGGGAATTTCTATCGGACGCTTTACAAAGGGGTGCATTTTGACGATAAGCACCGAGCCAGTCTCTTTAAGATGCTTTCCGAATGCGTTAAGGTCAACCTTGTCAAAGGGGAAATATGCCGACAAAGCGTTGTTCCCCCTGAATGTGGGAGCGTACATATAAACCGTCCGAGCCGTCTTACACTGAGGGAAAACCTCAAGCATAGCTGCGCGGGTCTTTTTCTTGTATTCCTCGTCAAAGAAGATGTCCGTTCTGGGAATTCCCACAGGATAGAACTTGCTCTCGTCAATGGCAAAGCCCTCCGCATTGTGGGCGGCTGAATGCCACGAACTTACGGGAACGTGCGTATAACATTTGTGTACCTTAGTATTAAACGCAGGCGCGCCCTGCTTTCCCAGACGTTCAAAGCCTACTGCCTTGAAAGCTCCGCAGGCGTGCCATACTTGCAGGATTTTAACGTCCTTGTCAAAGTCAACAAGATAAATGTCGGGGTAGTAGTCGTCCACCAGAATAATATCGGAGGTAGCAAGGTAGTAAACAAACTTTATCACCCCGGGAATGGATTTTTTCTCGGTAATATTGGCCTTGAAATCAAAACGGAACTTATATTTTTTATCAAGTCCCCTTTCGATCATTCTGTCGTAAATAACCTTCTCATTGCCGCCTATCTCGGCTCTCGAACCGCTGGTGAAAAGAATGATGTCGCCGTTCTTCTTGGCGAATTTCTTGAAGAATTTAAAAGCGGTGCGGAAACTCCATATCTTCAGTCCGTATAGGTCTCTGATGATAAGCTTTTTGCGGTTTTGAAGGATTTTTTTCGTTCTGATAAAAAACGTCTGCGAGGGCTGAGGAGGCTTGTAGGTCACGTTCAGAGCGTATTCCAGCGTGTCGATATCGGTTTTTGAAACGGCGTAGAACAAATTGTTTGCGCTCCTTCGGATTTTGAAATTCATAGGATTGCTTGCAGTATCGTCCTCTACCGCCGCAACGGTATGTGAGATCAGCGCGGGATATTCGTGGGTAAGAGTAACGTTTGTAAGACAAACTCCGTCTTTATCGTAGGTCTTTTTGCATAACGCTCCGTATGTTACGATGTAGTCGCACTTGTCCGAGGATATCTCAGGTTTGTCCATATCCTTGTATTTCTCAAATATCCTCAGATTATAAAGTCCCGTATCGATAGGTGCTTCTTTGTTTGCGCTCATCATATTGACGGTCAAATGAAAATGCATACCGTCAATGTCAAAATGCTGAGCGTTGAATTTAAGAGACCTGTCCTGAGTGACAAAGCGCGCCCACAGATTTTGCGTTTCCTCGGGTTCAAAGCCTATCAGCTCGCCCTCGATATGCAGAATAATTCGCTTGTACTCAATTCTTGTGAGTACGGCGAACTTTTTATTGCGGCGTATCATATCGTCTATCGCCTTTTTGCGCTCTGCGTAAATCTCCGCGTTTTGTGCAAGCTCAGGACTTTCAAAGTTATCCGTATTGTCTAAAAAATCAAGATTATCAAAAGTATCCATAAATATCTTTCCTTACATTTTATCTGTTAAGCATAAAAGTTTATCTGTCGAGTATAAAATTTATAATTCTCTCTGTGGACTTTCCGTCGCAGGCGGACATAAATCTGTCCCTGAAAGCCCTCGCTTTTTCTCCGCTGTCGTTTTCGGCGGACTTTATCAGCTCTATCAGATCGTCGTTATCCCGCGCGATCTCTCCGGGTAAAAACGTTCTGTCGTAGCTGTAATAAAAACCTCTGCTGTCGTAGTAATCCTCCAGATCGAAAGCGTAAAAGATCATAGGCTTTTCCATAAGGGAAAATTCAAAGATAAGCGACGAGTAGTCGGTGATACATATATCCGCAGTAATCAGCAGATTTTCAATGCTTGTCTTACCCGACAGTTCAAAAGCAAAATCCTTGCAGTCGGGAGGGATATCCCAGCCTTTTTTCACAAAGCCGTGCTGTTTTATGACGAGGATATATTCTCCTCCGAAATTCTCTTTCAGCTTAGTTATATCCAGCTTTTGCGGAATATATGCTTTGTCGGCGTCCCCTCTGAAAGTGGGAGCATAAAGAATAATTTTTCGTCCGCCTGTCTCGGGACACAGCCTGCGTATTTCCTCTTTTGCTATTTGCTTGTTATCATCGTCAAAATAAAAATCGGTTCTTGAAACTCCAATGGGCTGTACGGCGTGGTCGTCGAGCTCCAGCCCGAAAGCCTCTCTGTAAGCCCATACGCACTCGGGAGAGCTAACGGTGCAGAGGGAATAATTTGTATGAGCGGGATACCTGTCCATTTCGATTGCATTTTCACCGAAGGATAGATCAGCCACGCTCCTGCCCCACTTTTTGAACGCTCCGCAGGCGTGCCACGTCTGTATCAGCTTGGTGTCCTCTCTCAGCCTGAACGCTCCGAAAAGGTTGCAGGTCTCGTTTAAAAGGACGCACCTTGCGTTGCCTATCATTGCCGCAAGCTTGGCGTATCTCCATAAGTACCCGAAACCGCCGATGTTGTTGCGCGCGAAAAAGACCGTGGGCTGCAAATCGGGGACTTCTTTCAGCCTTTCATAAATAAGCTTAAAGTTATCTGAAAGCTTATCCCCTCGTATCTCCGCAAAGATGATCTTATTTTTATCTACCCTCCGCAGACGTGAGATGCTGTAGACCGTCGGGTATACGATTTTGAACGCCGTAAATTTAGCTGCGTTTTTTATAATTGATTTTATACTCATAGCCTTAAAATCACCTTAATTTCGGGGGAGTGTCAATATAGCGGAATTCAATCCGTATAATCAAGCGGCGGACTATTCGATCGCCGCATTATAGTACTCTTCTCCGTCACTTTCATCTATGTATGGAACGGCATAAAATCTTTTACCGATCATTGTTCTTAATTTTTGGATATCCGATAAATCGCTTGAACCAAATTCCTGATAGCATATAACCTCACTTGTTTTGTTCAGATTTTCGTAAAAATCCGTAACATACACAAAAAACTCATCTAAAAGATCCTCAAAAGGAACCTGCGTAATATTTTTCGGGGACGCGTTTTCTTCACCGTAGCATTCAGGCTCCATTTCAAATGAAAGAGAGGTAACAAATATGTCATCTTTACTATAAGGACATTTTGTTTTGTAAATACCCTCCTCTATCTTCTGATAGCTTGGTTCAGAGTACTTTTCAGGCGTGAAGTTATTAAAGTTTTTCATAGAAGTTTACCCTCCATTATGCGTTTTTCAGCCTATACGCCGCCTTTAAGATCGCAAGCTGAGTTTTGCTGTCCTTTAATTCGTTGTTCATTACCATTTCAAAGGCTTTGCTGAGAGGTATTTTCGTCACGTTAAGAAATTCTCCCTCGTCTAAATGCTGTTCGCCGAAGCTTAATCCTCTCGCAAGGTACATATGGATAATTTCCGTATCGTATGCTACCGTCGGATAGAGACAGCCCAGATATTCAAAGCTTTCCGCAGTAGCGCCTATTTCTTCTTTAAGCTCTCTTATGCCGCATTCCCTGTGATCCTCGCCGAATTCAAGCTTGCCCGCAGGTATTTCCATAAGAGCCGTATGGAACGGGTATCTGAACTGCTCCACAAAGTAGACGTTCTCCTCCTCGTCCAGAGCGACTACGCATACTCCGCCCGGGTGCTTTATCCATTCTCTTCCCGTTTTATAGCCGTTGTCAAGCTCCACTTCGTCTTTATATAGCTTTACCACTTTGCCCTCGAATATCAGCTCGGAGCTTAGGGTCTTTTCATTCTGTACCATAGATTTCGTCCTTTCTGTATTAGATGTTAGAAGTTAGAGGTTAGAGGTTAGACGTCATTCCCACATATAATGGGAGGTTCTCCAACCGTATTCGGCAATTATGGACATTGCCTTGTCCTTTGGGATAACGCCTGCCGACTGCTCCACAGCCTTTTGCGCCGCCAGAGCAAAGGCGATCATTCTTTCGTGCGGGAAACGGCAGTAGGTCTTAAAGCTGAACTCGAACTTCCCTGCAAACAGCTCCGCAAGCTTTTTGGGCGATGTTTGCACAAGACCGTCAAAGGGAGTTTCCCAGTATTCGGGATTTCCGCAAGTCGCCGCGCATTTCTGCGAAAGAGGTCTGAGACTGCGTACGCCCAGCCCCTGAGTGCAAGCCGCCGTATCGTAAAAGGAACAGAAAGTGTTGGCTATCCTGTCTCCCATAATGTATCTTTCGCCGTTTGCTGTTTCGGCAACGAGAATTCCCAGTACTCCCGCCAGAGAATTGAATAGCTGTTTGTCTGAGCCGTCCGACATAAGAGCTTTCATTGCGCCTATCAGTCCGTCAACGCACTCCCTGCCTCCCGCAGAGCCTAAGACCGCCAGCAGAGTTTCAACGTGAACGCCTTTGCCGTCCTTGAGCATATTCAGTACGTTTGCGTAGATCTCCTGCCCAGCAAGCTTTGCGCCAACAAACGGGTCTTCCCTGCGCTTTAAATCTACCTGATGCATAAGGGTCTGTAAGTACGGCTTGTCCTCGTCAAAGGGCAGATCCTCGTATTTTCTTACGGGGATAACGTAGTCCTTTATCAGATAGGGGGAATATAGTCTTGTGAATAGTTCCTGAAACTGCTCTGCCGTAATGCCCATAGAAATACCTCCCGATCTTTATAAAGACGGGCGAACAAAGTCCGCCCTGTCTTGATTATTCTTCGTCTTTATTTACGCTGTTGTTTTCTTCCGTTTCAGAGATATTTTCCGACTGCTCCGCATTATTATCGGAAGTCTCGCCGCTGTCGGAGACATCTTCGCTTTCGGAGTTTTCCGCAGTTTTCGCCGTATCCTCGGCGCTTTCGTCCGTTTCGGACTTTCCGCCGCCGTTTTCAGGCTTTTCGGACTGCTCGCATTCCGGTTTTTCGTCCTTCTTGAAGTGCCAGAATATCACATAGGCAAACAGCGACACAAATCCTACGCCCGTAAGAATGTTTCCGTATCTGATACCGGGAGTTTCATAGGTAAAATGGATTTCGCTTTCTCCTGCAGGGCAGAGTACCGCCATAAAGCCGTAGTCTACCTTTTCGATGTCTGCGCTTTGACCGTTGACCTCCGCGCTCCAGCCGTCGTCGTAAGGCACGCTGAAGAACACAAGCTTAGGATTATCAAGGGTTATAGCCGCGTCAAAGCCATAGCTGTCATAGCTGAATGACGAACAGCTTTCCGCTTTTCTGTCGGCACAGTTTTTGTTGTATTCATCGGTAGTAAAATCGTCGTCGGTGAAATTATAATAGGATATAACGTCTTTGTACTTATACGCCTGTTTAGTGTCCAGAACAAGGGCTTTCATAAGCATTTCGGTCTTTTCGACTTCCTCAGCCTGCTTGATCTCCGCGTCGGTCACATAGTAGTCGTAGGTAAATCCCATAGGGATATAATTGTCGTTTTCGTAGATGTTAAATCCGTTCTGAGTGTCAACGTAGGTAAAGCCCTTGAGCGAACCGCAGTTCTGAGGAGTTGTCACAGGTAACGTGCCGTTGCGCTGCGACTCGGGCAGTTCATTGAAATAATATTTGACAGAGAACAGACTTCTCAGCGGATATACGTTCTGCTCCATTCTTGAGGCAACGTCTCTTGTCTGATCTATTTCCGAATAAAAGTCCATAATAGATGTGGAAACTACGCTGTGGAAACATCTCATAGAGGACAGATCCCAGAACATACACCAGTTGTCAACGTTCTCCGAGGTGTCTATACGGTAGAAATTATTGTTCTCATTATAATTTGCCGAGGACGCTTCCAGCTTGTCCATATCGATATTGTCCCCGCCGTTGATAGCTCTTTCGATATAGTCGGCATTGTCGGAGCCCTGAGCCACTCCGTACAGCACCGATGAGGTATTGCAGATCACGCACGCCGCAGCAGTCATAGCGCAGGCTACCTTCATATAGTTGACCTTTTTTTCAGCCACAAAGTAAATAAGAATTCCCAGCATAACAAGCATAAGAATTGTTACCGCTGCCTGAATGTAGTAAAGTTCGATATATTGGGCGATCTTTCCGTAAACTGTAACGCCGTTTTCCTGAGTAGGCAGAAGTCCCACGCCGATAAAGAACAGCGCAACGGCTACCACGGGGATAAAGCCCTTTTTCAGATCGTCCTTGTTGTCCGACAGTACCTTAGAGGTCATCATACACATAAGGAGGATAGGCATATAATACCATCTTGCGTAATATGAGGCGTTGAAAAGCACGAACGCCGAATTAAGAACAGGCACGCAAGCCATAATGCCGAACACGATAATCGCCCAGTACGCCCAGTTCTTTTTGTGAGTTCTCATATAAGCGATAACTCCCGCCATTGAGAACATAGGCAAGTAACCCGCCAGAGAAGCCCAGCGCGCATTGTCCGAGCTGAGGATATTTATTCTTGCAGGCATATCCGACAGCATAAAGAACGCTTGGATAATTCTCGGTATTCTTACGTTTTCGCCGTAGAAAATAAGATCCTTGCCGAAAAGTCTTTCGTTTACACGGTAGTTTGAAAGTACTCCCAGTACCGACGGCAAAAGCAAAGTTGCCGAGATCATAACGCCGATAACAGCCTCGACGATAAGCAGGATAAATTTCTTCATATCTATATCGAAATCCTTGTCGATACATCTCAGGAAGAAATAAATGACAAGGAACACGGCGTCGCACACAAAGAAGAAATAGCTGATAGTGGCGCAGATTGCTACCGCCACCGCAAAAGGTCCCTTCTTGTTGTCCTGAACCAGCATTTCAAAGCCTAAAAGCAAAAGCGGGAAGAATGCGGTCGCATCGTGGAAATGATTAAAAAATACGTTGTAGGTCTGAAAGCCCGAGAACGCATAGAGAAGTCCGCCGATGTAAGCCGCGTCGGGATTTGAAGCGAAACGTCTGATGTAAGCATATGCGCACACAGCGGCGACTGCGGTTTTAAGGGACAGCAGCCACGGCATAAGATACACGGTCGCTCCCTTTGGGAACAGAGCGGTAAGCCAGAAAAACGGCGAGCCTAGCAGATAAAAGGAATACGATCCCACAAAGCCCGAGCCTAAGTCTGTACCCCAGTCCCAGCCGAGGTTGCCGTCCTTGACCATTTCCTGAGCGTGCTTGTAGAACATCATCTGCTGAGAGTTAAAGTCGCCGTAGTAGAGGAATATACCCTTATTTGCGATCATCGAGGGGATAAAGCAGATAAGCATTCCCACAAAGGCGGTGATAAAAAGCAGGAGATATTTTTCTTTTTGCCTTTCACCTGCTCCTTTCAGATACGGAGATTTCTTAAACATTTTTAACAGTCCTCTTTCTTTGAAAATAGATACAAAAATACATACTATATTATAGCATAAAGGCAGGGGAAATGCAAGAGGCAATTTTGCGGTTAGAGGTTAGAGGTAAGAAGTAAGAGGTTAGAAAAGGTGCAACGCAGGCGCATTTTTATATTTTGTTATATCCGTTTTCTAACTTTTACGGAAATCAACTTTATAAAACTGATTTCCTTAGCAATTTTCTAATGTAAAATCTTAGAAGTTTCTTAATAATCCTCCTAATGACTTGCGTATCTGATATTTATAATGTATAATTCATACAGAACAGAAAAAAGGGGGCGTATTATGGGAAAAGCTCAAAAAAATAATCTCACAAAAATCTGTCTTATTGCAGCGGGAATTATGCTCGCAGTTATAGTCGGCTCGGTGATCTCCGCCTGTGTTCTCAAAGGGAGAGAAGAAAAGTTTGAAAGTTTTGCTCCAGACGTTGAGATACAAAACGTTCTGCCCGACAACATAACCGATGAAATGCTGTCGGAATGCATAATCGATGAAGAAAAGGGTTCATTTTCGGCAGCGGAATTCCGGGCGGAAAGTCACGACCTGCTGGGCGTTCAGCAAAACGGAGATGAAACGTTAGTTTATTTACAAAGCCTGTGCGAGGGCTTTAACGATCCGTATAATATGTCCTGCGGTCGGAGCGGTCCCTGCGTCTTAACGTTTGTAAAGAACGACGGGGAATTCAAGCTTACCGAATACTGGACGCCTCGGGACGGGGCGGGCTATAAAAGATCGATAAATGAAAAGTTTCCCGAGAAACTGTGGGAGGGCGCAATGGATACTCAGTCCACCATTGAGGAACGGACAGAAAGCAATAAGAATAAGGCAAAATATTATTTTGAAACCAAGAACAGTCAAAGCTGATATATTATAATAAGGTATATATTTAATGCACAAACGGTATGAAATCTGCGCTGTTTGTGCATTCTGCCTAAAATTGCGGGCGAAAAGTTAATAAAATTCTAAATGATAAATCTTTGACAGCCCCTTGCAAAATGCGTGCGCATAGTGTATAATAATACTTGCGTGACTGCACAGTGTATGAAAATACACACGATATGCGATGAAGCGAAAGGTTGCCGGCGGTGTGCCGGGTAATTTTCGCAGAGTATGTCCGATTTTAAACCGGGCGGCTGTAATACTGAACACGGTATGTGTTATGCTTACTTGCGGGGAACGGGCTTTGTCTGTTCTTTAGCGTGACGCATAATGCCTTGTGTCTGTTTTCGGTCCCGAAATCCGTTTGACGGTTTCGGAATTTTTTATGGGAAATCAGGAAACACACGGTAGGGTGTAGATTGATTTTAACGAGAAAATCACTTCCGCACAGCGAGGTACTACAGATAGTCTCACGAGCCTGTCAATTGCACAAGCAGTTGAGTTTTTATGAAATGTCGATTGTTTGTGCAATTGACTGAGGCAAACGGGACTTGCCCCCTAAAACTTTTTTATATTGCACAAGGAGGCGATTTAAGTGGCAGTCAATGAGAAGATCAGAATCAAGATCAAGGGCTATGAGCACGCGGTAGTAGACGCTGCGGCTACCAAGATTGTTGAAGCGGTTAAGCGTTCGGGCGCACAGGTATCGGGTCCTATCCCGCTCCCTACCGACAAAGAGGTAATCACAATCCTCAGAGCCGTTCACAAGTACAAGGACAGCCGTGAGCAGTTCGAAATGAGAACTCACAAGAGACTTATCGACGTAATCAGACCTACTAAGGAGACTACATCGGCTCTTGAAAATCTTGAACTTCCTGCCGGTGTCAACATTGTTATGGAAATCAAGTAATTTCCAAATGAGATCGCGGGCGATCTCAAAAATCAATGTACACGCAGGTCATGTTGGAGGGCTGAAAACAGCTTGACCAACCAATAACCATAAGGAGGAAAATTTTATGCAGAAGGGTATCATCGGAAAGAAAATCGGTATGACGCAGATTTTCGATGAGACAGGAAAGGTAGTTCCTGTAACAGTTGTTGAAGCGGGTCCCTGCGTAGTTGTTCAGAAGAAAACTGTTGAAAACGACGGTTACGACGCTGTTCAGCTGGGCTACGGCGATATCAGAGCCAAGAGAGTAAACAAGCCTCTCCAGGGTCACTTCAAAAAAGCTGACGTTGCTATGAAGAGAATTCTTAAGGAGTTCAGACTTGCTGATATTTCAGCGGTCAATGTAGGCGACGTTGTAAAGGCTGACATCTTTGCTGAGGGCGACATCGTAGATGTAAGCGGCACAAGCAAGGGTCACGGTTTTACGGGTACAATCAAGCGTCACAACAACGCAAGACTTAAGGAAACTCACGGTACGGGCCCTGTACACAGACACGCGGGCTCAATGGGCGCTTGCTCATCGCCTTCGAGAATTTTCAAGGGCAAGGGTATGCCGGGACAGTACGGTAACACAAAGGTTACTGTTCAGAACCTTAAGATCGTTAAGGTTGACGCAGAAAATAATCTTATCGCAATCAAGGGCGCTATTCCCGGACCTAAGAACGGTACGGTTACAATAGCTGACTGCGTTAAGAAGGCTTAGTGGAAGGAGGATATAAACTATGTCACAGATTTCAGTATTTGACATGACAGGAAAGAAAGTTTCCGACACCGAGCTTAACGACGCTATTTTCGGTATTGAGCCGAATACAGCGGTAATGCACGCAATGGTAGTTAATTATCTCGCTAATCAGAGACAGGGCACGCAGTCAACTCTTACAAGAACAGAGGTAAGAGGCGGCGGAAGAAAGCCTTGGAGACAGAAGGGAACAGGTCACGCAAGACAGGGCTCTATCAGAGCTCCTCAGTGGGTTCACGGCGGCGTAGCACTTGGTCCTAAGCCGAGAGATTACAGCTACTCTCTTAATAAGAAGGAAAGAAGACTTGCTATGAAGTCTGCACTTTCCACAAAGGTTATCGACAATAACATCGTTGTTGTAGACGCTATCAAGACCGAGGAGTACAAGACCAAGACTATGGTTGAGATGCTCAAGGCTCTGGGCGCTGAGGGCAAGGCTCTTATCGTTACAGCGGAGTCCGACGCAAAGGTTATCAAGAGCGCTGCAAATATCCCCGGTGTTAAGACAGCAACAGTAAATACTCTCAGTGTTTACGACATTCTGAACTACGATAAGTTTATCGTTTCTTCGGAGGCTGTAAAGAAGATTGAGGAGGTTTACGCATAATGAAAACTGCTCATGATATTATTATAAAGCCTATCATTACTGAGGACTCTATGGAGAGACTTCAGAACGGCAAGTACACTTTCAAGGTTGCCAAGGATGCTAACAAGGTTGAAATTGCAAAGGCTGTCGAGGAGATCTTCGACGTTAAGGTTGCGAATGTCAACACTATGAATGTTAAGGGCAAGGAGAAGAGAATGGGTAGATATACCGGATTCCGTCCCGACTGGAAAAAGGCAATCGTTACTCTTGAGGGCGATAAGACTATCGAATTCTTTGACGGTATGTATTAATCCGTAAGGAGACGTTCCCTCTAAAAGAGGTGCGGAGGTTCCGCATTACTCCATCAAAGCCGCTTACACCGAGGCGATGACGGAAAGGCTCTGCGAGGCGGCGAGGACCGCTCACAATTGTTCCGCAGGGCGTAGGTATGGAAGGGCTCTTGGCTGTTTCACAGCTTTGACCTTTTCGCAAAACTCAGATTTAAGGAGTGAATTTATAATGGCAATTAAGAGCTACAAGCCTACGACTCCCGGCAGAAGAGGTATGACAGTTACCGACTACTCGGGTCTCTCAAAGGCTGCTCCATGTAAGTCTCTTCTCGAACCTAACAAGAAGAAGTCGGGAAGAAACAGCTACGGTAGAATCACGGTTCGTCACAGAGGCGGCGGAGCGAGAAGAAAATACCGTGTAATTGATTTTAAGAGAAACAAGCTCGATATGAACGCTACAGTTCTTACGATCGAGTACGATCCTAACCGTTCAGCTTTCATCGCTCTCGTTCAGTACGAGGACGGCGAAAAGAGATATATCATCGCACCTAACGGTCTTGCTGTTGGCGATGTAATCAGAGCAGGCGCAGACGCCGACATCAAGCCCGGCAACGCACTTGCACTCGCTAACATTCCGGTTGGTACTTTCATTCACAACATTGAGCTTTATCCCGGCAAGGGCGCGCAGCTTGTTCGTTCCGCAGGAAATATGGCTCAGCTTATGGGCAAGGAGGACACTTACGCTCTTGTAAGACTTCCTTCAGGCGAAATGAGAAAGGTTCCGATCAACTGTATGGCTACAGTCGGACAGGTTGGCAACATCGATCACGAAAACGTAAACATCGGTAAGGCAGGAAGAAAGCGTCACATGGGCTGGAGACCTACTGTAAGAGGTTCTGTAATGAACCCATGCGATCACCCCCACGGAGGCGGTGAAGGTAAGTCGCCTGTCGGCAGACCGTCGCCTGTTACACCTTGGGGCAAGCCTACAATGGGATACAAGACCCGTGCTAAGCATCATCGCTCCGATAAGTTTATCGTAAAGCGCAGAAACGGCAAGTAAGCTGAAAGGAGGCAGATGATAAATGGGCAGAAGTGTCAAGAAGGGCCCTTACGTTCAGGAGGCTCTTATGAAGAGAGTTATCGCTATGAATGAGGCAGGAGAGAAAAAGGTTCTTAAGACCTGGAGCAGAGCCTCCACGATCTTCCCCGATTTCGTAGGTCACACATTTGCAGTTCACGACGGACGCAAGCACGTTCCTGTTTATGTAACTGAGGATATGGTAGGTCATAAGCTGGGAGAATTTGCGCCGACAAGAACTTACAAGGGTCACGCAGGTTCAAAGACCTCGAATAACGGTAAGTAGTGCGGAAGGAGGAGTACAAATGGAAGCAAAAGCTATACTGAGAACAGCTCGTATTGCTCCTCGTAAGGTACAGATCGTTCTCGATCTTATCAGAGGAAAAGATTACGACGTTGCAATGGCAATTGTCAAAAACACACCAAAGGCTGCAAGTGAATATCTTGAAAAGCTTCTGAAGTCCGCCGCAAGCAATGCTGAGAACAATCATAACATGGATAAGAACAATCTTTATGTTTCAGAGTGCTATGTTTGTCCCGGACCGATTATGAAGAGAATTATGCCAAGAGCACAGGGCAGAGCATATAGAATTCTGAAGAGAACTTCACACATCACAGTGGTTCTCAAGGAAAAGGAATAAGCTGAAAGAGGAGGTAAACTATGGGACAGAAAGTAAATCCACACGGACTTCGCGTCGGTGTGATTAAGAATTGGGACTCCCGCTGGTTTGCAGATAAGAGCACTTTCGGCGATACACTCGTAGAGGATTACAACATTCGTAAGTTCATTATGAAGGATCTTAACAGAAGATCGAAGAATCCTGCTGATAAGTGCGTATACGCCGGTGTTCCGAAGGTTGAGATTGAAAGATTTGCCGACAAGGACGGCAGCCAGAAGGTTAGAATTCATATCCACTGCGCTAAGCCGGGTCTCGTGATCGGCAGAGGCGGAGCGGAGATCGAAAAGCTTCGTGCAAACATTGAAAAGATGATCGGCAAGTCGGTTGCCATTAATATCGTAGAGGTTAAACAGCCCGATATCAACGCTCAGCTCGTTGCAGAGAAGATCGCTCACGATCTTGAGGACAGAATTTCCTTCAGAAGAGCTATGAAGCAGTCTATCGGCAGAGCTATGAAGCTCGGCGCAAAGGGTATCAAGGTCAAGGTATCCGGCAGACTTGCGGGCGCTGAGATCGCAAGAAGCGAAAGCTATCACGAGGGTACTATTCCTCTCCAGACTATCAGAGCCGATATCGACTACGGCACTGCTGAGGCGCACACAACTTACGGCCGTCTCGGTATCAAGGTTTGGATTTACAGAGGAGAGGTTCTCAAGGGCGAGGTAGCCGCATCCGACAGACGCGACACAAACGACAGAGACAAGAAGCGCGGCGGCAGAAATCGTCGTGATTCAAGATCCAGAAAAGAAGGAGGTAACAAGTAATGCTGCTTCCAAAGAGAGTTAAGTTCAGAAAACAGCACCGCGGCCGTATGACCGGTAAGGCGCTGAGAGGAAACACGGTTTCCTACGGCGATTTTGGTCTTCAGGCTCTTGAGCCTGCATGGATCAGTTCCAACCAGATAGAAGCTGCCCGTATCGCTATGACAAGATACATCAAGCGTGGCGGACAGGTTTGGATAAAGATCTTTCCGGATAAGCCTGCAACAAGAAAGCCTCTCGGTACCCGAATGGGTAAAGGTAAGGGAGCTCCCGAATACTGGGTTGCAGTTGTTAAGCCGGGCAGAATAATGTTCGAGATCGCCGGCGTACCTGAGGAGACCGCAAGAGAGGCTATGCGTCTTGCTATGCATAAGCTTCCTATCAAGTGTAAGTTCGTTGTAAAAGATACTCAAGAAACGGGTGGTGAGCAATAATGAAGGCAAATGAAATCAAGGATATGACAGCCGACGAGCTTAACAGCAAGCTGGCTGAACTCAAGCAGGAGCTTTTCAACCTTCGTTTCCAGCACGCTGTAAATCAGCTGGAGAACCCTAAGAGACTTCAGGCTGTTAAGAAGGATATTGCTCGTGTTAAGACATTCATTCGTAAGCAAGAGTCCGAAATCCAGTAATTTCGAAGGGAGGATTAACTGTGAGCGAAAGAAATCTGAGAAAGACAAGAGTAGGTACTGTTGTTTCCAATAAGATGGACAAGACAATCGTTGTCGCTATCAAGGACAACGTTCAGCACCCTCTTTACAAGAAAATCATCAAGAGAACAGTTAAACTTAAGGCACATGACGAAAACAATGTCTGCGGTATCGGAGATAAGGTTGAAGTTATGGAGACAAGACCTCTGTCCAAGGATAAGAGATGGCGTCTCGTTAACGTTCTCGAAAAGGCTAA
Organism: Ruminococcus sp.; assembly: GCA_030531185.1. GTDB lineage: Bacteria > Bacillota > Clostridia > Oscillospirales > Ruminococcaceae > Hominimerdicola. The sequence continues at coordinate 24,558 of JAUNOG010000007.1, forward strand.
GTAATTAAAATAACGAGTGCAAAGTGCTGGGCAGAATTATTTCTGCCGCACGCACCTTGAGTTTTTGAAAGGAGGAACGCACTGTGGTACAGATGCAGACTTACCTGAAGGTTGCAGATAACTCCGGCGCTAAGGAGCTTATGTGTATCCGTGTTCTCGGCGGTACGAGAAGAAAGTATGCAAACATCGGTGACGTTGTAGTTTGTTCTGTTAAAAAAGCAACACCAGGCGGAGTTGTTAAAAAGGGCGACGTTGTTAAAGCAGTAATCGTTCGTTCAGCAAAGGGTCTTCGTCGTGCAGACGGTACTTATATCCGTTTCGACGAAAACGCTGCTGTAATCATAAAGGAAGACAAAAATCCCAGAGGTACCCGTATCTTTGGACCAGTTGCTAAAGAGCTGAGAGATAAGGACTATATGAAGATCCTTTCACTCGCTCCGGAAGTTCTTTAATTTGGAGGTGTCGTAAAATGAATAAGGTACACGTTAAAACAGGCGACACCGTTGTTATCCTCTCCGGTAAGGACAAGGGTAAGCAGGGTAAGGTTTTGGCAGTTTCCCCTAAGGAGGGTAAGGTCATTATCGAAGGTCTTAACATTGCTACAAAGCACGTTAAGCCAAGAAGCGCTCAGCAGCAGGGCGGTATTGTTTCCGCAGAGGCAGCTATGTACGCTTCAAAGGTAATGGCAGTTTGCCCTAAGTGCGGCAAGCCTACAAGGGTTGCTCACAAGTTCCTTGAGGACGGAACTAAGGTTAGAGTTTGTAAGAACGCTGAGTGCGGCGAAGAATTTTAAGGAGGAGTTAAACTATGGCTACAAGACTTAAAGAGCAGTATGTTAGCACGGTAGCTCCTGCAATGATGAAGAAATTCGGCTACGCTAACGTAATGCAGATCCCTAAGCTTGACAAGGTTGTTATCAACGTAGGCTGCGGCGCAGACAAGGATAACAAAAAGGTAATCGACGCTATTATGACAGACCTCGCCACTATCACAGGTCAGAAGCCTATCGTTTGCAAGGCTAAGAAGTCGGTTGCTAACTTCAAGCTCAGAGACGGACAGATCATCGGTGTTAAGGTAACACTGAGAGCGGATAAGATGTATGAATTCGTTGACAGACTTTTCAACGTTGCATTCCCCCGCGTAAGAGACTTCAGAGGCATCAACCCCAACTCGTTTGACGGCAGAGGCAACTACTCTACCGGTATCAAGGAGCAGTTGATTTTCCCTGAGATCGAGTATGATAAGATCGATAAGGTTCGCGGTATGGACATTAACTTTATCACTACCGCAAATACAGACGAAGAGGCAAAAGAGCTGCTTTCACTTATGGGCGCTCCGTTTGCAGACAAGTAAGAGGAGGATATAAATTATGGCAAAGAAGGCTATGATCAATAAGCAGCAGGCTAAGCCTAAGTATTCAACTCGTGCTTACAACAGATGCAAAATCTGCGGAAGACCGCACGCTTACCTGAGAAAGTTCGGCGTATGCCGTATCTGTTTCAGAGAGCTGGCTCACGACGGTCAGATTCCGGGCGTTAAGAAGTCAAGTTGGTAAAAGGAGGTTGACGGCATGCAGATCACAGATACTATAGCAGACCTGCTTACAAGAATTCGTAATGCAAGCACTGCAAAGCACGCAACAGTTGACGTTCCTGCATCTAACATGAAGAAGTCTATCACACAGATACTCGTTGACGAGGGATATGTTAAGGACTTCAAGGTTATTGAGGACGGCAAGCAGGGTATCATCAGAATTACCCTTAAATACGATGAGAACAGAAATTCCGTTATCACGGGTCTCAGAAGAGTTTCTAAGCCCGGTCTCAGAATTTACGCTAGCTGCGAGGATATGCCTAAGGTTATCAAGGGAATGGGTATCGCTATCGTTTCCACTTCCAAGGGCGTTATCACAGACAAGAAGGCAAGAGAGCTCAATGTCGGCGGCGAAGTTCTCGCATTCATCTGGTAAGGAGGACTAAGATTATGTCAAGAATCGGTATTAAGCCTATTAGTGTTCCTGCAGGTGTAGAGGTAACTGTTGCGGAAGGTAACGTAGTTACGGCAAAGGGTCCTAAGGGCACACTTACAAAAACATTCCACAAGGATATGATTATCAAGGTTGCAGACGGAGTTGTTACTGTCGAGCGTCCATCAGAGGATAAGCTCCATAAGTCACTTCACGGTCTGACAAGAACACTGGTTGCCAATATGGTAGAAGGTGTATCCACAGGTTTCTCTAAGAAGCTTGAAATCGTCGGCGTTGGTTACAGAGCTCAGAAGCAGGGCAAGAACCTTGTTATGAACCTCGGTTTCTCACACCAGGTAATCGTTGCGGAGACAGATACTATCAAGATCGATGTTCCCGACGCGAACCATATAATCGTTTCAGGCTGCGACAAGCAGGAAGTTGGTCAGTTTGCTTGTGAGATCCGTGAAAAGCGTCCGCCGGAGCCTTATAAGGGTAAGGGTATTCGTTACGAAGGCGAGTATGTTATCCGTAAGGAAGGTAAAGCCGGCAAGGGTGCAAAGAAGTAATAAAAGGAGAGAATTACTATGGTTAAAAAGCTTGACAGAGCTAAGGCAAGAGCAAAAAGACATCAGAGAATCCGTAACAAGGTTAACGGAACGGCTGATTGTCCTCGCCTCAACGTATTCCGCTCCTCTAAGCATATATATGCACAGATCATCGACGACACAAACGGCGTAACGCTTTGCTCCGCTTCTTCAATGTCCAAGGATTTCGAGGGCAACGGCGGCAACAAGGAAGGCGCTCGCAAGGTCGGCGAAATGATCGCTGCGGCTGCCAAGGCAAAGGGCATCGAGAATGTCGTATTCGACAGAGGCGGCTATCTTTATCACGGCAGAGTGCAGGAATTAGCAGACGGAGCCCGTGAAGGCGGACTTAAGTTCTAAGAAGGAGGGTATACAATGGCTTTAATAGATGCTTCAAATATGGAGCTCACCGAAAAGGTTGTTGCGATAAACAGAGTTTCCAAGACCGTTAAGGGCGGACGTATTATGAAGTTCTCCGCACTGGTAGTAGTCGGCGACGGAAACGGCATCGTTGGCTTCGGCATCGGTAAGTCGGGAGAAGTTCCCGACGCGATCAGAAAGGCTATTCAGGACGCCAAGAAGAACCTCATCAGGATTTCGCTCAAGGGTACTACAATTCCTCACGAAATCGTTGGTAAGTTCGGCGCAGGAGAAGTTCTTCTGAAGCCTGCCGCTCCCGGTACAGGTATTATCGCAGGCGGTACGGTAAGAGCAGTAGTTGAGGCTGTGGGCATTAAGGACATCAGAGCGAAGTCGCTTCGTTCAAACAATCCTTACAACGCAGTAAGAGCTACAATTAACGGTCTTTCAAATGTAAGATCAGCGGAACAGATCGCTGAACTCAGAGGTAAGACTGTAAAGGAAATTTTTGGCTAAGGGAGGATAAACAGTAATGGCAAACCTGAAGATCGAACTGATCAAGAGCCTTAACGGCAGAAGCGCAAAGCAGATTGCTACTGCTAATTCTCTTGGTCTGAGAAAAATCGGGGATACAAACGTACAGCCCGACAATGCTTGCACGCAGGGCAAGATCAAGCTGGTATCCCACCTTATTAAAGTAACCGAAGCGTAAAGCAAGGAGGTGCGAAACACATGAAACTGCATGAATTATCACCTGCTGCAGGCTCAACAAAGGACGTTAAGCGTATAGGCAGAGGTCACGGTTCAGGACAGGGTAAAACCGCAGGCAAGGGACACAAGGGCCAGAAGGCTCGTTCAGGCGGCGGAGTAAGACCCGGCTTCGAGGGCGGACAGACCGCTCTTGCAAGAAGAATTCCTAAGCGTGGATTCAACAATATTTTTGCAACTAAGTATGCAATAGTCAACGTATCCGATCTCGAAAAGTTCGTAGACGGTACTGTTGTAGATACAGAGCTTCTCAAGGCTTCCGGCATTATCAAGAAGGAGCTCGACGGCATTAAGGTTCTCGGAAACGGAGAGCTGACTAAAAACCTTACCGTCAAGGCTGCTAAGTTCTCGGCTGCAGCTAAGGAAAAGATTGAAAAGGCAGGCGGGAAGGCTGAGGTGATGTAATTGTGATAGAGACATTTCGTAATGCCTGGAAGGTTCCGGAGTTAAGAAAGAAGCTTCTCTTTACATTTTTCATCATCGTGATTTACAGAATAGGCGGTACCGTTCCCGTTCCGTACCTCGAAGCAGCTGAGCTGGCGTCGTGGTTCGGTTCAAACGACAACGGTAACTTCTTCAGCTATTTAAACGTTCTTTCGGGCGGCAACTTTGCCAAGGCTACGGTCATGGCGCTGTCCGTTGGTCCGTACATCAACGCGCAGATCATTATTCAGCTTCTGACCTATGCGCTGCCTCCTCTTGAAAGACTTTCCAAGGAGGGTCCCGAGGGCAGGAAAAAGCTCAATAAGATCACTAAGTACACCGCTCTTGCCATTGGACTTTTCCAAGGTTGGGCATATTACCGTACTATGCTGAACGCAGGCGCCGTAACTTATACGGGTCACAGCTTTGAGAGATATTTCGCAGAGGTTATCATTATTCTGTGCTTTGTGGCAGGTTCGTCCCTGACGATCTGGCTGGGCGATCAGATAAATGAGAAGGGTATCGGAAACGGTATCTCGATGCTTCTCTTTGCAGGTATCATCGCAAGAGGTCCTGCGGCTGTCATCTCGCTGTTCCAGCTTATGATAGACGGTCTCAAGGCGGGAGAGGCTAAGAATGTTATCCTTGTTCCGATCATTCTGATAGTGTTTGTAGTTATGATAGCATTTATCATCTTTATGAACAATGCGGAAAGAAGAATCCCTATTCAGTATGCTAAGCGCGTCGTGGGCAGAAAGCAGTACGGCGGACAGAACACATTCATTCCTGTTAAAATCGCAATGAGCGGCGTTCTCCCGATCATTTTTGCTATGGCGTTTATGTCTATCCCATCGACGCTTGAGATGTTCATTAAGCCGGAAAAAGGAAGCTTTTACGATCACTTCCTTGACTGGTTCAGCTACACTCACCCGTTCTATGCTTGTCTGTACTTCCTGCTTATCATAGGATTTAACTACTTCTATGTTTCAATGCAGTACAATCCTGTCGAGATCGCAAACAATCTCAGACAGAACAACGGCGGCGTTCCCGGTATAAGACCCGGAAAGCCCACAAGCGATTATCTGAAGAAAATTTTGTCAAAGATAACATTGGTAGGTGCGGTATTCCTCGGAATTATCGCTATCTTCCCTATCATCTTCTCGGCTATCACCAAGATGAATATCGCTATGGGCGGTACTTCGATCCTCATCGTAGTATCGGTTGCTCTTGAGACAGCAAGAACTATGGAATCCCAGATGATGATGCGTCATCATTCAGGATTTTTAAAGTAATCAATTCATAAACCGTCTGATTAGATAAGGAGTTATATTATGAATATTATTCTCTTAGGCGCGCCGGGTGCAGGCAAGGGTACTCAGGCAGAGGTCATCTGCAAGGAACTGAATATCCCTACTATCTCCACAGGAAATATGCTCAGAGCTGCCGTTAAGGCGGGCACGGAGTACGGTCTCAAGGCAAAGGCTGCTATGGACGCAGGCGACCTTGTTTCCGACGATATAGTGATCGGTATTCTCAAGGACAGAATTGCTGAGCCTGACGCTCAGAACGGCTTTATTCTTGACGGATTTCCGAGAACTGTTCCTCAGGCAGAGGCTCTGGACGCTATGGGCGTTCAGATCGATAAAGTTCTTGAGCTTTACGTTGACGAAGAGGTTATCAAGTCAAGACTTACAGGCAGAAGAGTTTGTCTCGACTGCGGCGCAACATATCACGTTGTATCCAAGGCTCCTAAGACCGAGGGTATCTGCGATGCTTGCGGCAAGGAGCTTGTGATCCGTAAGGACGATCAGCCCGAAACTGTTATTTCAAGACTTGAGACTTATCACAAGTCTACTGCTCCTCTCAAGGATTATTATCAGGCTCAGGGTAAACTCATTACCGTTGAGGGCGTCGATACGGTAGATGGTACGTCGGAACTGGTAATGGCTGCTCTTAAAGCTTAATAGAACCGAGGCGCAGTAATGATAAGCATTAAATCCAATAAGGAAATCGAGAAAATGCGTAAGGCGGGCAAGATAACCGCCGGAGCATTGATCGCTGCGGGCGAGGCAATCAGACCGGGTATGACTACCCACGAGCTTGATAAGATCGTCCACAGATATATTACCTCGCATGGCGCTAAGCCGAGCTTTCTCGGCTACGGCGGATTTCCGGGCTCAGCCTGTATTTCCATAAATGACGAGGTTATCCACGGAATTCCCGGACCGAGAAAGATACTTGAAGGAGATATCGTGTCCGTTGACGTGGGAGCTTATATCGACGGCTACCATGGGGATTCCTGCAAGACCTTTGCTGTGGGTGAAGTTTCGCCCGAGGCTAAGGCACTTATGAAGTCCACCGAAGAAAGTCTGTATCTTGCGATAGATATGGTCAAGCCCGGCGTAAGGCTGGGAGATCTCGGCGCGGCTATCGCTAAGTATAACGAGGACAACGGCTATTCCGTTGTGAGACAGTTTGTAGGTCACGGCGTGGGCAGAGAACTGCACGAGGATCCCGAGGTACCGAATTTCGGTAAGGCGGGTCACGGCGTGAGACTTACCGCAGGTATGGTCATTGCTATAGAGCCTATGATAAATCAGGGCACTGCGGAGGTAAAGACTATGTCCGACCACTGGACTGTCAAAACAAGGGACGGCAAGCTGTCGGCTCATTTTGAGCATACAATCGCTGTTACTCAGGACGGCTGTGTAATTCTGACAAAAGCCTGACGGAGGACAGTGTTGTGAATATAGCTATCGGTTCGCTGGTGACGGCGACCGCAGGGCGTGACAAAGGCTCTCTATTGGTTGCTGTGAGAGTTCACGACGGCTTTGTGTATATCGCGGACGGCAGAAAGCGCAAGCTTGAAAGTCCCAAGCGAAAGAACATAAAGCACATTTCACCTGCGGGAGCGGTGATCGATACCGACGGACTGACAAACAAAAAGTTAAGACGGCTGATAAATGAGTACCTGACCCATACTGATTTGCAGCAGACCCAAAGCCTTTAATAATGGGGAGGTTTTTTAATGTCAAAGGAAGATGTACTTGAAGTTGAGGGTACAGTTGTGGAGGCTCTGCCGAACGCAACATTCAAAGTTGAACTGACAAACGGTCATAAAATTCTTGCTCATATTTCGGGTAAGCTTCGTATGAATTACATTCGTATCGTGCCCGGAGATAAGGTAACGGTCGAAATGTCACCTTATGACTTGACAAAGGGAAGAATAACCTGGAGAGCAAAGTAAAAAGCTTTTGCTCGGTAAGAAGTTGAAGGACCAAGCGGTCATATGACCGAGGTTCTTGTGTAATTAAAGGAGGTATTTCAATGAAAGTAAGACCTTCAGTTAAGCCTATCTGCGAAAAGTGCAAGGTTATCAAGAGAAAGGGCAAGATCATGGTGATCTGCCAGAACCCTAAGCACAAGCAGCGTCAGGGTTAACAAACCAATAATGGAGGTGCAGCTAAATAATGGCTCGTATTGCTGGTATAGACCTGCCTAGAGATAAGAGAATTGAGATCGCTCTCACCTATATCTACGGCATCGGTCAGAAGACTGCTACTAAGATACTTGAAGAGACAGGCGTTAATCCTGATACAAGAGTTAAGGATATGTCTGAGGACGACGTAGCAAAGCTTCGTGAATATATTGATCATAATTTGACTGTTGAGGGCGACCTCAGAAGAACAGTTGCTCTTAACATTAAGAGATTAACAGAGATCGGTTGTTATCGCGGTCTCCGTCACAGAAAGGGACTTCCCGTTCGCGGACAGAGAACCAAGACAAATGCAAGAACCCGCAAGGGTCCTGTAAAGACAATCGCTAATAAGAAGAAGTAAGGAGGGTGTGAACAATGGCTCAGGCAAAAAAGAAGACTACTATCCGTCGTCGCCGCGAAAGAAAAAACGTTGAACAGGGACAGGTTCATATCCAGTCTACATTCAATAACACTATCGTTACCATTACAGATATGCAGGGTAATGCGATTTCATGGGCTTCCGCAGGCGGACTTGGCTTCAGAGGATCCAAGAAATCTACTCCGTTCGCTGCGCAGACCGCTGCCGAGACTGCCGCAAGAGCAGCTAAGGAGCACGGTCTCAAGACAGTTGAAGTATTTGTAAAGGGACCCGGCGCAGGACGTGAGGCTGCTATCAGAGCGCTTCAGTCTGAGGAGCTGGAGGTAAGACTTATCAAGGACGTTACCCCTATTCCTCACAACGGATGCCGTCCTCCTAAGAGAAGACGCGTATAATCATAAGACAATTTGAGTTTGCAGCTTAACTCAAAGTCGGGTAAGTCCGAAAGCGGCTAAGACCCGATACTAAATTAGAAAACGGAGGTCATTTAAAATGGCAGTAAACAGAGAACCAATACTCAAGAGATGCAAGTATCTCGGAATAAGCCCTATGGTTATGGGTATCGCTAAGGAAACAAAGCGCGATCCCAATGCTAACAAGAGAAAGAAGGTTTCCGAATACGGACTTCAGCTCAAGGAAAAGCAGAAGCTGAGATTTATCTACGGCGTTCTGGAAAAGCAGTTCCACCACTATTTTGAGATCGCTCAGAAAATGGAAGGTCAGGCAGGTACGAACCTCCTTACTATTCTTGAGTCAAGACTTGACAACGTTGTATTCAGAATGGGTATGTCAATGACAAGACGCGAGGCAAGACAGCTCGTAGTTCACGGTCACTTCCTTGTAAACGGCAAGAGAGTTGATATTCCTTCCTACAGAATTAAGGTAGGCGACGTTATTTCTCTTAAGGAAAACAGCAAGAAGAGTGCAAAGTTCAAGCAGATCATCGAGACAACAGCAGGCAGAACAACTCCTACTTGGCTTGATGTAAATAAGGACAACCAGACAGCTAAGGTTGTTCGTATGCCGGTTAAGGAAGACCTTGATTACGAGATCGAGGAGCACCTTATCGTCGAGTTGTATTCTAAATAACGTATTGACAGCAGTTCTCATTGGCTGTGCCGATTTTTGGTACAGCCACGGGAAATACTTGATATGTTTTATCGGAACAACACAAAACGTAAAAAAACAATCGAGTTTGAAAACAGGAGGGTTTTAAATGCTTGAAAAGATAGAAAAGCCTAAGATCGAAACGCCTGAGCTTAAGAGCAACGGAACATACGGCAAGTTTATTCTGGAGCCTCTGGAGCGTGGCTATGGTATTACTCTCGGCAACAGCCTGAGACGTGTACTGCTCTCCTCTTTGCCGGGTGTTGCTGTTACATCTGTTAAGATTGACGGCGTACACCATGAACTATCAACAATCCCGGGAGTTAAGGAAGACGTTACTGAGATCATTCTTAACCTGAAGGGTTTAACTGCAAAGCTTTACGGTGAGGGACCCAAGACGATCTACATTGAGGCTGAGGGCGAATGCGTTGTTACCGCAGGCGACATCAAGACCGATTCCGAAGTAGATATTCTTGTTCCCGATATGCATATTGCAACTTTAGGCGCAGGCGCCAAGCTCTATATGGAAATCACCATTGACAGAGGACGCGGTTATGTTTCCGCTGAAAAGAACAAGGCGTATATGCAGAATGCACCAATCGGCGTTATTGCCGTAGACAGTATTTATTCGCCGGTACTCAAGGTAAACTACACGGTCGATAACACTCGTGTAGGACAGATTACCGACTTTGATAAGCTCACATTGGAGGTTTGGACAGACGGAACGATCTCCGCTAAAGAGGCTGTATCAATGGCAGCCAAACTCCTCAACGAGCATCTTAATCCTTTCGTCGATTTGTCCGAGGAGACAAACGTCGTAGAGATTATGGTCGAAAAAGACGACCAGGGTAAAGAGAAGATCCTTGAGATGACCATTGAGGAACTTGACTTATCCGTGCGTTCATTTAACTGTCTCAAGCGTGCAGGAATAAACACAGTCAACGATTTGATTGAAAAGTCAGCAGAAGAAATGATGAAGGTCCGTAACCTCGGTAAGAAGTCATTCGACGAGGTCAAGGAAAAGCTTCATTCGTTGGGCTATGAGCTCAGTTCTGAGGACGATAATTAAAGTAAGGAGTGAAAATCTATGCCAGGCACAAGAAAGCTGGGAAGAACCAGTGACCAGAGAAAGGCTATGCTCAGAGCAATGGTTACTTATCTTCTCGAAAACGGTAAGATTGAAACAACTGTAACAAGAGCTAAGGAAGTAGCTGCTATGACCGAAAAGATGATTACTTTAGGCAAGGCAGGCGACCTCCATTCAAAGCGTCAGGTACTCGCTTATGTAACTAAGGAGTCCGTTGCTAAGAAGCTTTTCGACGATATTGCTCCGTCTTATGAGGGTCGTAACGGCGGTTACACCAAGATCATCAAGATTGGACCACGTCGCGGCGACGCTGCTGAAATGGCTATCATTCAGTTGGTTTAATATGATATTTCAAGGCAGACCTTTCGGGGTCTGCCTTTTTTATGTTACAGGCTGCGGGAAATTTTCGTAAATTACGAAAATTTCAATGTCTTTCGCTTTTCCTCTTGACTAATTAACAGAAGTGTTGTATAATTATTAATAAAGTAAGATTATGTTAGGCGGAGTTATAATGACTAAAAAAGTGACTGCCGGTTGCGTCGGCGTTTCGATTATCTGCGCCGTTGTGTTTTTTATTACATATTATTGCGGGATTTTTTATAACCTGTGGCTCTGCTTTGCTGTCGGTTTAAGCATTAACACTCTGCTGTTTATCAGTAAGGAATTCAACAGGTGGGGCATCAAGCTCGGCGTCTATTCGATCGTTGTGCTCCTGCTTGTGGGGATCTTTCAGGCGTACAAGCTAAACGAATTTCTTGCCGCGATTGTAGGCTACGACGTGGAGGGCACTACGTGGGGAGAACTGCTTATGATCTCCAACGGACTTTGGTTCGGGCTTGTTCTGGGCTCCGCTCTTGTTTCTCTGGGGGTGACCGCTGTTATCGTTTATTTCAATGAGCGGAACTCATCTGAAAAATAGCGGCTTTGGATATAAATATTTTTGAAAAAAATTTGCGGATACGCAGATGTAACCGATTTCAATCTGCCGTTGGCTATTGCAAATTTTTTGGAATTGTTGTATAATAGTTTAGTAAAACAGACTTTGAAAATATAAATTATCTGAGAAAGGAAAAATCACTATGAAAAAATTACTGGCTATGACATTGTCGATTTGTATGGCAGGTCTTGTTTTCGTCGGCTGCGGCGATGATACTTCTTCAAGCAAGGCTGATGAAGCGGCGTCCTCTGCAAACAGCGCTGCTGAGGTCACCGAAAGCTCCTCTGAGAACGGCGGGGAGGATACTCCTGCCGATGACAGCGTTTCCGCACAGCTTTTGGCTAAGTATCCCGTAAATGACGGCGCATATGACGTTTCACAGGGTGCGACGGAAAATATGCTCGCAAGAGCGATACTCAACGAGGGCGACACCTCCCGTCTTGCGGAGAAGATCGACTACGCCGTTAACAATCCGAAGGAAACTACCAAGATATGCTTTATCGGCGACTCCATTACGGCAGGTTCGGGCGCAAACTCCTCTACAAATCAGTATGTAAATCAGGTCAAGACCTGGTGGGAGGAAAACATCAGCTATTATGTTGACGTAACAAACGCAGGTATCGGTGCGACCGATTCCTACTGCGGAGTACACAGAGCGCAGCAGGACTGCGTATCGCTGGGCGCTGATATTATCGTTATTGAGTTCATCAACGACGCTAACGACGACTTCTATGCTTCGTGTATGGACAGCCTTGTAAGAATGTGTCTCGCACAGGAGAACAACCCTGCGGTTATTATTCTCGAGCCAAGCTGTGAGGACGGTTCGTCTCCTCAGGACGCGCATCTCAGGGTCGCACAGGGTTACAACATTCCTATGATCTCGTATCACGACGCTGTAATTCCCGAGATTGAGGCAGGAAACTTCACTTGGGCTGATGTTTCGCCCGATACGGTTCACCCCAACGATAACGGTCACATCATTATGGCTCAGTGTATCACAAATATGTGGGCAAATATCAAGGACAACCTTGACAGCGTAGAAAAGGTTTCGACAGCGTTTGACCCCGCAACTGAGGCTCCTGCGGGAAATCCGTTTGAGAATGCTTCAATGGGTTCGAGAAATACTGAGGATACGGTCAAGACCGTGGACGAGGGTACTTTCACAGAGGTTTCGGAGTTCCAGAAGTTTACGGGCGGCTGGGGTACGACAACAGGCGGCAGCGCAACCTTTGAGATAACAGCTAAGAATATCGGTATGCTCTATATGAAAACAGTTTCGGGTAAGAACGGAACGATTTCCGTAAAGGTAGACGATAACGACGCGGTGCTTATTGATGGTAACTTCCCCGGCGGCTGGGGCGACTATGCTAAGGCGGACTCTATATACAGCTCCGATGAGGTTGCAACGCATACGGTAACGGTAGAGGTTATCGAGGGCGACGCTCAGGAGTTCCAGATACTCAACTGGCTGGTAAGCTAACTTAAAGGAAACTCCGCATAAAAAGTACGGAATATATGATAATACCCACAGGGAAGATATTCTTCCTTGTGGGTATTTTATTTTTGGGGTTAATTAAACAGGAATTTCACAAAACTCGAAAGTTAAGTATTATATTTTAGTAAATTGCCTTCTACCTGTTTCATATAATTCTCTATGCCTCTTTCTTCCAATTCATCATATGTAAATTCCAATTTTGCGGCAACAGTTCTTGCAATGTCTCCAAACAAGTAAAGCGTATCAAATGCTGCTTTCCACATATTGCCGTAATCTGCATTGGAATATGTGCTTTTAAACCTCTCATATATATTTTCAGGTAAATACTTTTTGAAATACTTACCGCACTTACCTGAAGAAACCTTGAAATCATAATTTACGCCTATATACCATTCCAGCATAAGAATAAGCATATCTCTTACATAATGGTTATGCATTTCCATTGCATACGATAGTTCGTCTCGGGCTATTCCCTTTGCCACATTATTCAGACCCCAGTGAAATTCGTTGCAGCAATCTGCAAATATTTTTGGAGTTGGTCTTTTTGTGTACCAATAATCTTCGGCAATTTGTATATTGGGAAATGTTCCGTCCTTATCAAGCAACAGCCGCATTGGCTCGCCGTCATCTCTATATTTCCCAGAAGTGACATTCAGATCAATTCTGTTTCCGTCCGGAAATATCATCAGATAAAAGTAATTGCCGTCATTATCAGGAGGTATTAATTCCATACTTTCAGGTTTATGTATCAATGACGGCATTCCAAACTTATCTTTAATCCATTCCATATTATCCCAAAACGGCGTAACGTCATTCACAAAGAAAGCAATGTCAAAGTCTTGGTACACATCGGCAGGGCAATCCTTATTTGCTCTGGAACCTCCCATAGTTACTGCACGAATTCGTTCATCTTCTTTTGCTATGCTTAATACTAAATCTATAATTTCTTTCGGCGTTCGCATATTACTTACCTCCTCTATTTCAGCCTTATAATTGGAATACAAGAAAAGTCTTGTAGTACTATTACCTTGTCACTCATTCAAAAAACGCGTTTTCGTCCTCTTCTCTTACGATAAGCTCGGGAGTGATTATGTAGCAAGGCTCGCCGTTAAGCAGGAATTCTCCGCTGATGAACCTTGCGTTCGCCTGAGAATTAATGTCGGGAGGCGGCTGTATTTCCTCGCTTGCTATCTCACGGAAGCCCGATATACTGTCGCACAGAATTCCGATATTTTTTTCGCCTGTGCAGATAATTATGCAGTCTCTGTCGGAAAGCTCCTTTGCCTCGTAGCCGAAGCGTTTGCGGAGATTTATAACAGTAACTATCCTGCCGTCGCTTACCACCGTTCCCTCGGCATAGTCGGGGAAATCGGGTATCTTCTTGGGCTGTACGGCGGCGATAATAAGTTTTACGTCGGAAAAGCACATAGCGAATGACTTTCCGTCGGCATAGAATATAAGATATTTGTTATCGCTTTCGCTCATATTTTGACCTCCTGGAATTATTATGTGCCGGCAATCTGCGGAGCGTTAGTCCGGGGCAATAATGCGTTTATATGTCCTGCAATTTTTTCAAGCGGAAGCTTTACGTCCGCCGCGCCCAGCTCGTATGCCGCTTTGGGCATTCCGTATACTACCGAGCTTTTTTCGTCCTGAGCGATATTGTATGCGCCCATTTTTTTCATATTAAGCATTCCCTTTGCCCCGTCGGAGCCCATTCCTGTGAGTATCACTCCGATAGCGTTGTTCCTTGCCGCGTAAGCCGCCGAGTCGAACAGGACGTTTACCGACGGACAGTGCCCCATTACCTTTACCCCCGCCTCGCTGGTGATAAAGTAGCCTTTCCTGTCTTTGAATACTCTCAGGTGCTTTGAGCCTGCGGCTATGACGACCTGTCCCTGACGGACATACATTCCGCTCTGAGCCTCGCAGACCTCCAGCGGGAGCTGAGAGTTAAGCTGTTCGGCATATATTTTTGTGTACCCCTCGGGCATATGCAGTACGCATACCACAGGCGGACAATCGGTTTTCAAGTCCTGTAAAATCACAGGCAGAGCGTTGGTACTGCCCGTTGAGCCGCCGATCGCTATAAGCTTGCTGCTTGCGGTGAACGACCTTATTTTGTTGTCCTTGACAGCCTTGCTTATGGACGCTATACTTCCTGTGAGACGGTTTCTGAAACGCTCCATACCGTCGTCCCCCGAGTGGAGCGTGATAACGTCCATAGCACCTGCGCTGATCATAGTGTACTTCATATTCTGCTGAGCGGTACAGACTATTATGGGTACTGAGTACTTTGGAGCAAGTCTGACTATATAGTCCGCCATATCGGGATACCCGTCTGTATCAATGTCAAGCAGAACAAGCCGGGGTCTGAATGTAAGAAATTCATGTCTGCCGTCGGCTGTGGACACAATAGTTATTTCAGGACACGGCGTAAAGATTCCTCTTATGATACTCAGAAGCTGTCCTGCGAATTTTCTGTTGTCGGAGATAATCAAAGTTTTCATCTGCCGCTCACCTCCGCTTTACGGTATATTGCCGCCCTCTCCTTTTCGTAGGGCATTTTATCGGGAGCGGTCTCGGCGTGTCCGATATACAGATAACCTCCGTCCTCCGTAGCGTCGAAGAAACGCTTGCAAAGATCGGTTTTTGTGCTGTCGTCAAAGTAGATCATTACGTTGCGGCAGAGAATAAGATCGAATTTCTTTTTGAAGTTTATCGGCTCCATAAGATTGTGATACTTGAAAATCACGTTGCTGCGTATCTTCTCGTTGACCTGATATAGTCCGTTATTCATTCTGATGAAATATTTGCCAACCCAGCTGTCGGGAACGTTTGCTAAAGCCTGTTCGGTAAAAACTCCCCTTGCGGCGGCGCGCAGAGCGTTAAAGGAAATGTCGGTCGCTAAGATCTTGCAGTCCCACTCTTTTTGACGGAATCCGAAGTATTCGTCAATGCACATAGCAAGATTATAAGGCTCGTTGCCGAAGGAACAGCCCGCAGACCATATCCGCAGGTCCTTATCGGCAATACGCTTTTCAGCCGCAGGAAGAAATACGTCCATAAAATGCTCAAAATGTTCAGGCTCTCTCATAAAATATGTGTGGTTGGTGGTGAGCCTGTTGATAAGGTTAGCAAGCTCTCTGCCCGATGTATCGCAGAAAACTACGGAAAGGTAATCGGAAAAGTCCCTGAAACCGCAGTCGAGAATATAGTTATTAAGTCTTGCCTGAACAAGAAATTTTTTTCCTGCAAGGTCGATACCGAATTTGGATTTTATAAAAGATACAAGCTGTTTAAAATCTCTGTCGGAAATTTCCTGCATTGTTATCTCCCCTTAAATAATAGTAAAAAATAGCTAACATTATTATATACCTAAAGGCGGGTAATGTCAACATCCGTTAGAGGTAAGAGATTAGAAGTAAGAGGTTGGAAAGAAGCCGCTCAGCGTATTAAAATTCTAACCTCTTACCTCTAACTTCTTACTTCTAATTTGTACACTTTTCGGCAAATCGCTTGATTTTTCGTAATAAATATGCTATACTGTATGTAAAATTATACAAAACAAGAAAAGGGTGATTTTATGAAAATGACTTTTATCGGCGCGGCTCACGAGGTTACGGGAAGCTGTACATATATCGAGGCTTGCGGCAAGCGTTTTCTGGTGGATTTCGGTATGGAACAGGGTACGGATTATTATGAAAACGCTAAAGTCCCCTGCCCGCCGTCGGGTGTGGATTTTGTTCTGCTCACTCACGCGCATATCGACCACGCAGGACTTCTGCCTCTTTTGTATGCGGGGGGCTTTTCCGGCGAGATACACGCAACGGAAGCTACCTGCAATCTGTGCTCCATAATGCTGAGGGACTCCGCGCATATACAGGAATTCGAGGCGGAATGGAAAAGCCGCAAGGGCAGACGAAAGGGTATGGAGGACACCGAACCGCTTTACACCGTCGCCGACGCAGAGGGTGCAATCTCAAGGCTCGTTCCGCATTCATACGATGAGGAATGCGAGATATGCGAGGGTATAAAGGTACGTTTTACCGACGCGGGACATCTGCTGGGTTCGGCAAGCATTGAAATTTGGCTTACCGAAAATGACATTACAAAAAAGCTTGTTTTCTCGGGGGATATAGGCAATCTCGATCAGCCCCTGATAAGAGATCCGCAGTATATTGACAGCGCAGACTATGTCGTTATGGAGTCTACCTACGGCAGCCGAAGACATCAGCAGGTCGGAAATTACGTTTCACATCTTGCAAAGCTTATCCAGACTGCATTCGACAGAGGCGGAAGCGTTATCATACCCTCCTTTGCGGTAGGCAGAACTCAGGAGCTGTTATATTTTATCAGACAGATCAAAGCGGAAAATATGGTGAAAAACCACGGGGATTTTCCCGTTTATGTGGACTCTCCCCTCGCTATCGAGGCTACAAGGATATTTATAGAAAACAAAAACTCCTGCTTTGACGAGGAGGCTATGGAGTTCGTTTCAAAGGGTATAAATCCCATTGCATTTTCCAATCTTAATATTGCGGTGACAAGCGACGAGTCCAAGGCTATAAATTTTGACAACCGTTCCAAAATAATAATATCCGCCAGCGGAATGTGCGAGGCGGGACGTATCAAGCACCACTTAAAGCACAATCTTTGGAAACCCGAAAACATCATACTTTTCGTGGGCTATCAGGCTATGAACACGCTCGGCAGAAGTCTTGTGGAGGGCGCAAAAACAGTCAAGCTTTTCGGCGAGGAAATAACTGTTGCGGCGCAGATAACGGTACTCCCGGGTATAAGCGGTCACGCAGATATAGACGGGCTGGACAAGTGGATAACGCATATTCAAGCTCCCTCGAAGGTGTTTGTAAATCACGGCGAGGCGGAAACAACGGAATACTACAAGGAACACCTGCGGTCAATGGGCTTTAACGCTTACGCTCCCTACAGCGGAGGCTGCTGCGACCTTGTCACAGGGGAATTTGTAAATTCCGAGCCTGTAAAGATAATCAGAAAGCAGACGGGAACTTCCACAAGCTATCAGCGGCTGTGCGCGTCTCTTGACAGGCTGTCCGCTCTGGTAAAGGCAAGCAAGGGACTTACCAACAAGGAGCTTGCAAAAATGACGGATACTATAAATAATTTATGCAGCAAGTGGGAAGATTAAATATCCGCAGAAACAATAAACCTCTTTCGGACATATAATAAAAGAATAAAACAAATCGGAAAGGTAATCGGTCATGAACAAAACACACGTTAACGCAATAAACAGAAAGCTCTGCGACGAGCTGTTGTTCGCAGAGGAATGCGACGAAAAATATACTCAGCGGCTCAGACGGGCGGCGGAGAGGATCGCAGACGAGCACAGACAAAAGCCTATCATTCTCCTTGCGGGACCGTCGGGTTCGGGAAAGACTACTTCCGCTCTGAAAATCGATGAAATGCTGGAGAATATGGGAATTAAAACTCATACGATATCAATGGACGACTACTTTCTGCCTGCGGGACAGTTTGAGGCGGCGATCGGCGAAGACGGCAAGCCTGATTTTGAAAGTCCTCAGCGTATGGATATCAAAAAGCTTAACGAGCATATGGAGCTTATCTCGCAGTGCAGGGAGGTCACTGTGCCGCGCTTTCAGTTTTCTACCCAGTCCTCCTCCGACGGCTATGTACTTCAAAGAGGAGAGGACGATATCATCGTATTTGAGGGTATACACGCGCTTAATCCTCTGGTCACGGGAACGGCGGGAGATTTTGCCCGCTGTATGTATGTAAGCGTAAGAACGCGTATCGAGCTTGCGGACGGCACGTTGGTACACCCGTCGCTGATAAGGCTTATGAGACGGCTTATCAGAGACGAAAGCTACAGAGGACGCAAGCCTGCGGACACTCTCGATATGTTCGCAAGCGTGGAGCGGGGCGAAAACAAGTATATTATGCCCTACAAGCACCGAGCGGAGCAGGAGCCTGAATTTTCCATTGATACCTTTATCCCGTACGAGGCGGCGGTGTACAAAAATTTCCTTTTGGAGAAGCTCGAAAGGGAAAACGAGACTTACAGCGATTTCGTACAGTTTGAGCCAATGCTGAAGCTGCTGAGGGAGATCAAGGCAATGAGCATTAACGCTGTCCCCGGCAACTCTCTGGTGAGAGAATTTATCGGCGGCAGCAGTTACGAATACTGATACAAACGGCACAGAGACAGCAAACCGTCTCTGTGCTTTTGTTTTCAGAAAAATTCATATATGGGTGATGAATTGTTCTAACTTAGATGTTAATATGTTATATGCTATCGGCTACGCGGTATGCATATGAATTTATTATCTGTCAAAGGACTGATGACCTATCAAGGATCTAACGAAAGGAAATATGTTCCGTCTTATTATCGGATTTGCAACGCCCCTGCTGCTGGGCAATCTTTTTCAGCTTTTTTATAATCTCGCCGACACACGGATTGCGGGACAGTTTCTGGGCGAAAACGCCATTGCCGCCGTGGGTGCTACCTCTGCGCTTAATACGGTCATAATCGGCTTTCTGAACGGACTTACCAACGGATTTGCGCTGGTAACGGCAAGATACTTCGGCGCGAAGGATTATGACAAAATGCGCAAAACTGTGGGACACTGCCTTACTCTGGGGATATGCACTGCGGCAGTACTCACAGCCGCAAGCCTGATTTTCTTAGAGCCTCTGCTGAAAGCGCTTAATACTCCCGAAAATATCTTTCCGCAGGCTAAGGCTTATATAGGCGTTATTCTTGCGGGAATGATAATCACAATGCTGTATAACGTCTGCGCCGCCTGCCTCAGAGCTATCGGGGACACCGTTTCGCCGCTTATTTTCCTTATAATCGCAACCGTCATTAATGTCGGACTGGATATTCTGTTTATCCCGGGACTGAAAATGAACGTGGAGGGCGCGGCTTACGCAACGCTTATCGCGCAGGCGGTATCGGTAGTCCTGTGCGTGATCTATATTTTTCGCAGACACCCTGTGCTTATTCCCCAAAAGGCTGATCTTATTCCCGAGAAAAAGCTGGCGGCGGATATGTACGCATCGGGAACTTCTATGGGACTTATGATATCCCTTGTGGGCATAGGCACGCTGATAATACAGGGAGCTATCAACATTTTCGGCGAAAAGACCATTGTTGCGCACACTGCCGCAAGGAAGATATCCGAGATGTATATGCTGCCTATTTCCGTACTGGGGGCGGCGTCGGCAACTGTTTCGGGACAGAATTACGGCGCGGGAAAAATAGACAGGGTCAAGGAATGCGTACTGAAAGACACGCTAATAACGTGGATATGGTCGGCGATAGTCGTGTCGTTGACGTGGCTTTTCACTCCTCAGCTTACCAACCTTGTCACAAGTCTTACGGACCCGAAGATCATAGAGACCGTAACGCGCTATATGAAATTCAATACCGCCTGCTATTTTATTCTGGGTATTGTAATTGTATTCAGAAATGCGCTGCAGGGTATCGGAGCGAAGATATCCCCCATACTGTCAAGTCTGCTGGAACTGGCGGGCAAGTTTGCAGTGGCATGGTATCTTGCTCCGAAAATGGGATATGACGGAATAATCGTTTCCGAGCCTTTGGTATGGACGGGAATGGCTGTTATTCTGGGTATTGCATTCCTAACGAACAAAACGATGCGCAGCGGAAAAATAGCTCAGGATAAAATTGGAATGCAATGAAACGGTCAATGCATTAATCACTGTTAAATTACATATAATAATACAACAAAAACTCCCTTTCCGGAAAATTATACGCTGTATTTCCGAAAAGGGAGTTCTTTTATTTATTGTTGATAGCGTCGACAATTCTGTCGGTCTGCTGTCGGTTGTTTGTGTCGTCCAGTCTGTGGGAAACAAGCTGATTGATCTGATATTCGGCTTGTTCCGCCTTGGATTTCTCAAATATGAGGAATGAAATTACGAACTCGTTGCCCGAGGTCGTGTTTACGGTAAGAACAGTCTGGAATGAGTTTATAGACATTGAAACGCCCAGAAGCAAAACTATCAAGCCGCCGAGAACCGTATCTCCCATTAAGGCAAGTCCCAGAAACGCCGCTATTACTCCGACAATAAAGTTTTTCAGCAAAAGGCTGAAGCTTGTCCCCACCGAAGATATCTGATTGATAGGAACGGTATGCTTTTCCGTGCCGAGGGGTATAAAAGACAAGATCGTGTTGGGTGCTTTGAGCTTTATAAAATTCTGTTCGTGCCTGATCTCCCCTTTTAAATAAAAGGTCAAGAGCGAGGTCATAAATGTGATTGTTTCCATATTCGTATTCTCCTTTAGCATTCTAAGATTGATTTGATTTTTGATCGCATACTCCGCTGTTTTTATCCCGATCTCATATTTTTAACCTCCGTTTTCATATTTTTTCTGAAATACTCCCTTTGTCGGTGTAAACCCGAACCCCCAACAGTATTATAGCACACATTATTTAAAATTGCAAGTATTTTTTAATTGCAATTTTGCTTGTATTATTTGCAGGCTGTTTCAGTTAAAATATAATCATAATAATATGAGCGGAGTGAATACAGAATGTTTGAAATAAAAAAGCCTACTGCCTCAAATAAAACCATACGAATGCCCGATGATCTCATTGAAAAGCTGGAAAGACTTGCGGCGCAGAACGATATTTCCTTCAATCAGCTTGTAATACAATGCTGTGAATACGCGCTTGAAAATCTTAAAACTTCCGATAATAAATAAGGAGCGGTTATGAAACGTCTTGACAAAGAATTTTTCCATAGGGACTGCCTTGAGGTCGCTCCCGACCTTGTGGGCAAAATCGTTGTTTCCGAAATAGGCGGAGAACAAGTCCGTGTAAGAATAACCGAAACCGAGGCTTACCGAGGTGAGGAGGACACTGCCTGCCACGCTCATAAAGGACGCACCAAGCGCACCGAGGTCCTTTACGGCGAAAGCGGAACGGTTTACGTTTACCTTTGCTACGGAATGCACTGGCTTATGAATGTTGTAACAGGCGAAAAGGAACAGCCACAGGCGGTGCTTTTCAGAGCGGGAGAGGATTACGAGGGTCCTGCAAGGCTTACCAAACGTCTGGGAGTTACGGGAGAACAGAACAAAACCTCTTTTGTGACAAGCAAGGTCCTGTGGATAGAGGACGACGGAAAGCGGTATGAATATACTGCTGCAAAGCGCGTGGGTATAAACTATGCCGCCAAGGAGGATATCGACAAGCCGTGGCGGTTTATCCTTAAAAGATAAAAATTCCACTTTAATTCTCTCAATTTTTGCGGTCTTGACAAATACTCAAATGACCGGATATAATATAGACAATAAAAGGGTACTGAAATAAACGGTTATCTAACTTGTTTGATGTTGGTTACTTTTTCTTGTGAAAGCTCTCGCAGCACAGAGCAGCAACACTGATTATCACAGTTATTGTGATTTGTTAAATGTTACTTAAAGCGCCGCGCAATGACCGTCTAACGGTTTTGCGCGGCGCTGTATTTATTATGCAATGCGGACTATCCTGCTTTTACTGCACAGCGGATATTCGCCGACAAAGTTTTCAATGCTCGACTTCATTTCGTCGTATGACGTTCCGTAAAAGTACAGGGCGGTCTCTGTGGGACCCTGCCAGTAGCTGTAAAATCTTCCTATACCGTCCATACATTTTTCCATTTGCTCGATCACATAATTAATATCGCAGTTTTTGTAAACATCATCGGGAAGCTCTGTGCCGTTTGCGTAAAAAGCAAGTCCCTCCAGCTTACCCACAGGACGTACCGTGTCTCCGCACATCAGTCGGGACTTTTTCGGAACGCCCAGAACGTCAACGATCTCCGACAGCTTATCCATAGCCTTGTTGATATCGTTGTCAAAGCTGTTCTTGTTAATGCAAAGCTCTATATCGCAGTTTTCAATTTCTCCGCTTTTGGATACAAGAGTTCCGCCGCCGTCTGTCTCTCCGATTTTCAGCTTTTTCAGGATTTTATCAAGTGCGTCGTCAAGAGGCTCTCTGTCAAGAGGCAGAAGCCTTGCGTTTAAATTCAGTGTAATGTAAAATATTTTCTTAGCCATAAATATTACTCCTCAGAATTGATTTTTTATTTTTTCAAGATACGCCATACCCTTTTTTGCCTGCGAATATTCGTCGCAGTGCTTTATTCTGTATCTTCTGCCGTCCTTTACAAAATTGGAACCCGTCTGATGAAAATCAAACGCAACATCGTATTTATCGCAGGTCTCTTTTATATGACGTACCCACGCAAAATTGCATTCACGTGCGTTTTCATAGGATTCTCCGCCGACGGAAACAAGGTCTATCTTACCGCTTGCAAGAAAAGGACTCAGCTCCACGTCCTCTAATATCGGGGAGACAAAAATATTTCTGCGTCTTGCTTTGATACCGAGAAATATGGGCAGACGTTTATTTGCCATATTCTGATTTTCACAGGTGACTGCAATAATAACATTGTCGTAGCCCTCTCCCCAGTCGTCGGGAATACACGCCTTAAACCGCTCTATGCGTTTGGTGCAGATGAGAAAGTCAACATCCCTGCGCTTTCTGATAATGTCCCAGACATCGTTTCGCCATTGGTCGGCTTCCTCAATGAAAAAGTCCGACGTAAAACAGGTAGAGACTTGACTGCCCGACGGTATTTTAAAATTGCCCTGTCTGTCCTTTTTCAGCGGAAGATCAAAGTATGTTTTGGACTTGGTGACAATGCTTGCGTCTTTGTCACGCAGACCGTCCAGATAATATACATAGCAGTTCAGACAGCCGGGACTGCATTTGTGGCAGCCGTGCCAAGGGTTCCACTGCAAATTAAGCCACCTCTTCCATAAAAAATATCAAACAAATGTGCTTTAATGTATTGTATCATAAATTATTCTTGCTGTCAATGAAAATTTTCCAATTCTGAGGACTTTTTATTGACAAAATAAAATACAGATGTTATAATGTTGCTAAGAAATATCCATTTAATAAGATGCAGTAAAACGGAGGAGCGGCAATGACAGAATATAACGGCAGAAAGCTTATTCCCGCAGACAGCGGAAAAATCACATATATGGGAAGAATAGATTTTGAAGATCCTGCAAGACCCGAATTTTATTGGGCAGGTTCGTTTGCGAAAATGAGATTTACAGGAAGAAATATCAGCACGGTGATATGCAATCATAAATTTTACAATGATATGCTTCTGGGCATTATCATTGACGGCAGAGAGGATAAGATATCCATTGAGGAAAACGAAAAGGACATCGCTCTTTCTCTTGCCGAAAATCTCGATGAGGGTGAGCATGAGATAACCCTTTTCAAGAGACAGGACGCTACCCATTATTTTGAATTTGTCGGATTTCTTATAGATGAGAATGCGGAGGCTTTAGAACCCGCTCCGCTGCCGAAGAGAAAAATCGAATGCTTCGGCGACTCGGTTTCCGCAGGCGCGGTAGTGGAGGCTATGGATTATGCGGCAAGCTGCGATCCCGAGGGACACAACGGAATTTACGATAACGCGTGGCACAGCTACTCAAATATTACCGCAAGAAATCTGGGAGCGCAGCTGCACGATACGGCGCAGGGCGGCATTGCAATATTTGACAATACGGGTTATTACCACGCTCCCGATTGTATCGGTATGGAGTCGGCTTACGATAAGCTTTGCTATTTCCCCGAGAGCAAAAAGGGAGTTACTGCGTGGGATTTTACAAGCTATGTGCCCGATGTGGTTATTTTTGCTGTGGGACAGAACGATCCCCATAAAGAGGGCTGCGAGGATAACGACATCACAGACCCCGAGTACAGACTTAAATGGAAAAAACGCTATAAGGAAATCATTCTAGATCTGAAAAGTAAGTACCCCAATGCGAATTTTATTCTCCTTTTGACGGTGCTTTGCCACGACCCTGTGTGGGACGAAGTGATAGAGGAGATAACCTGTGAGCTTAACGACGAAAAGATAACACATTTTATGTTTACGAGGACGGGTAAGGCTACCCCCGGGCACCCCCGTCTGTCCGAGCAGTACGAAATGGCGTCGGAGCTTACCGCCTATATTTCAAATATGGGCGATAAGATATGGGAATAATGATGAACGATGCAAAGGGCTGTCCGAAAGGCAGTCCTTTTTTACATATTGGCAGATATAACGGGGGAGCGTTTTGTGACAAAACGAAAAAAATTCTTAATAATCTTTACAGATCATTGACATACGGCGTTATTTGTACTATAATATTTTCAGATAGAAAAAGTGTAAACAAAAACAGGACAACAGACAATATTATAATATTAACTGAAAATTACATAGGAAAACTTAACAGAGGTATTATAATGTCTGTGGCAGACCGTGCCTGCACGGTTGTTTTTGCTGCGGCATTTTTTATTGTCGGAAAACAGCTGAATAATTAAAATCGGAGGAAATGGCTATGACAGCTAAAAAGCGTATTGTTACGGTTATTGTAGTGGTGATTATCGTCTGCGCTCTGTGCGGAGGAGGATTTTTGCTGTACAAAAAATTCGGAAAGAGCGGTTCATCAAGCAGTGAAAAGGTTTATGTGCAGAAGGTCTCGGCGGTGAATACCGTTACGGGGACAAATCTTATGAACAATTCCTTTGCGGGCGTTGTTGAGGCTCAGAAGTCCGTGGACGTTAAGATCGATACCTCAAAGACTATTGACGAGGTGCTCGTTGAGGAGGGCTCGGAGGTCAAGAAGGGCGATAAGCTTGTGACCTACGATATAGAGTCTATCCAAATAGATATCGATACGGCTAAGCTTGAAGTCGAGAGAATGGAAAACGATATCAAGATCAACAAGACCGAAATTCAAAAGCTGGAGGAAGAAAAGAAAAACGTAAGCCAGGACGACCAGTATTCCTACAATACGCAGATACTTTCCCTTGAAAGCGACAACGCAAGGACAGAATACGATATAAAGGCTAAAAAGGTCGAAATAACAAAGCTCGAGGACAGTATGAAAAACGCTTATGTTACGGCGTCCATTGACGGTACGGTCAAGAACCTGAAGGATATCGATGAGCTTCAGAATTCAGACAATCCTGATCTGATTATGCAGATAAGCGCCGACGGCGATTACAGGGTTAAGGGTATGTTCAACGAGCAGAATGCCGATGATATTACGGTAGGCGCTCCTGTCATACTCAGAAGCAGAGTTGACGATACCGAGTGGAGCGGAGAGATCAGCGAGATAGATACTAATCCGCAGGAGAACAGCAATGATATGTATGATTACGGCAATACCGACGAAAGCACGACTTCCTCTAAGTATGCTTTTTATGTTACTCCGCAGTCGCTTGAGGGCTTTATGCTGGGGCAGCATATCATAATCGATCTTGACAACGGCAGCGAAAGCGATATAGTCAAAACAGGCATATGGCTTTACAGCGACTTTGTGTGCAAGGACGGCGACAAGAATTACGTATGGGCTAAGGACAGCAAGGACAGAATTGAAAAGAGATACGTGGAGATAGGCGACAGAGACGAGGAAAACGGCGACTGCGAGATAGTATCGGGTCTTGAAAGCGGCGACTACATAGCGTTCCCTGCGGACTATATCAAAGAGGGTATGAGCACTACTACGAACCAGTCGGATGTTTCAGTGCCTGATAACGATCTTACGGTAGACGACGAGGGCTACGGCATTATTGATGACGCTGGGACAGTTGATGACGGCGAAATAGTCGAGGGAGACAGCGGAGAAGAAATGTCCTTTGAGGAAATGTACGGCATTACCGAGGAGGAGCTTGAAAGTATGACCGACGAGGAAGCCGAAGAATTCTTCAATAACTACTATGCCGAGCAGGGCATAGATATCGACACTGAAAGCGAAGTTACTGAGGACGGTACGCAGGACGGAGAAACCGAGCCTGTTGATACCGATGATGCAGCAGAATAAGAACGGGAGATAAATATGGTATTTGAACTGAGAAAAATCTATAAGGATTATCTTCAGGGCAAAGAGGCTGTGCCTGTTCTGAAGGATATATCAATGTCGGTTGACGAAGGCGAGTATGTGGCTATAATGGGTCCCTCAGGCTCGGGAAAGTCAACGCTTATGAATATAATCGGCTGTCTGGACAAGCAGACAAAGGGCAGCTTTATCTTTGACGGCGCGGATATAATGGAATGCTCTGACAAGCAGCTTTCGGCTATAAGAAATCAGAAGATAGGATTTGTTTTTCAGAACTTCAATCTTATGCCGAGACAGTCCGCTTTGGAGAATGTTGAACTGCCGCTGCTTTATGCGGGAGTTTCCAAAAAGAAAAGAAGAGAGCTTGCAAAGGAGGCTCTCAAAAGAGTGGGTCTGGAGGACAGAATGAGCTTTAAGCCCACTCAGCTTTCAGGCGGACAGAAACAGAGGGTCGCCATTGCAAGAGCCATTGTCAACAAGCCCAAGCTGCTCCTTGCGGACGAGCCTACGGGCGCGCTGGACACAAAGTCGGGCGATCAGGTAATGGAGCTTTTTAAGGAGCTTAACGACGACGGTATGACTATCGTTATGATAACCCACGAGCCTGATATCGCAAAAAGCGCGAGAAAAATTATGTATATAAGAGACGGCGAGCTCCACGACGGAGCGTTTGACAGCAGGCATAATCCCGCCGCTGAAACGGTCCTCAGCGAAGACACCGAAATGCCAAGGATATCCGAAACGACTGTTTCGGAAGATGTAAGCCCCGAAGTTTCCGAGGAAATGCCTGAGCCTGTACAGACAATTAAGACCCAACAGACGGAGAGAAAGAGAGCAGAAAGAAAAGAACCCGCTCTTAACGATATAGACGAACTGCTGAAAAAATACAGGCAGCAACGCGCAAAGACGGTGGACAAGCCTGCTGAAAGCAAGCCCGATATCGTGTTCGGGGCAAAGGAGGACGACAATAAATGAAAAAGCTTATAATACTTCTTCTTTGCGTTGCCATTGTCGGTACGGGAGGATTTTTCGGTTATAAGAAATACAGAGCCTCTCAGGACGAAAAAAAGGTAGTGGACGTTGTCCCCGTAAGCCTTATGGCTGAAAGCTCGGATATGTACGATTGGTACAGTTCCGATCTGAGCGGACAGATAGTTTCGGCGAACTCCCAGAAGGTCTATGTGGACAGTCAGAAGCTGGTGAAAAAAGTATTTGTCAAGAAAGGCGACGAAGTAAAGAAAGGCGACACGATACTGGAATATGATATGACGGTAGTGGAGCTTGAACTGGCGCAAAAGGAAAATCAGGTCGGAGTTATCGAGGCAAAGATCAAGGCGGCTAACAAGGAGCTTAATCAGTATAAGAACCTCCAGCCCTCCGAAAACGCGCCTAAGCCTGAAGAACCCGACGAGCCTGATGAACCTGATATGCCGGACATTCCTGATGAACCTGATATTCCCGACACGCCCGACAGTTCAACGCCTGATGAGCCGGTTGATCCCGTGACGCCTGTGCAGACGGTCGACAGCGTAAATCCCGCGTTTGTTCCTGCGGCGGGAACGGGAACAGCCGCAGACCCTTACATTATCAACTGCAATGAAAAGACAAAAGTCACTACGGGATTTATGGCAAGAATTTCCGGCACTAACAGATTTGCCGAGTTGTGCGTTTACGACGAAAATTCGCAGTTCCTTTATAAGTGGCTGATAAATGCCGCAAATCTTTCCACTAAGGATATGAAAGAATGGGTAGTTTCGGACGGCGTGGAGATCAACGAGAAAACGGGGCTCATAGCTCTGAGTACGGATATTACGCATTACGGTACATTCTCGGTCAAAATGCCCGACAGCGTGTCCGATATTGACGACGGCGGTGAGGACGACAGCCTGCCCGATACGGATATCCCCGATTATACCGATATCCCCGACGATACGGACGACTACGATTATCCCGACGAGGATTTCGATGATGACGATACGGACGATAATGCTGATCCTTACGATATGAATTATGTTTATTCAAGGGCTGAGCTTAATCAGATGATAGCCGAAAAGCAGAACGAAATAAAAGGTCTGGAGATCGATCTGAGAAAGGCTAAGATCGAATATGAAAACGCCAAAAAGCAAAAGTCCGACGGCAAGGTTGTGGCTGAGGTCGACGGCATTGTGAAGAAGATAGGTACTGCCGCCGATGAGAATGCTGAAAACGACGAGAACGACGAGGGCGAAATTCCCGAAGATGAAATGTTCCCCGAGGAGGAAGATAACAGCGGAGACAGCGACGCATTTGCGGTCATTGAGGGCGACGGCGGAGTTGAGGTAAGGTGCGAGATCACCGAGCTTAATCTTCCCAATACGCCAGTGGGAGCAACGGTCAATGTTATGTCTTGGGATACAGGCGCAAGCACCGAGGCTGAGGTAACGAGAATTGACGAAGAACCTTATATGTACTCAAATTACAGCTGGGGCGAAAATCCCAATAATTCCACTTATTATGTATATGCAAAGCTTGCGGACTCCACGGATTTCACCGTGGGCAACTGGGTGCAGGTGAGCCTCAATCAGACCCGGAGCTCCGACAGCAATTCGGTTTATCTGCCTGTTCAGTATGTAAGGCAGGAGGGCGGAGACTACTACATAATGAAAGCCGATGAAAACAACAGACTGGTCAAGCAGTATGTCAAGGCGGGCAAGATAATGTACGGCTACGCCATTGAGATAAAGGGCGGTCTGAGTATGTCGGACAGAATTTGCTTCCCGTTCGGAACAGACGTTAAAGAGGGCGTAAGAACCAAGGACTCGACCGAAATTCTTTACCCTGAAAACTACTAAGGAGGAAACGTACAATGATCGAAAACATAAGACTTTCCTTCCAGGGTATATTTTCGCATAAGATACGTTCGTTCTTGACTATGCTGGGTATTATTATCGGTATTGCGGCGATAATTGCCATTGTGTCCACTATCGAGGGAACTAACGAACAGATAAAGAACAATCTTATCGGCTCAGGCAACAATACCGTAAAGATACAGCTCCAGCAGGGTGATTATGCGGCGGATTTCACTTATGATACTGTGCCTAACAATATTATCCCGATCTCAGAGGAAAGCAAAAAAAGAATAGAGGAGCTTGAGGAGGTTGAAAGCTGTACGCTTTACCGCACAAGGAACAATCCCGATAATCTTTTCTATCTGAACACAAAGATCGATTCTGCCATTATTTACGGAATTGACGAGGATTATTTCAAGACGGCAGGCTACGACATTGCCGAGGGAATAGGCTTTACCGAAAAGCAGTATTCCGATTACTCGAAGGTAGCCATAATTGACACCACTCTTGCAAGAGGTATTTTTGAGGGCGAAAGTCCCGTAGGAAAGCAGATAGATATATGCGGCGAGCCGTTTACGATAATCGGCGTAGCGGCTAAAAGATCGGGTTTCGAGCCTGTCATCAATTCTGTGGACGATTACTTCACATATAATCAGACCTCAAGCGGACTGCTGTTTATTCCAACGGCGGACTGGGGAATTTGTTTCCGCTACGACGAGCCGCAGAACTGTATAGCAAAGGCTGTGGATACGGACAGTATGACCAATGCGGGAAAGAAAACTGCGGACATACTTAATGAAAACATTCTGGCGGTATCCTCGGAGGGAGAAGATACCGCTCAGAATATGGAGTACAAGAGCGAAAGTCTTTTAGAACAGGCTAAGGCTTTGCAGGATCTAAGCTCCTCAACAAATAATATGCTTATCTGGATAGCGAGCATCTCTCTGCTGGTAGGCGGTATCGGCGTAATGAATATAATGCTGGTATCGGTAACGGAGAGAACGAGAGAGATAGGTCTTAAAAAGGCTCTGGGCGCGAGAAAGAGAAGAATACTTGCGCAGTTCCTCACCGAGGCTGTGGTGCTCACAAGCATAGGCGGCGTTATCGGCGTGGTATCGGGCATAGGACTTTCAAAGGTTATTGCCAATATTGCAGATGTGCCCGTATCTATATCCACAGTGGCGGTAGTTATCTCGGTAGTCTTTTCAATGGTGGTCGGAATTGTATTCGGACTTATCCCAAGTATAAAAGCGGCGAGACTTAATCCTATCGACGCTCTTAGATATGAGTAAAATTTTACGGTACATTAAATAACGGCGGCGGATATCTTACCTTTACGGCACAGATATCCGCCGTTTTACGCTTTGATTTGGCACTATATTGCTTTAATTCATTAAAATTCGAACTATATTGCTGTACAGCAAAAGGACGTAAAAATTAATGCTTGAAAAAATTTCAGCGCTGTGATATAATAAAATCCGTACTATAAATTTTGTCAGGAGACCCGGTTATGAGGAAGAAAAACGGCGAAAGATATAATATAGGTCTGCTTGTGGCAGCGATAACCGATCCCTTCAGCGGTCAGCTTTCACAGGGCGTTATGGCTGCGGCTGAAAAATACGACGTTAATCTGTGCATTATCCCGGGAAAATATGTGGGGCTGGATTACGGCGCGAAAGAGGCTGATGCAAGGTATGAATATCAGTATAACGCATTGTTTTCCTATGCCGCAGCGGGAAAATTTGATTATCTTATAGTTGCTCTGGGCACCATAGCGTACGCTCTTGATAACAGCCAGAAAAAGGAATTGCTTAAAATATTCGACGGAACGCCTTTGCTAACCGTTGCGGCTGAGGTAAAAGGCTTTGATTATTTGCAGTATGACAACAAGTCGGGTATTGTTCAGGCAGTTGATTATCTTGCGCAGGAGCAGGGCAGAAAGCACATCTGTATGATGATAGGCGATCTGAATAATTTTGAATGTGCCGAAAGATACGACGCTTATCTCTACGCGCTGGATAAAAACGATCTTGATTATGAAAGCCGCTATGTTATCACAAGCGATATTTCCAATTACTGCAAAGATCAGGCGGATAAGCTTATAGATCAAAATCCTGATGTAGACGCTGTTATATGCGTTAACGATATGATAGCAAGCATAGTTTACGAAGCTCTCAGAGACAGAGGAAAGCGGATAGGAAGAGACGTGGCGGTGGTGGGATTTGACGATCTTCCTTTAGCCTCTAAGCTTGAACCTCCGCTGTCTTCGGTGCGCGCCGACGCTTTTATGCTGGGCGAAAGGGCTATGGAAAAGGCTCTGAATTTCCTGAGCGGCAAAGAGGATAACGATCACTTTCTTGCGACCTCGTTTATTCCCAGACAGTCCAGCTACGGCAGATCGGGTATATTCAAGTCCCCCGACACCATTTTTGACGGGACTTACGACGAGATAATCGCCAGCGTTTCGGCTTATCTTTTTGACAGCAATATTCTTGCGCGTTTACAGCGCGAGGTCGAGGAATTCTGCGGAAAGGTGCTGGACAACCTTATAAACCGTTTTATAAATAAACCCGCCTCCGAGGACGATCTTCGCTGTATTATGGATCTTACTGAAAGCTTTTTCAGCAGGGGACATAAGATCGTAGACAAAATAATAAAAATACATAATGTTATAGACAGCGGCTATAAGTGGGTGCTGGAGCGGTGTCCCGATGAAAGCAGGATTTACGCCACAAGACTGTACGAGTATTTATATAAACGCATAAATATGGTTGTCGTAAGCGACTATAAGCTGTTGGAAGATAAGCAGTCGCAGTATGTTCATATGTCCAATCTTGTTATCAGGGATACTCTGATGTTTGACGGCAATCTTACCGATTACTATGCGCAGATACTAAAGAGCCTTCATCATATCGGCAGTGACACAGGCTATCTGTACCTGTTTGAAAAGCCTTTTAAATACCACGACGGAGAGGTGCTTCCGAGAGATATGGATTGGCTGTTCAAGTCATACCATTACGGAGCTAATATTTATACAGTCCCCGAAAATTTGCAGAGAATTAAGGCGGATAGGGTCTTTTCAAACGATTATCTGGCGTGGGACAGACGGCATACCACCGTTGCGGCGGATCTGTATGTGGGTGAATATCAGTACGGAATGCTCCTTTGCGAGCCTCGCAATGCAGATTTTATGAACGAGCTGGAGCTTATTACTTACCAGATAAGCGCGGCGGTAAGGACCATTGAAATCCTTCGGGAGCAGGAGAGGATACTTACTACTCTTCACGCTAAAAATCTGGCTCTGGAAAATATATCGAAGATTGACGAGCTTACTAAGATATACAACAGGCGGGGATTTTACGAGGCGGCAAGCAAAATGATCGAAAAGCCCGAAAATAAGGGAAGGACCTCCATTGTATGCTATGCGGATATGGATAATCTGAAAATGGTCAACGACGGTTACGGTCATATCGAGGGAGATTTTGCGATAAAGTCGCTTGCGGAATGTCTATGCAAAATTTTCGGCAGTCAAGCCGTTGTGGGCAGAATGGGCGGAGACGAGTATGCCGCCGTTGTTTTCAAGGACCTTGTGGGAACTACGGAGGAGATATATGCGGCTAAGGACAGGTGCATAGAGGAGCTTAACAGCAGCGCTGAAAAGCCCTACCGCATCAGTTTGTCAATAGGACTGTACGAGTGCGTGTGCGACGACAGCTACGATTTAAAGGCGGCAATGGATAAGGCGGACGACGAGCTGTATAAGGGTAAGTCAATACGAAAAAAGGAAATATAGAATTAACGGCATAATGTACAAATCGTTGTGCCGTTTTTTGTGCGGGACGCTAAAAAATCCCGTCTGAAAAAAATATAGAAATCAAAGCCTGATCCTTTTTACTTTGTTCAAAAAATTATGTTATAATGTACTTATAAAGCGGAAAACCTCGGAAGATTTTCCGAAGTTCTTGCGATTGTATAAAAATCTGAACATTAATTTACAATAAGCGAAAGGAAGATTTTTTATGAAACTGAAAAAGATTTGCGCCGCTCTGTGCGCTGCGGTGATTTGCGGCACTATGATGTGCGCCTGCGGTTCAGAGGATAGCTCAAAGGCTGATAAGACCGACAGCTCGGCGGCAGACAGCGCGGAAAAATCCGATAAGTCTCAGCCCGGTGAAATGAGGGATATAACCTCTATGGAGCTGTGCGGCGAGATGAACCTCTGCTGGAATTTGGGCAACACTCTGGACGTATGCAACGCCGACAGAGACAGCGACGGTCAAATCGATGAAAATTCCGAGAACGTAGACGAGACGCTCTGGGGCAACGTAATGACCACTCCCGAAATATTTGAGACCTTGAAGGAACAGGGCTTTAACGCGGTGAGAATTCCTATAACATGGCGCGATCATCTGTCCGACGATTACACCATTGACGAGGAATGGATGAACAGAGTGCAGGAGGTCGTTGACTACGCATACGATCTGGATATGTACGTTATCATCAATCTCCACCACGACGGCGGCGGAGACCCCGATTTCGGCGCGTGGATAAGAGAAAAGGCGGCAAACGACTACGACGACTGGTATGCCGAGTATTCTTCTATCTGGACGCAGATATGCGACAGATTTGAAAATTATTCCGACAAGCTGATTTTTGAGTCTATGAACGAAGTGGGCTTTGACGAGCTAAGCAGAAGCAAGCGTTTTGCTCTGCTCAATCAGATGAACCAGGCTTTTGTCGATCTTGTAAGAAGCACAGGAGGAAACAATCCTAAGAGACACTTGCTTATTGCAGGCTACTGGACGGACATAGACCAGACTACTTCAAAGCAGTTTGAAATGCCCACAGACCCCGAGAACAGATGTATAGTATCCGTTCATTATTATACTCCGTGGGAATTCTGCGTTTGCGAAAATCAGTACGAATGGGGTACGGACAGCGAAGTCGAGACTATGAAAACTCAGATAAACAAGCTCAAAACCACGTTTATCGACAACGGCGTTCCCGTCATTATCGGAGAGTACGGCACAGGAAACAATGAAAATGCAAGCGTGATTTTCTTTGACGAAATGCTTACAAAGATCTGCCACGATATCGGCATTCCCACATTCCTTTGGGATAACGGTTCTATTTTCAACAGAACTACCCTCGAATGGAACAGACAGGGACTTCTTCCCGCGCTGCAGAAAGCGGTAAGCGGCGAGGATTATGAAGTTACCAAGGGCGAATAATTTTAGTTATAGTCCTGTATAGAACGAAAAAGGCGATCAGATAACAACCTGATCGCCTTATGTTTTTGCCGTTAAATTTTTATTGTAATATTCTGGTCATTAACCGTGAAATCCTCTGCCGTTACCACAGCGCAGTTATTCTTTGCGTCGTCATCACCGAATATCTGATCCTTGAAAAGCACGAAAACGTCCACTAAAATAACGATGATAATTCCCAGAATAAGCAGAATAGGCACAAGCGCGCCCGCTCCCTTTCCGGGTGTAACGTTAGGATTATGTACCGCGTGAGGAACATAGTTCTGCTGTGCGGGATTTCCGCCGGGTATGAAGTTTGAACCCATAGGAATTTCGCCGTTATTTGCCGTCTGAGCAGTCTGAGCCGCCTGCTGTACGGGAATTCTTTCGCCCTCGGGCGTGAGTACCGTTTCAGCTTGCTTGGACTGTCCCGCAGAATACATATCCATTACGTCGGGAGTATCGCTTACCGACGGAGTTGCTCCTACCGTGACCGTCCGGTTCGCCATAGCTATCTCCTCCGCCGTCGGAGCGGCAGGGGCAGGCGCGGACTGCTTTGGCGCGGCAGGTTCCTCTCCGGGCATATAAATGCTGTCCATAGTAGGAGTGCTTTCGTCCGTTTTCGGCTTATCCTGTAAGCCGAGCATATCGTCGGTTATAACGGGTATCTGAATTTCGTCCATTGTGGGATTGGCGTTTTCACGCTTTTCCTGAGCTTCTCTTTCCGCCTTGGCTTCTTCGCTTTCCTCTCCGAGACCTGTGGGAGAACCGCAGATGTTGCAGAACTTAGCGTTCTCGCTGAGAGTGTTTCCGCAAACCTTGCAGGTGTGCTGCTGTATTATTACAGGGAGCTTTCCTCCGCAGGCGGGACAAAACTTTGCGCCCTCCCGGTACGGAAGTCCGCAGGTAGGACAATCTGCCATAATAAAAACCTCGTTTCCTTTAAATTGTTCTAAGTAATTATACGTTTATCAGTACGGATAAATGCCGTCCGGCTCGTCATCTGCAAAGACCCAGTCGCCGTTGATCTTGATAACGTCAATGTCAACCGTGTCAATGTCTTTATCGAGACTTCCCGAATATGTAAAGGTTACAGTAAGAGTATAACCCTTTGACGCCTTGATATCGCTGTCCAGCAGGCTTGCCGCCGCATTGAATACATTGATCTGGCTTTCGGGTATTTCCTGCTTGCTTACGACCTTATATTTGACCTTTGCGTCCGCACCGAAATCGTCGATAAAATCCTCTCTCAGATCCTGAGCCTGTTCCGCGTAATATAAATCGGTGTATTTGCCAAGTGAAGAACCGTAAACAGCCTCGGTAATATCGCCCATTTTGTCTGCCGCGGTACATTCCTTATAAGCCTTGGCGTCGCCCTTTTCAAGAACCTTTACGTAATTATCCAGCGGATCTTCACAGCCGCCCGAAAGCGTAACCGAAAGTATGATTATCAGCAATATGATAAGTCCCAGTACGATACCGCCGACTGCAAGCAGCTTTTTGTTCACAGGTTTTTTGACTGCCGTACCGTCCGCAATATTTCCTCCGCCTATGCCGTACTGCACATTGTAAGCGGGCATACCGTCGTTAGGAATGCCGTTCGGCTGATCGGGATTTGCATTCGGGATAAAATTACCGCCGCTGATGCT
The DNA here is from genome assembly GCA_030531185.1 of Ruminococcus sp. GTDB lineage: Bacteria > Bacillota > Clostridia > Oscillospirales > Ruminococcaceae > Hominimerdicola. The sequence goes on from JAUNOG010000007.1 coordinate 60,789, forward strand.
TTCCGGTATAACGGACTGCGGGTTAGTTTGATCCGCCTGCTGATCTACAGCCTGATCGGGAACGGGCTGAGGTGCGCTCTGCTGAGCGGGCGCGGGAACAGTAACCTTGCAGGGAGTTCCGCAGTTAGTGCAAAAAGCGGCGTCGTCATTAAGCTTTGTGCCGCAGTTTCCGCAAAATTTTGCCATAGTATATTCTCCTTTTTTCTTCAATTTTTTCATATTCTTCCAATGCTTACAGCTAAAAAATAAGCTATTTTAATAATATACTATTTTTTAATATTTGTCAAGATAAAAATTAACTTTTCTTATATTAAAATTGCAATATCAGATAGGACGCTTTAACAAAAAGTTAAGATGTTCATAAGCGCTTTAAATACTGTGAATATGTTTTTTACTGTTATGGGGTACCCGATTTCATTTTACTGTGCTGATGAGAAAAATAGATTTTCAATCAGGATAAAAAAAGCTTTACAAATTTAATTTATTGTGCTATAATGTTTTGTATGAAAATACGATCGCTTTTATTGAAAGGAAGTTTTTGACATCGACGGCATTTTTGACTCTCACTGTCATTACGATGACAGCGCTTTTGACGCAGACAGATTTGAACTGCTCGACCGACTGCTTACGGGCGAAAATCACCCTGTCGATAAAATGATACACGCCGCAACGGACGAAAAATCCTCTCTGTTCGGCATCGAAACGGCGCAGAGGTATGATAATTTCTATACGTCGATAGGCTTTCACCCCGAATGTATGGATGTTCTTCCCGATAACTATATGCAGGTAATTGAGGAGCTTTATGTTAAAGCAAGCTCCGTTCACAAGCTTGTGGCTGTGGGGGAGATAGGTCTCGACTATCACTATGAGGGTTATGACAGGGACAAGCAGCTTGAAGTTTTCAGAAATCAGATAGAATTTGCCCTGAGAAAATCCCTGCCTGTGATAATACATTCCAGAGAGGCTACGGAGGATTGTATGCGAATTCTCGGGGAATACCGTCCCGAGGGAGTTCTGCATTGCTTTTCAGGTTCAGCGGAAACGGCGGCAGAGGTAGTCAAGCTGGGAATGTACGTAGGATTTACGGGCGCTCTTGCATTTAAAAACTCCAAAAAAGCGAAACGCGCCTGCGAGGCTGTGCCTACAGAAAGACTTCTGCTTGAAACGGACTGTCCGTATATGGCTCCCCCGCCTTATCGGGGACAGCGGTGCGACAGCTCTATGATAAGCGAGACCGCAAAGGCAATGGCGGATATCAAAGGCGTAACAGCGCAGCAGATAATAGATATCACAAATAAAAACGCCTGCACGCTGTTCGGGATAAATGAAAATCTGTCCGCATAAGACAGCTTGAACACAGAAAGGAAATAGGATCATGGCGGAAATAATGTACATTGTCATTCCCTGCTACAACGAGGAGGAAATGCTGCCGATCACGGCTAAGGCTTTAATGAAGAAAATGGACGAACTTACGGCAGACGGACGTATAGACCCGCAAAGCAAGGTTATGTTCGTTGACGACGGCTCGAAGGATAAAACATGGCAGATAATCAATCAGCTGCATACGCTCAGTTCAATGTTTACGGGCGTTAAGCTTTCAAGAAACAAGGGTCATCAGAACGCGCTGCTGGCGGGACTTATGACCGCTAAAAATTACGCGGATATCATAGTTTCAATGGACGCCGATCTTCAGGACGACATCAATGCGATAGACGGATTTCTTGACAAGAGAGCGGAGGGCTGCGACATAGTTTACGGCGTTCGTTCCTCCAGAGAGACGGATACGGCGTTTAAGAGAAACACGGCGCAGATGTACTACAAAATACTTGCAAAACTCGGCGTTGAGATAACCTACAATCACGCGGATTACAGACTGATGTCCAAGCGCGCGGTAGAGGCTCTGGAGACATTCAAAGAGGTCAATCTCTTCCTGAGAGGACTTGTGCCTATGGTCGGCTTCAAGAGCGATATTGTGACATACAAGCGTAACGAAAGAGTTGCGGGCGAGTCTAAGTATCCGCTGAAAAAAATGCTTGCCTTTGCGATCGAGGGAATAACCTCTCTGTCGGTAAAGCCTATCAGACTTATCACTTGGCTGGGAGTAATAATGTTCCTTGTGTCGATAATTATGCTTATATATTTCCTCATAACGTGGGGCGGCGGAGATACCGTAAGAGGCTGGGCGTCGACCATTACCTCGGTATGGGCTATCGGAGGATTACAGCTTTTGGCGATCGGCATTATCGGAGAGTACATAGGCAAGATATATCTTGAGACAAAGGCTCGTCCGAAATATATAATCGAAATAAATCTCGAAGAAAACTAATAATCTTAAAATTAAAATAAAGGAGTTAAATTTATGGCTGAACAGAATAACGCACAGACCCTTGACAATTCAGCGCTGGTTGAGGCTATCGCAGAAATGAGAAAGATCAACGCTGCCGAAGACAGAGACGCATTTAATCAGGCTACAAACAAGATAATCAACATCGCGCTGAGATGCACGTTCCTTGTACCCGCAATTATCGAGAAGAACACGGAGCTTGTTGCCGACGCTGATAATCACGTTAAGTTCCAGGACAAGCAGTCTGCAAAGTTTATCCTCATCAATCACAAGGAAAGAGGTTCGTTCTTCCCTGTTTTCACAGAGGAGGAGGAGATCAAAAAGCTCAAGACCGAAAAGCCTTTCCAGATCGTAAAGATGAAGTTCCCCGATATTGCAGGTCTTACGGAGAATACGCCTAACGTAAACGGATTTGTAATAAACGCATTCAATCAGAATTTGCCGTTCACAAAGGATATGCTTTCGCAGATAAAGCAGACGCTTATCAGGGTAAACAAGGAAAGAGCCGCTGCAAAGGCTGCCGCAGAGGCGGGAGAACAGCCTAACATTACAGTTTCTTCTTCGGAGGATAAGTAATTACATTTAATCTAACAAAGGGGCTGCCGATGTTGAACCGAACCAGTAAAAACGGACAATGACAAAAAAGACCTTCTATGGTATAATAGAAACCATAGGAGGTTTTATTATGGCAAGAAATTACAGACACATACAGGAGTATGAGACAGAGATACTCAAATTAAAAGAACAAGGATTTACACATAAGGAAGTAGGAGAAAAATTAGGTTTTACTCAAATACAAGTCAAAAAATTCATTGAACGATATCACAAAAAAGAACGTAAAATCGCAGAAGGAAAAGGATTGAAACGAAATGGTCGTCCGCCTAAAGATGATAAATACACCCAATCTGATATCTGATCAACAGAGATTTCAGTGCCGACAAACCAAATCAGAAATGGGTTACGGACATTTCATACATAAAAACCTCGCAGGGATTTTTGTATCTCTCGATCATTAGAGACCTTTATGATCGCAGTATAGTGGCTTACAAGACATCTACGGTTCAGAATATAAACCTTGTTCTGAACACTATCAAAGCTGCAAAGAGGAAAGAAAAAGTCACTGAGAAGCTGCAACTCCACAGTGACCAAGGTTTTCAGTATACTTCCCAAGCGTACTTTAACCTAACTATTAAATTTGTCCCGATACCGTAGCCGCGGTAATCTTTATAAAGAGATATTGCAAAAGAAGGAGTTTTGTCATTAATATGACCGTAATCATTCATTACACATACCCAAACCGCTCCAACAATATTTTCATTAACCTCTGCGATCAGACATTTATCGTCAGGCAATTTGCCGAAATCCTTAACATATACTTGCAAAGCGTCGTTTTCGATTATTGATTTTGGCGACGGTTCAATTCCTTCCGGTATGAAAATTGCTTCGTATAAAAAATCATTTAAGACGCAATATTCAGCTGCTGCTATCTCTCTTACTATAAATGAGCAAAAATCACCCCAATATGTCAAAATGCACAAAAGTCATCAAG
>JAUNOG010000101.1 GCA_030531185.1 Ruminococcus sp.
AAAATATTTTATTCAAAAACATTACCAAACAATTATACCATATTTAATTAAACAATGCAAGTAATTTTGATGTTTTTACATAAAATAGACACAAGCAATTACATTTTCGACAAATTTCAACACCTTGATTTGTGTCAATTAACTATAAATTCGGGAAAAATTTCTCAGCAAACCATACATTTTCCACGGAAAAGCTTCTGCCGTTGAGATAGGAAAGTATACCTGCGTCAGTAGAAAAATCGAAGGTAAGCTTGTACGAATAAAGCGCCTGTGTCTTTATATTGTATGCTCGGTTCACCTTGTTTATACCGTACTTGCCGTCGCCCAGCAGCGGAAATCCCTCATAGGCAAGGTGCGCTCTTATCTGATGAGTTCGTCCCGTTATCAGATCTGCCTCCAGCAGAGCAAGGTTTTCAGACTTGTTTTCGGCGATCACCTTGTACCGCGTTATCATTGTCTTGTTATAGGGAGTTTTTCTGTCGGTGATCTTAACGGTTTTTGTCTGTTCGTTACGCTCATGAAAGGCTTTAAGCTCTGCGGATTTTTTCAGAGGAATTCCAACCGTTACGCAGAGGTAAAGCTTTTTCATTTCTCTGTCCTTGACCTTTTGGTTGAGTATTCTCAGGCTTTCGGCGTTTTTGGCGCAAATGACTATGCCGCCAGTATTTCTGTCAATTCTGTTGCAAAGGGCGGGCGCAAAGGAATTTTCCTCGGCGGGATCGTATTCTCCTTTATCGTATAGATAGTGCTGAATGCGGTTTATCAGCGTGTCGGGACTTCCGCTTTCGTCCTCGTGAACCACAAGTCCGCATTTTTTATCGCAGAGGATAATATTTTCGTCCTCGTACACAATATTAAGAGACGCAGGCGCGGACAGAAAAGCGGGCTTGTCCGAGCCTCCCTCAAAGAATTCGTCATTGATATAAAGCTGCATAACGTCCCCCGCGTTAAGGCGAGTGGAAATTTCACAGCGTTTGCCGTTGACCTTTATTCGTTTCAGCCGAATGTATTTGTAAAGCAGATTTTTAGGCAGCTTGGGCACAGCCTTTGTGAGAAATTTGTCAACTCGCTGCTCTGCGTCGTTTTTATTGATCTTAAATTCTCTCATTTTGCCGTTATTCCTCATACAGACCGTTTTCAAGTCTGTAAAGATTGTCGGGACTCAAATATACGGGGAATTTTCCTGTGCGCTCGATAGTTTGACCGTTGAGCATTCCTATATGCATAAATAAGTGCCTGAACTGTCTCAGAACAAGCTCTAAGCGGCTGTAAGGACATTCCTGCGGATATTCATACAGCATTTCGTCCGTAAGAGTATCCATATAGGCGAGGGTCTTGTCTCTTACCTTATGCAGATAATCCATGAGCTGTTGGTCGCTTAATATGATATCGCAGGGATTGTCGGGATTATCCATACCCGCTGTGTGAAATTCAGGCTCATCGTAAACAAATGGATTGAAAAACCATTTGTCCGCCGAATGAATGGTATGATAAACGTATCTCCAGGCGGGAGCTCCGCACACAAGGGCGTTTCTGTCGTAGGTCTTTATGGTGACCTCAAGGTTTATAAAATTTACATCTGCATATTTTTTTATCATTTCGCAATGCTTTCGCATATTGACAGCTCCTTTCAGCGGTATGTTATATTTTTAATTATACCGTAAATATCCTTGCTTTGCAAGGGATTTCTCAAATTTATAAAAAAGTTGCCGTAAACCTCTTTACATAAATAAATTTTTGTAGTATAATAGGAGAAACAAAACTATTGTTCGGATTGCGAGGCATAAAATATATGGATAAATTTCAGTTGGTATCGGATTATAAGCTGTCGGGCGACCAGCCCGAGGCGGTAGACGCGCTTGTAAAGGGCGTGGAAAGCGGTATGAAGGAGCAGACACTTATGGGTGTAACAGGCTCGGGCAAGACCTTTACAATGGCTAACGTCATTGAACGGCTCAACAGACCCACTCTCGTGCTAGCTCACAATAAAATCCTTGCGGCTCAGCTTTGTTCCGAGTTCAAGGAGTTTTTCCCTAACAATGCGGTTGAGTATTTTGTGTCCTACTACGACTATTATCAACCGGAGGCTTACGTCCCCAGCAAAGACGTTTATATAGAAAAGGACAGCTCCGTCAACGATGAGATCGACAAGCTGAGACACTCGGCAACCTCTGCAATTGCGGAGCGCAGAGACGTTATCATCGTGGCGAGCGTATCCTGCATTTATTCGCTGGGAGATCCAGAGGAATACAAGTCTATGGTAGTGTCCATACGCAAGGGAATGGAAAAATCCCGAGACAGGCTTATTGCCGATCTTGTTGGTATCCAGTATGAAAGAAACGATATCAATTTCGTGAGAAACAAGTTCAGGGTAAGGGGAGACGTTGTGGAGATATATCCTGCGAACTCCACAGACACAGCGATACGGGTTGAATTTTTCGGTGACGAGATAGACCGTATCTGCGAAATAAATGTCGTCACAGGGGAGGTACTGTCTTTTCTCAATCACGTGGCAATATTCCCCGCCTCGCATTATATTGTGGGCAAGGACAAAATGAGAGAGGCTATCGAGGAGATAAAGGAGGAGCTTGATGAGCGTATCAAATATTTCAAGGACAACGATATGCTTATCGAGGCTCAGCGTATCGCACAGCGCACAAATTACGATATAGAAATGCTTGAGGAAATCGGCTTTTGCAGCGGTATCGAGAACTATTCCAGAGTGCTGGCGAGACGCCCCAAGGGAGCTGTGCCCTTTACTCTGCTGGACTTTATGCCCGAGGATTTTATACTTATGGTTGACGAGTCCCACGTTTCTCTGCCGCAGGTGAGAGGTATGTACGCAGGGGACAGAGCCAGAAAGCAGACCCTTGTGGACTACGGCTTCAGACTTCCCTCGGCGCTGGACAACAGACCTTTGCAGTTTGACGAATTCTACAGTCATATAAATCAGGCGATCTTTGTGTCCGCAACGCCGGGTCCTATCGAAAAGGAAAAATCACAGCAGATAGTTGAGCAGGTAATACGTCCTACGGGACTGCTGGATCCGCTTATCTCAGTTCGTCCGTCTGAGGGACAGATCGAGGACTTGCTCAGCGAGATAAATACGAGAATTGAGAAAAACGAGCGTGTGCTTGTGACTACTCTTACCAAGAAAATGGCGGAGGACTTAACGGCGTACCTAAAAAATTTCGAGATAAAGGTGCGTTATATGCACCACGATATAGACACCATAGAGCGTATGGAAATTATCAGAGACCTGCGATTGGGAGAGTTTGACGTACTGGTTGGTATTAATCTGCTGAGAGAGGGTCTCGACCTGCCCGAGGTATCCCTTGTGGCAATTCTTGACGCCGACAAGGAGGGCTTTCTGCGTTCGGAAAGCGCGCTTATCCAGACTATCGGACGTGCGGCGAGAAACTCCGAGGGTACGGTAATAATGTACGCCGATACGGTAACGCGTTCAATGGAAAACGCTATCAGGGAAACGGAACGCCGCCGCGCGATACAGATGAAATTCAACGAGGAGCACGGAATTGTCCCCAAGACCATAGTTAAGGACATTCGTGACGTAATTGAGATTTCCACAAAGGAGGAAGTGGAGTACTCCGCAAGGCAGAAGTCAAAGCTGTCAAAGCAGGAGGCGGCCCAGCTTATCGACAAGCTTACAAGGGAAATGAAAGAGGCGGCAAAAATGCTGGAATTCGAGCACGCGGCGTTCCTGCGTGATAAGATTGCTGAGTTGAGAGGGGAAAAGTAAAAACGAGCATTGGAGCGAATGCTTATAGCAGATTTTTAAAATGAATATTTTAGTAATGAGATTTAAGACTGATAAATTAGATTGTTCTTCAAATGGTGATTTTGCTATTTGGAATTATGGTAGATTTGAGAAATGAGAGCAGAGAGGTGTCATAATGATAGCAAAATATAACAGAGAATTATATGAAATCGTTAAAAATCGTAAAAATTACGAGTTAATAACCTATCAAGCCAATAAAGCAAGTGATGATTTTATAAAGGACAGGAATTTGTATTTCAAAACGGTTCCAGATAATGATATTATGCTTACAGATATTTTTAGTGTAGAATTTGTAGTGAGTTATGATACAGGATTGCCCTTTGTTAAATCTGAAT
>JAUNOG010000042.1 GCA_030531185.1 Ruminococcus sp.
ATAATCAAAGAGTCAAATTCAGCCTTTCTGACATTTTCAAAATTTATCAGATAAGACCTATGGATAAGCAGAAACATATCACTGTTGATCTTATTGATAACGTTAGTCATCGTGTCGTAATATTCATCGCTTCCCGAAACGGTTACAATTTTCATATTATGGTTCTGGCTTTCAAAATAGACTATCTCATTAAGCGGGATACGGTATATGTCCTTCTGCTTTGTGTAAGTAAAAATCTGCCTGTCCTCAAGTTGATGTTTAGCGATAACAGCCCTTTCCACGACATCAGCGATTTCTTCGTCCAATAACGGCTTAGTAAGAAATTTCAGCGGCTGAACATCAAGAAGCTGCCTTTCATAGCCTTTCTCGGCGGAAATATACGCTATCTTGGTTATGTAATCCTTGAAATTATCGCGTATCTCACGCCCCAGCTCCACTCCGTTCATTTTTTCCAGCTTTATATCCAGATAGATCAAATCGCATTTACCGTGTTTCAGATATGAGTAAAGCGTTTCCGCATTATAAAATTCAACTATATCAATATCCAGATCTTTCTTTGCGGCATAGGACGTTAATACTTCCCTGAGATGATTGATAACTATAGGTTCATCATCGCAAATCGCAATATACAGCACATTATCATCGCCTTTCACCGATATTATACCAAATTACCACTATAAAATCAATACATAAGTTATTAATTTATTTGGAATGGACTTCCGAAATTTCTGAAGAAGCGTCTAAAATAAAACAAATTGTGAACAAGGCTGATATTTCATTGATTTAAGTCAAAAAATATGTTATAATGAAGTTTACGAGTACAAATCAAAGGTGGGATAAAAATTGCCTATTAAAATACCCAACGACTTGCCCGCTTTCCGAACCTTAGAGCGGGAACGGATATTTATTATACCAGACGACAGAGCGCAGCATCAGGATATCCGCGCGCTGAAGATCGCCATACTTAATTTAATGCCCGATAAAATCACCACCGAAACACAGCTTTTAAGACTGCTGAGCAACACGCCTCTGCACGTTGATATAGATCTTGTCCAGATGAGCAGTCACATCTCCAAAAATACCTCTCAGGAGCATATGCTTGCCTTTTACAAGACTTTTCCCGAAGTAAAGGACAACCGCTACGACGGACTTATCATCACAGGCGCTCCTGTTGAGCAGATAGATTACGAAGAAGTGGACTATTGGGAGGAATTCTGTCAAGTGCTTGAATGGAGCAAGACCAATGTATACTCCACCATTCACATTTGCTGGGGGGCGCAGGCGGCGCTTTACTATCATTACGGTATACCGAAATATCTTCTTGACAGGAAAAAGTTCGGTAACTTCAAGCACCATATAGACGTTCCCGAAAGTCTTATTTTAAAGGGTTTCGGTGATGTGTTCCACTGTCCTCACTCGCGGCATACCGAGGTAAGACGCGAGGACATTGAAAAGGTTCCTGCGCTTACTGTAGTGGCTGAGTCCAACGAGGCAGGCGTACAGCTTGTATGCGACAGGGCGGAGCGGCAGTTTTTCCAGTTCGGGCATTGGGAGTACGACAGAGAGACCCTTGCAAAGGAATATTTCCGCGACAAGGAAAAGGGGCTTGATATCGATCTGCCGTATAATTATTTCCCGGGAAACGACCCGGCGCAGACGCCGATCTTCAACTGGAGCTGTTCGGCAAATCTGCTTTATTCAAACTGGCTCAACTACTGCGTATATCAGAGAACTCCGTACGATCTGAATGACATCGAGCCTTTGCGCGAGGATATATAACAACAAAAACAGCAGAGCACTACCAAGTACTCTGCTGTTTTTTTATCCTCTTGCGGAGCTTACCGCTCTTGTGATCTCAGGCTCCGCCTCGCCTCTTACGCACTCGGCGGTGATTTTAATGCCCACTATCTCGCTGTCCGAGGGAGCCTCGAACATAAGCTTTGTGAGTATCTTCTCAACTATAGCTCTCAGACCTCTTGCACCTGTTTTCTGCTCAATAGTTACTCTTGCTATCTCGCGCATAGCGTCCTCGGTGACTTCAAAGTCGATATTGTCAAGCTTGAACAGCTTTGTATACTGCTTGATAAGAGAATTCTTCGGCTCCGTCAAAATTCTGCAAAGCGCGTCCTCGTCAAGCTCGTCAAGCACAGTGATAACGGGAAGTCTTCCCACCAGCTCAGGCACAATTCCAAACTTGACCAAATCGTGAGGAAGGACCTTTTTCATTATATCGTGCTCGTCGTTCTTGCTCTTGACAATGCCGCCAAAGCCCATTGACGATGACTCTGTCCTCTTTTTGATGACCGACTCAAGACCCTCGAAAGCTCCTCCGCAGATAAAAAGGATATTCTTCGTATCTATCTGGATAAACTCCTGATGAGGGTGCTTTCTTCCGCCTTGAGGAGGAACGTTTGAAACCGTACCCTCCACGATCTTCAACAGAGCCTGCTGTACGCCCTCGCCGCTTACGTCGCGGGTAATGGACGTGTTTTCCGACTTTCTTGAAATTTTGTCGATTTCGTCGATATAAATAATACCGTGCTGAGCCGCCTCGACATTATAGTCCGCCGCCTGGATAAGACGCGTAAGAACGTTTTCTACGTCGTCGCCCACATATCCCGCCTCGGTAAGCGTTGTAGCGTCGGCGATCGCAAACGGAACGTTCAGAAGTCTCGCCAGCGTCTGAGCCAGCAAGGTTTTACCCGTTCCCGTAGGCCCCAGCAAAAGCACGTTAGACTTCTGGATCTCAACGTCGTCCTCGTCGCTGTTAAGAGACATTATTCTCTTGTAGTGATTGTAGACCGCAACTGAAAGTGCGATTTTAGCGTCCTCCTGACCGATAACGTAATCGTCAAGCACAGCCTTTATCTCGGCAGGCTTTTTCAGAGTTATTTCATTGCTGCCGTTACCAAAGACTCTTTTGGACGAACCGCTTTGCGGTCTTGCGGCAACGCTGCCCTGCTCCGCCAGAATATCGTAGCAGAAAAGCACGCACTCGTCGCAAATATGATTGCTGCCTGCGGAGAACATATTTTTTACCTTACTCTCAGGCTTTCCGCAGAAACAGCACCTTTTGGTTGTTTCGTTAGCCATTATTTCACCAAACCTATCTGCTTGTAATTACCTTGTCGATCAGTCCGTATTCCATAGCCTGTTCGGCAGTCATATAGTTGTCGCGCTCGGTATCGACTTTTATCTGATCGATAGACTTACCCGTATTCTGAGCAAGCAGTCTGTTAAGCTTTTCTCTCGTAGCAACCATATGATCGGAGTGGATTTTAATATCGGTGCACTGACCTGAAATTCCGCCGCCAGAAATAAGCGGCTGATGTATCAATATCTCACTGTTGGGGAGAGCAAATCTTTTGCCCTTTGCTCCGCTGGACAGCAAAAACGAACCCATAGAAGCCGCCATACCGATACAGATAGTAGAAACGTCGCACTTGATATACTGCATAGTATCGTAAATAGCCATACCCGAGGTAATAACTCCTCCGGGGCTGTTGATGTAAAGGTCAATATCCTTTTCAGGATCCTGACTTTCGAGATACAACAGCTGAGCTATGACCACGCTTGCCACAGCGTCGTCTATCTGGTCGCAGAGCATAATAATTCTGTCGTTCAGCAGTCTTGAATAAATATCGTAGCTGCGCTCTCCTCTGCTTGTCTGTTCTACAACATAAGGAACTAATGCCATAAAAATTGCCTCCTTAATATATTTCGCCCGCAGGATATGCAGGCGAAAAATCTATACATTACTTAATAACAGCTGCCTCTTTGATAAGGTCAACAGCCTTGCCTACGCAGATATCCTTCTTGATGTCCTCTTCGCGGATATACGCCTTAACCTGCTCGACGTCCATCTTGTAGGTCTCGGCAAGCTTGTCGAATTCTGCCGCAGCTTCTTCGTCGGTAGCCTCAATACCCTCAAGCTCTACGATCTTTTCAAGAGCAAGTCTGAGCTTGACCTGCTTTTCAGCCTGCTCAGCATAAGCCTTCTTGACAGTATCGATAGTCTGTCCCGTATACTGCATATAAAGATCAAGTGAAATACCCTGAGGAGCAAGTCTCTGCTCAAGCTCGGATACCATTTCGTTTACTCTGTTATCAAACATAACCTGCGGAATTTCAGCAGTCATATTCTCAATAACCTTGTCGATAATGTCAGCCTCTACCTTAGCGTCAGCGGACTTCTCGGCAGACTCCTCAAGCTTTGCCTTAACGTCAGCCTTGTACTCGTCAACCGTATCGAAATCTGTGGAATCCTTAACCATTTCGTCGTCAAGCTCGGGAAGCTCCTTCTTGGAAATACTCTTCAGCTTGATCTTGAATACTGCGGGCGCGCCTGCAAGCTCCTTCACCTGATATTCCTCGGGGAAAGTAACGTTGATATCAAAATCCTCGCCTGCGCTGTGACCTGCGATCTGCTCCTCAAAACCGGGGATAAACTGTCCGCTGCCAAGTGAAAGTGTGAAGTCCTCAGCCTTGCCGCCGTCAAAAGCAACATCGTCCTTAAAGCCCTCGAAATCTATAACAACATCGTCGCCCATTTCAGCGGCTCTGTCGTCAACGGTAATAATTCTTACGTTCTTCTCTCTGAGCTGATCGATCTGCTTCTGGATATCTTCTTCAGTTACAGCATTGACAACTTTTTCAACCTCTATACCCTTATAATCCTTAACTTCTACCTCGGGCTTGGTCGTGCATACAGCCTTGAGCTTTACGCCCTCTTCCTTGCTGATAGCCGTTACCTCGACCTCAGGCTGGCAAACCAGTTCAAGACCCGACTCGTCGATAGCGCCGTTTACCTCCGGAGCATAGAGAATATTCACAGCGTCCTCAAAGAACACGTTCTCGCCGTATGTCTTTTCGATAAGCTTACGGGGAGCCTTGCCCTTACGGAAACCGGGGATAGAAATGTTCTTCTTAGCCTTGTTGTAAGCCTGCTGAAGAGCATTTTCAAAATCTGCCGCTGAAATCTCGATTTCCAGCTCGTACTTATTAGTTGCAACGTTATTTGTAGCCTTTAAACTCATTTTTAAATTCCTCCATTAAAAAATGTATCTTAAGTATTATAGCATACTTTTAAGCCTATTTCCAGCATTTTTTTAAGAATTGTCACTTTGCACAATTTTTGTTATTTCCATTGGGTCAAATTGCAAAAAATCACTTGAGACCAAATGGTAATTTATCCCCTCGGACAGTCCGTTCACAGCATAATTCTTAGCATTTCCGTGTAGATGACCGTAAAAAACCTCTTTGATATCATACCTGTATAGGACTTCAAGCATATCAAGATTTCTGTCTGAGCCGTAAACGGGAGGATAATGCAGAAAGACCACAGGCTTTAAATGCTCCTTTAAAGCCGACTGAATGGACATTTCAAGCCTACCCGCCTCGCGGGCAAGCACCTTTGCGTCGGCAGGCTCAGAGTTATCGTTTATCCAGCCTCTGGTACCGCATATCCCGATATCCCCGAAAGCATAATGATTGTTATGCAGTATTTTTATGGTATCAAACCCGTTTTCCGAAAGAAAATTATCCATTTTATTTTTCGTAGTCCACCAATAATCGTGATTGCCCTTGGAAATGATCTTCCTGCCGTTTAGTCCGTTTACAAACGCAAAATCCGCCCTTGCCTGCTGAAAATTCATTCCCCACGACAAATCTCCCGGCAGAACCACCATATCCTCAGAACACACCTTTTTCTGCCAGTTCTCCTCTATCCTTGAAACATGATTTTCCCAGCCGCCGAAAATGTCCATAGGCTTATTTACTCCGAACGACAAATGCAGATCGGCAATTACAAACAGTTTCAAGAATTTTCCTCCTTTCAAGGAATGATTTTCCACAAATAAAATTCTCTGTTCTGTCAACAATACTAAAGCAACAACCGTTGCGGAAGGAGTGATTATCCATGGAAAAGGATAGAATTTACGGTATTAACTGTGACGTAACAAACTGCGTCTACAACAAGAATGCCTGTGAATGCACAGCCGGCAAGATCGATGTGTGCTGCACATGTTCAAAGCCAAACTGCTGTGACGAAACAGAATGCAAAACCTTTAAGGCAAGAGGATAATTACCTCACCCAAAACGCCCCATAATCAAAATATCATCTCGGCGTTTACTCTATATCGGTTTTATCACAACCGATATAACCGTCCGAAATTGCTCGGACGGTACATAGTTTAGAAGTTAGATGTGAGAGGTAAGATGTTAGATTTTGATACTTAAAATTTACTTTACGTAAAGGGAATTGAAAACAAAATCCTTCATTTCCGTCTTATCTATAACCTTTGTAAATCTGATTTCTTTATCTTTCAAAGCCGCAAGAGACGCAGGTACAGGGATATTTGAAACCTTTGCAAGCTCCTCCACCAGACCGAATTCGTCGCAGTCGGCAGTATTGCCCAGAGCCGAAAGTACTGAGCCTGAGAACTTGTAAGGGCTTGCCGTAGAGGCAATAACCGTTTTTGTCTTGTCTCCCGTCGCCTTTACGTAGTCCTCGTAAACCTTGACTGCAACAGCAGTATGTGTATCGCAGGTATAAGAATATTTGTCGTAATACTCCTTGATAGTAGCCTTTGTCTGAGTATCGTCGCAGCAGCCCGCATAAAACTCGTCCCTGAGCATTGTCTTGACGTCGTCGGAGACCTCGTACTTTCCGCTTGCCGCAAGCGCGCCGAACCACTCTCTTATCTGAGCGTCGTTTCCGCCGCTGAGGTGATAAAGCAGTCTTTCAAGGTTCGAGGAAATAAGAATGTCCATAGACGGTGAAATGGTTGCGTGGAACGGACGGTTTCTGTCGTAAATACCCGTTGTGAGGAAATCCGTTAACACGTTATTTGCATTGGACGCGCAGATAAGCTTATTAACAGGCACACCCATATGCTTAGCATAATAGCCCGCAAGTATATTTCCGAAGTTGCCCGTAGGAACGACAATGTTTATCTTCTCGCCCGCCTCTATCTCTCCGTCCTTTACAAGCTGAGCGTAGCTCGATACATAGTAGATTATCTGAGGCGCAAGTCTGCCCCAGTTAATGGAGTTTGCAGACGAGAACATCATTCCGTTTTCGGAAAGCTTTTCGCCTATCTCCTTATTGGTGAAAATAGCCTTAACGCCGTTCTGAGCGTCGTCGAAGTTGCCCTTGATAGCGCACACTCCCACGTTTTCGCCCTCCTGAGTTGTCATCTGCTTTTTCTGCATAGCGGATACTCCGTTATCGGGATAAAATACAAGTATCTCCGTACCCGGAACGTCCTTAAAGCCCTCGAGAGCCGCCTTGCCCGTATCTCCCGAAGTCGCAACGAGGATAACTACCTTTTTGTCAAGGTTTATCTTCTTTATCGCCGTAGTGAGCAGATAAGGCAGTATCTGCAAAGCCATATCCTTGAAAGCGCAGGTAGGACCGTGCCACAGCTCCAGCATATATGTACCGTCAAAAAGATGCGCAAGCTCGGCAATATTTTCCGTATCGAAATTTTTGGTGTTATAAGCGCCCTCTACGCAGTAGCGTATCTCAGCCTCGGTATAGTCCGTAAGATACTTTGAGAAAATAAACAGCGCTCTCTCAGCATAGCTCTTTTCGCCGAGAGCCTTGATGTCGTCAAGAGATATAGCAGGAATTTCCGAGGGAACAAAAAGTCCGCCGTCCTCTGAAATGCCCTGTGCAATAGCCTGTGCCGATGTAACATTTACATCGCTGTTTCTTGTGCTTTTGTAAAACATATACAACAACCCTTCTATAAACTTTCGGTCTCCCGAAATTTTTAACGTATGCTTGCGTCAAAGGCAGCCACATAGTACCTTAAACGCACGATCTTATTATTCTTGACCTGCACCGCCGCCACGTCGAAGCGGCACTCGCAGGGTTCGTCCAGCTTGGAAATATATATTTCAGCGGTCTTAACAATATGCCGTCTTTTGTACTCGGTAACAGCCTGCTCGCATTCCTCCAGCGCGCCGACCTTTCTGGTCTTGACCTCCACAAATGCCGTAACGCCGTTTTTTCTTGCGATTATATCTATCTCCCCGCCCCGGACGGTAAAATTCCGCTTTACTATCTCATACCCGTTACGCAAGAGAAAATCGCAGACTGCGCTCTCTCCCATATCGCCGATACTACGGCTGCTCTGATTTTTTTGCATAATACTTTTTCAGAAAGCTTGGTCTGTGTATGGGACTTTCGCCGTACTTATCCAGCATTTCATAATGCAGCTTGGTACCGTAGCCCTTGTGCTTTTCAAACCTGTATTCGGGATATTTCTCAGCCATTTGAGCCATATATCTGTCCCTTGCGACTTTGGCAAGTATGGACGCCGCCGCGACCGCCTGAGAAGTCCCGTCGCCCTTGACAACCGTCATAGTCTCATAAGGCAGCTCGGGTTTGGAAATACCGTCGATAACGCATATATCAGGCTTGGCATCCAGATCCTCCACAGCGCGTTTCATAGCGAGCATAGCCGCCTGAAGAATATTGATCTCCTCGATTTCATCAATGCTTGCCGTCTGTATGGAAAAATCCACAGCCTTTTCTATTATCTCGTCAAAAAGCTTTTCACGCTTTTTTTCTGTAAGCTTTTTGCTGTCGTTTATCCCCTCTATGACCGTGTCCTTGTCAAAAATGACCGCCGCCGCAAAAACGTCCCCCGCAAGAGGACCTCTGCCTGCCTCGTCACAGCCGCACACGACGGGATATTTCTTTCTAAGCTCACAGTCGTATTCGTATAATGTCATAATCTTAACCTCTCGGCTTTTCTAGGGAAAGTCTCCCTATCTTGCCGCCCCTAAATTCGTCAAGAACGGTGTTCGCCGCCCTTTCGGTATTTATTTCTCCTCCCGAAACGAGAAATCCGCGCTTTCGTCCGATACGCTCAAGTATCTCAAAGCCCACAACGCAGCCGATTGTTTCCTCGTCCGCAGGGGGAATATCGTCGGTGACAATTCCATACCTCTCGGTAAGCAGATCAGGATAATTCTCATTGAGAAATTCCAGCAGACGGCAGGCAAGATACTCGGTATCCAGAATAACGTCCTTGACCGCACCTGTAAATGCAAGTCTCTCGCCCACAAGCTGATCGTCAAATTTAGGCCACAGAACTCCGGGCATATCCAAAAGCTCAAAGCCCTCCTCAAGAGATACCCACTGCTTGCCTCTTGTAACCCCGGGTCTATCCTCAACCTTAGCCATTTTTGCTCCCGCCAAACGGTTTATAAAAGAGGACTTTCCCACATTGGGGATACCCACTATCATAATTCTTATGGGTCTGCCCGTCATACCTCTCGTATTCCACTTGTCGATATCCTCCGCCAAAAGTTCTTTGAGCATAGGATAAAATTTATTGACGTTGCGTCCGCTGCGGCAGTCGGTAGCGAGAGCCGCAACTCCCCTCTTATTGTAATATTCAATCCACATAGAAGTAACGTCGGGATCTGCGGAGTCCGCCTTATTCAGCAGTACAAGCCTCGGCTTAGACCCGCATATCTTCTTTATTTCGGGATTACGGCTTGAATAAGGAATGCGCGCGTCGGTGATCTCCACCACAGCGTCTACCAGTTTAAGGTTGGACGCCATTATTCTTCTTGTTTTTGCCATATGTCCCGGAAACCATTGTACCTTCGCAGCCTCGCTCATTCAGACCGCCTCCTTTCACTTGACTGTTCCAAGTCCTGCCCGTTCGGAATAAATTCGGAAGATAACTCGTCCCACTATCTCATCCTCGGGAACAAAGCCTATCGCTCTGCTGTCCGCCGAATTGTTTCGGTTATCCCCCAGAACGAAAACATATCCGAAAGGCACTTTATATTCATAGGTATCGTTTTCCTTATTGTAGTAAGCCTCTGAAAAATTACCCGCGCCTGTCATTGTCTCTTTTATGTACGGTTCGTCGATAACTTCGCCGTCCACCGTAACAGTACCTGCGTTGTAATCAATGACCACAGTCTGATTGGAAGTCGCAATTACCCGTTTGATGATAGTCTTGTTCAAAGTCTGAGAATTTATAACCACAATATCCCCCTGCTCGGGATAATACCAAAGATGCGAGATTATCAGCCTGTCGTCCTCAAAGAGCGTGTTTTCCATAGAATGTCCCACAACGTTGGCTATACGGAAAACAAACGTAAAACACACAATCACCAGAAATACGGAAAATACCAGCGTTTCAGCCCAGTCAAGGACAGTATCCGCAGCCGAGCTTTTTTTTACAGAACCGCTCATAGCTTAATCGACGCTTCCGAAAGCGTTAAACGGGAAAAGTCTGAACACAGCCTTGCCCAGAACGCTATCCTCCTCCACAAAGCCTATATATCTGCTGTCCTTGGAGCCGTTTCTGTTGTCTCCCATAACAAATATATAGTCCTCGGGAACGTCGTATTCATAAACTCCCTCAGAGGTCTTGTAAGACGGATCGAACAAGCCTGTGTCGAACATTACCTCTTTAATATGCTCATCGGCAATCTTTTCGCCGTTGACTGTGACCGTATTGCTGTTGTAATCCACAGTAACGTGATCGCCCTCAGTACCTATAACGCGCTTGATGATAGTCTTATTGAGGAACGTACTGTTGATGACCACAATGTCGTCCTTTTCGGGAGTATAGTTAAGGTGCGTCATTATCAGCCTGTCCTTATCCTGAAGAGTGTCGGTCATAGATTCGCCCTCGACCTTCACAATTCTAAAAAAGAAGGTAAATATCAGTATCACGATGAACATAGCGAACACAAAGGATTCGCACCATTCAAGTATCTCGTTTTTCAAATCAACAGGAGGTTTCTCCTTTATGTCCTCAGGCGCCGCCTCGCTTGCAAGCTTGACGTCCTCCTCGTTCACCTCGCCGAATTTATTCTCATTATCCATAGTATTGCCTCTATTCGCATTAAGCCCCGTTACGCGGAGCGATTTTGTCAAAAACTCATATAGATTTATTATAGCAAATTAATTATGAAATTACAAGCCCTTTCATAAAAAAATTACACTTTTCAACAGCCTTTCATAAATTGACAATGTACAATTAAGGTGTTCCCTGCGCACGCTTATTATTAACGCATCAAAAACGGCAAGCGCAGCGCAGCCGCAAAATAACGCCGCAGGCGCACAATAATTGTGCATTATGCATTGTGAATTGTGCATTGATAAAGTGTATTGAAAAAAAGAGCCGGCAAAAACCGACTCTTTCATAGAGGCTGAATTACTTGATTGCTTCCTTGACCTTAGCAGCCTTACCAACTCTGTCACGGAGATAGTAGAGCTTAGCTCTTCTAACCTTACCGGATCTTACGACCTCGACCTTAGCAACCGCAGGCGAGTGTACAGGGAATACTCTTTCAATTCCGCAACCGTGAGCTACTCTTCTTACTGTGAAGGTCTCGTTGATGCCGCCGTGCTTCTTTGCGATAACTGTGCCCTCAAACACCTGAATTCTTGACTTGTCGCCTTCTGTGATGAGAACGTGCACCTTAACTGTGTCACCTACGTTAACAACAGGAGCCTCGGATTTCAGGCTTGATTCAGCAATTTTCTTTAAAGCGTCCACTTTAAAATCCTCCTTATATTTTCAGACGTTCATACGCCCGCAGAAACCGAGCCAGAGGACCGTCCGCTTTAATGTCGCGTCCGTTAAGACGGGCATTAACTCTCGTCGGCGAAACCGACGGTAATTCAAATGCTTTAATATTATATCATATCCGACCGACGAATGCAAGATTTTTCTATGTAAAATTTTCTCCGCCGTCTATCATAATTTTTGTACGTTCTATACAAATTTCGTCCCCTGTGAGACCGTACATATCAAAAAAAGTCTCGACAACGACGTTGGCGTTCAGGTTAAAGCTCCCGCCCGCAGGCAGTACCATAGTCATATAAACGTATTTATCATCATTTTCCAGCGACCTCACATCTATGGACGGACGTATATCCACAAGATTAACAGTCTTTTTCTTGGTGCGCTTTTCAATCTCTATTTTATCCTTTGCAAGAAAATCTTCAAAAAGCTTTCTGCATTCCTCCGCAGGTCTGTCGGCAGTGAATTTCACCTTATATTCAGCGGAGGTTATTTCCGTGTGACTGTGAACGGGTCTGCCGCATGAAACTATCCTCATACCCTCGGGCATTTGTCCGTCAAGTCTTTCAAGCACTTCGTCAAAGGGCAGATCCTCGATAAGCGCAAAATCCATTATCTCTACCTTGCTCTCAAATCCCAGAGACAGCGTCAACGGGAACATTATATAAATGTGCGGATTAAATCCCTGAGTATACCATATAGGCAGCTTGGAACGCTTTATCGCCCTCTGCATAGCCCTCATCAGATCGAGATGCGATATATACTTGGCACGTCCGCACTTTTCGTACACTACCCTGTAATCAAAACGCTCCACGCGGAGGTTTACGTTTTTCGGTTCAAGCCTTTTTTCCACAGTAGACACCTCCGTATTCGGGTTTTATGCCGCAGCCCGAACAGCCCTCCTTACAGTTTCGGGTAGTCTGGGCAAGATGAGCCTTTTTATTCTCACGGACTAAAAATTCGTGGGACACCAGATAATCGAGATGAGACCACGGAGATACCTCGTCGTAGCTCCTCAGACGGTTTGCATAGAACGCTGTGTCGATACCGCATTCTTCAAAAGTCTGTCTCCACAGGTCGTACTTAAAATGCTCGTCCCAACTGTCGAGATAACAGCCCTTGCGCCACGCCTCGTATACAGCCTTACAGACTTTTCTGTCCCCTCTGGCAAGGACAGCCTCCAGAATGGAGGTCTGCTGAAAATGACAGCTCAGCTTGATCTTCTTGCTTTTGATACAGCTGCGCAGATAGTCCTGCTTGCGCAGTATCTCCTCGGGAGTCGCCTGCGGTTCAAACTCAAAGGGAGTGAACGGC
The DNA here is from genome assembly GCA_030531185.1 of Ruminococcus sp. Classification (GTDB taxonomy): domain Bacteria; phylum Bacillota; class Clostridia; order Oscillospirales; family Ruminococcaceae; genus Hominimerdicola. The sequence continues at coordinate 12,882 of JAUNOG010000042.1, forward strand.
TTAGGCACAAATGTCGCAGTCGATACCGCTATCTGTATCGTCCTGCCCCGTTTTTCCTTGGGCGTGGCATAATACAAGTCAAGCACCTTTTCCGCAAGGTCTGCAATGCCCTTTATGTCCTCGTCGGTCTCTGTGGGCAGGCCCAGCATAAAATACAGCTTGACCTGAGTATATCCGCCCTCGAACGCCATTTTGCAGGTACGCATAATTTCCTCTTCGGTAATATTCTTATTGATAACGTCGCGCAGACGCTGAGTTCCCGCCTCGGGAGCAAAGGTCAAGCCGCTTTTGCGGACAGCCTGCAAACGTTCCATAAGCTCCTCGCTGAAATTATCAAGTCTCAGGGACGGCAGAGCAAGGTTGACCTGCTCCTTGTCGGTGTACTCGGACAGATTTAACAAAAGCTCTTTTATCTGCGTGTGGTCGCTGGTAGACAGCGAGGACAGCGAGACTTCCTCATAGCCCGTCTGCTCGCACAGACACTCCGTCTCTCGCCTGATAGTGTCTATGCTTTTCTCGCGGAACGGTCTGTAAATAAATCCTGCCTGACAGAACCTGCACCCCCTAATGCACCCTCTCAGCACCTCGACTACCGAACGGTCGTGGACTATCTGGCTGAACGGAACAACAAAGCTGTCCGGATAATACACCTTGTCAAAATCAGCGATTATCCTTTTCCTGATTTTAGGCTTTGCCTCGGGAACATTGGGCGTTATCGCCTTAACAGTACCGTCCTCGTTGTATTCCACATCATAGAACGACGGCACATATATGCCCTCGATCTTCGCCGCCTGCCGCAGAAATTCCTCCTTAGTGGGATTTTGAGGTTTCATCTTCTCATACAGCGACAGCAGTTCAAGATTTACCTCCTCCCCCTCCCCCAGAATGAACAGATCAAAGAAATCTGCCATAGGCTCGGGATTGCACACGCAGGGACCTCCGCCCACAACTATGGGCGTAAGTCCTTTTCTGTCCTTAGCAAGCACGGGAAGTCCCGCAAGGTCGAGCATTTGCAGGACATTGTTGTATGACAGCTCATACTGCAAGGTAAAGCCTATAAAGTCAAAATCCCTGATAGGGTCGAGACTTTCAAGAGCGTACAGCGGAATACCGTTATCCCTCATATGCTGTTCAAAGTCCGTTTCGGGCATAAAAACGCGTTCACACCACCAGTTTGGCACATTGTTTTTAAGTCCGTAAAGAATTTTCATACCCAGATGAGACATACCCACGTCGTAGGTATCGGGAAAACAGAACGCAAAACGCACGTCCACCTTTGATTTATCTTTCACAACGCTGCCTATCTCTCCGCCGATATATCTTGCGGGCTTTTGCGTTTTCAGCAGTACTTTTTCTATCTTTTGCTTTATTTCTTCCAAAATTTAACCTCCTGCCGCTGTTTTGAAATTCAGCGGTTAAATATATTTAACAAAATCAGCTGTCAATCACGGAGTTTTCTCAAGGGATAATCTTCGGAAAATTTCGTCTCATACCAATTAAAACTCATTGTACCACAGCCTTTTATAAAATTTAAATATGTTAAACTTTCTCTAAATAAACAAATCTTAATTCATCAGTAATTTGTTTATCATTAAAAATTTTATATCCTAATCGCTCATACAACGCAATATTCTTACTGCTTCGGCTGCTGGTAAAAAGCTCATATCTTCTATCAGGATATTCTTTTTCCATTTCAAGAAGAAGTTTTGTGCCTATTCCCCGTCCTTGATATCGGGGGTGAACCATTAATTTTCCTATGTATACAGTACCGCCGTCGCAGTATCCTCTTACTGAACCGATAATTTCATTGTTTTCATCTAACACTTCAAGAATAACGCCTTTTTGATATTCGTTTTCTACATCAGCCAATGTTTGTTTTAGCGGCGGAATATCAGAATTATTAAAAAGCTTTGCCTCACTTTGATATGCGATATATTGTAAATCCAGTATTTTCTGTAAATCCTCTTTTTCTGCTTTTTTTATAGTCATATTTTCACCTTACAATTCCAATTTAATGTTTCTATTATAACAAAATCTGATGAAAATTGCAACCGTATCAGTACAAAATTTCGGAAATAACCACAAAACAAAATGTAAGGATAAACGACAGGCTCACCGAACCGTTTAAAATCATAAGTATCACGCACACCGCCCACAGGAAAATAAACAGCGCTCTGATAAGATCGTAAGTCCTGCCGCCTTTCAGAAGTATTTCCAGCACGCGTCCGCCGTCGAAATATTTGAACGGCAGGAGGTTGAATACTCCCAGCAGTATATTAACAGTACAGAAAAAATCAAGTCCGCCGAAAGCAAGCCGAACCAGAGCGCAGAGAAAATTCGCTCCGCACCCCGCAAGGAGAATTATTATTTCGCGATTTTGCGGTAACAGCTTTCGTCCTCCCGATTTTATGCGTATTCCTCCTCCGTAAAGCACGATACTTTCGGGCTTGTCCGAAAAAAGGAACATAAAGGTAAGATGTCCCAGCTCGTGGAGAAAACAGCATATCAGAGCCGTAAAAATATTCTCTGTCATAGCGCGTCCGCACACGAAAAGCAGACCGATAACGGCGAAAAAGCTGAATGAAACGCCGAATTTTATATCCTTTATCTTAACACTGAACAAAACAATCACCCGTAGATTTATATGTCTGCGGGTGAGAAAATAGCACTCTTTCAATGCACAATGCACAATTCACAATTATGAAATTTACAGTTGACAATGGACAAATAATCAAGCGCAGCGAAGCTTAAAAATCACGCCAAAGGCGCACAATCATTGTGCATTGTGAATTTACAATTACAGCATTTTTTTGAGGTATTGTCCTGTGTAGGACTGTTCGCAGGCGGCAATGTCCTCGGGAGTGCCTGTGCAGACAATGCTGCCGCCTTTGTCTCCTCCCTCGGGACCGAGGTCGATAATGTAGTCCGCCGTCTTTATCACGTCAATATTGTGCTCGATAACAAGCACCGTATTTCCTGTGTCAACAAGCTTTTGAAGTACCTCGATAAGCTTGTGTACGTCCGCAGTGTGCAAGCCCGTAGTAGGCTCGTCGAGAATATATATCGTCTTGCCCGTCGCGCGCTTGGAAAGCTCCGTAGCAAGCTTTACTCTCTGAGCCTCGCCGCCTGAAAGGGTCGTTGCGGGCTGTCCGATCTTCACATATCCCAGTCCCACGTCGTAAAGGGTCTGGAGCTTACGCTGTATCTTAGGCAGGTTTGAAAAAAACTCAACACCCTCCTCGACGGTCATTTCAAGTACGTCGTAAATGGATTTTCCCTTGTACTTTACATCAAGGGTTTCGCGGTTGTAACGCATACCGCCGCACACCTCGCAGGGAACGTAAACGTCGGGCAGGAAATGCATTTCGATTTTCAGTATTCCGTCGCCCTCGCACGCCTCGCAGCGTCCTCCCTTGGTGTTGAATGAAAATCTTCCCGCATTATATCCCTTCATTTTAGCGTCCTGCGTCTGCGCAAAAAGCTCTCTTATATCCGTAAATACCCCCGTATAGGTCGCAGGATTGGAGCGGGGCGTTCTGCCTATGGGCGACTGGTCGATGTCTATGACCTTATCGAGATTTTCAAGTCCCAGCATATCCTTAAAATCTCCAGGGCGTATTTTAGCCCTGTTAAGCTTGCCCGCCAGATTTTTGTAAATTATCTCGTTCACAAGAGATGACTTTCCGCTGCCGGAAACTCCCGTAACGCAGGTGAACGTGCCCAACGGGATATCAACATTCACATTTTTCAGATTGTTTTGTCTTGCGCCCTTTACCGTAAGGAACTTTCCGCTGCCCTTTCGTCTCTCGGTCGGAACGGGTATCTTCTTTCTTCCGCTTAAATACTGTCCCGTAACGGAACGTTCGCAGGCTTTTATCTCCTCCACCGTACCTGCGGCTATTACCTCTCCGCCGTGAATACCCGCTCCAGGTCCTATATCTACAATATAGTCTGCGGCGTACATAGTGTCCTCGTCGTGCTCTACAACAATAAGGGTATTGCCAAGATCTCTGAGCCTTTTCAGGGTAGCTATGAGCTTGTCGTTATCGCGCTGATGAAGTCCTATAGACGGCTCGTCGAGAATGTACAGCACTCCCACAAGAGACGAGCCTATCTGCGTGGCAAGTCTTATACGCTGGCTTTCACCGCCCGAAAGCGTTCCCGCCGAACGCGACAGTGTAAGATATTCAAGTCCCACGCTTTGCAGGAAGCCCAGTCTGTCGTCTATTTCCTTGATGATACGCTCGCCTATCATCTTATCTCTGTTTGACAGCTTTATGTGATTGAAGAAATCCAGCGCAGACGATACCGACAGATCGGTAAGCTCCGCAATATTCTTGTCCCCTACCGTAACGCTGAGACTTTCCTTTTTAAGCCTTCTGCCCTTGCAGGCGGGACATTTGACCTCCGACATACTCGCCTCTATATCAGCCTTTGTCCAGTCGCTGGTCGACTCGCTGTAACGCCTTTCCAGATTTGGGATTATTCCCTCGAACGCAGAGTCGTACTCAGCCTTGTAGAACTTTGAGGAACGGCTTAATTTAAGCTTCTGTCCCTGAGTACCGTAAAGGAAAATATCAACAGCGTCCTGATCCAGATCCTTAACGGGAACGTCCAGCGGGATACCGTAGGTCTCGGAGATCGCTCTGTAATACATCATAGCAATAGAGCTTTCGTCAAGGGAATTCCAGCCGCTTGCCTTTATCGCTCCCTGCAATATCGACAGCTCCTTATTAGGAATGATAAGATCGGGGTCTATCTTCTTGAATACTCCCAGACCCGTGCACTTTTCGCAGGCTCCGAAAGGATTGTTGAATGAAAACATTCTCGGAGATAAGTCCTCTATGGAAACTCCGTGCTCGGGGCAGGCGTAATTCTGGGAAAAGGTCATAGTTTCGCCGTCAATAACGTCCACGTTCACAAGCCCCCCAGAAAGAGAGGACACGGTTTCAATACTGTCTGTAAGACGGGACTTTATGCCGTCCTTGATGACAAGACGGTCAACAACGATCTCAATAGTGTGCTTTTTATTCTTCTCTATGGATATTTCCTCGGACAGATCGTAAGTTATACCGTCCACACGCACACGCACATAGCCCGACTTTTTCGCCTGATCAAGCTCCTTGACGTGAGTGCCCTTTCGTCCCCTTACGATAGGCGCAAGGAGCTGTATTTTAGTACCCTCTTCAAGAGACAGAACCTGATCCACTATCTGATCGACAGTCTGCTGCTTGATCTCACGTCCGCACACAGGACAGTGAGGTACTCCTATTCTCGCATAAAGCAGTCTCAGATAGTCGTAGACCTCCGTTACCGTACCCACAGTCGAGCGCGGGTTTTTGGAAGTGGTTTTCTGGTCGATAGATATAGCGGGAGAAAGTCCCTCTATGCTGTCCACATCGGGCTTATCCATTTGTCCCAGAAACATACGGGCATAGGAGGACAGCGACTCCACATAACGTCTTTGACCGTCCGCATATATCGTATCGAACGCAAGTGAGGACTTACCCGAACCCGAAAGCCCCGTCATAACCACGAGCTTGTCACGCGGAATAGTAATATCCACATTTTTCAGATTATGCTCCCTTGCGCCTTTTATCACTATTTCATTAATAGGCATTTGCTTTTACTCTCCTTGTTCAAATCATTTACAATCTTTTCCTGTACATTATTTTATTGGATTATCGGACTTTACATATCTCTTCGCCGTTTTCCAGCAGAGCGATAACCTCGTCCATTGAGATATAACCGTCATAGTCTCCCGTATAATTCACAGGGTCTCTGTGATAAATAATTCCGTTTTTCTCATTTTCAACAAGCCGCTCCGCCAACGCCTTGCGGCTGTAACGCCTGACGTACTCCGTAAAAGCTATCAATCGTACGCCGTGTATGGAAACGTTCTGCATATCCTTTCCGCAGGGAAAATCGGAGCATTCCCAGCAGCCCTCAAGACCCTTTTCGTCGCAGCACCTGCGCTGATGACAGCAGCATTCAAGCTCGTCCTTCTTGCTGAAATTACAGCCCTTGCAATGAGTTCTCTCACTGCAAAGCTCACAGACAAGTCCGCAGGGAGCAATACTGTGTTCAATTCTTTCGGTCCTGCCCAAGGATATGTACTTTTCATATTCCATATTATCACCTCAATTTTAATTATTCAACAATATTATATAAAAATTCCATTTGAAAATTTCTCAGCACGATTTAACAGCTTGGGCTGAATTTCAGGATAAGTCCAATTTTCGGGACAGCTATCCAACAATCTTACTTCAGCTATTTCGGAGTCGGGTTTGTCGGCGAATTCCTTGATATCAGCATAAAACAGCATACCGAAGGTTTCGTCGGACTGCTCGGAATTATCTCCGCTTACCGAATAAACGCATATCTTTTCAAGCGTGAACTTTTTTGCGCCCGTTTCCTCGAAAAGCTCCCGTTCTGCGGTATGTTCTATGGTTTCGCCGTTCTCCCAATGACCGCCGGGGATTTCAAGCGTATCGCGCTCCCTGTGCCTTACAAAAACGTACTTGTCTTTATAAAAAGCGGCGATCACTGCATATTTCAGCTTGCAGGGGTGATCTGCATTGTAAAATTTTACTGTCATTTAAAACTTCCTTTCTAACTATGTTCCAATTACATATTCCCTTTTCTATACATATCATACAATTTTTTTAATTCTTCTGTAGAGATAATTCTTTCTTCTGTGCAGGGAATGTCACATTTTTCCCCTTTTTTCTTTCTATAATTATAAACTATTTTTGAATTCAATATATCCCTCATCTCTATTTCTTTCACACATACCCCTTTTTCTTCAACTTTCCACCCCGGCAAATATCCTTCCGCAAATCTTAGCGTGACCTTCTCATCTTTTATAGATGCTTCATCACAACTAATTTTCCATTCAGATTTAACAAAGGGCAAACCTGTATAAAAACTCACTA
>JAUNOG010000008.1 GCA_030531185.1 Ruminococcus sp.
TAACAAGAGTACCCGCACTGCCGTAGCCTCTGTATCCGATACGGATAATAACAAACTTGACCCCTGCTTTTTTTACCTTGTTCCAGTCAATATTGTACTGATAATACGAAACGTCTATGCCGTAATCCTTTTCAACTCCGTCAAATTTGCTGTTATGAGTAAGACTTGACGCACCTGAAATTGCCTTTGACGTACTTTCCGGTGCAAGCACCACTCTGTCATTATCCTGCGGTTCAACATATTTCCAATAAGACGGATCGTCGATAACAAGAGTTTCTCCGTCCTCGCTTATGTACTCGCTCCGGAATTCCTCATCGCCTGTTTGGGTATTATCCTCATAATCCGCTGAAACCGTCACCGAAAGCTGGGCGCACAGACACAACGATAAAGCGGCGCACAGCAGTCGCTTTGATAAATTCATCATTCAACCTCCTGAAATTTTCACACATCGTCCGCAATCTTATCTCTGATTATATGCGGAGTTAACACTTATATTTCACCCTATATAATAACTTATTATATTAAATTTTACCTTAATTGTCAACCGACAAAAGTACGCCAATTTTTAACTATAAGTTCAAAATTTCTTGAACAAATTGAAATTCAAAGGAGAACCGCCGTTATTTAAGGGCATTTTGCACAATTATCATTACTATATTACGGCAAAATTCTAACATACTGTTCGTTATAACACACAAAAAGGACGGCATTTCTGCTGTCCTTTTTAGTTACAAGACAAATCAGTTGTCTTTAACAGAATTAAGCAACTCCTCGGCATTTTCAAGCATAAGCTGCGAGATATTGTCACCGCCCATAATGCGGGCGATCTCCTGCTTTCTGCCCTCAAAATCCAGCTTGCGGACAGTTGTTACTGTTCTTTCGCCCACGATATTTTTCTCGATAAGCAGATGATTGTCCGCCATAACCGCTATCTGCGCCAGATGCGTTACGCAAAGTACCTGACGGTATCGTGATATCTCCCTTAATTTCTGACCGATTTTCTGCGCCGCACGTCCGCTGACGCCTGTGTCGATCTCGTCAAAAATAAGAGTTTCAATATCGTCCTTTTCAGCGATAACGTTTTTCAGAGCCAGCATAATTCTTGAAAGCTCGCCGCCCGAGGCAATTTTAGCAATGGGCTTGGGCTCCTCTCCCACATTGGCGGAAATAAGAAATTCAATGTTATCCATACCGTTGACAGTAAGCTTGCCCGCAGTCTGATGTACCACAAGCTTGACCTTTGGCATATTAAGGAATTCAAGCTCGCTTGTAACCTGTGAAACAAAACGCTCCCCTGCCGCTTTTCTTTGTTCGGACAAAGCCTTTGCCTTGCGGGAAACCTCTGTCAAAAGCTGATTTTTTTCTTCGATAAGGGAACTCATATTCTGCTCGCTGTCGGTAAGCTCGTCAAGCTCATTCTGCGCTTTTTCCAGCGTTTCGAGAACGTCCGAAAGCTCGGGACCGTATTTTTTGCATATACGACGCAAATCGTCGGAACGCTGATTTAACCAGTCAAACCGCTTGGGGTCAACGTCCAGACTGTCAAGCAAAGACGAAAGCTCTCCTGCAACGTCCTCGAGCTCTATTGCAGCAGAACTCAGTCTTTCGTACAGCGGAGACAAATCGCCCATTATTTCAGTATAGCTTTCAAGTCTTGACGCCGCATCGGACGCTAACTCGGCAGCCCCCTGAGTATCGTCGTCACCCGAAAGAATAAGATTAGCCGCATAAACAGCCTCTGAAATCGCCACAGCATTTTTTGAAATATCAAGCTCCGCCGCAATTTCTTTTTCCTCATCGGGATTTGTAATGTTAAGCTCATTGATCTCATCGATCATTTCTTTAAGTTCAGCAACACGGAACTCCTTGCGGTTTGCCTCCGCTTTCAGCTTGTTTATGCGTTTAGCGATCTGCTGAAGCTCTCTGAATGATTTTCTGTAGTCCTCTATAAGCTCCCCTGTCTCAGCATAATTATCAAGAATATCAATATGCTTTTCGGGAGCCATAAGTATCTGATTGTCGTGCTGTCCGTGGATATTGACTAACTGTTCGCCGATCTCCCTCAGCACCGATACATTGACAGCCCGCTGATTGACCCGCGCCACGCTGCCGCCGTCGGAACGTATTTCTCGAGTAAGAAAAAGCTGCCCCTCCTCAGCCTCGATACCCAATTCGTCAAGCTTGGAAAGCACATTATCTCCCAAGTCGGTAAACAGAGCGGAAATAACCGCTTTGTCCGCACCGGAGCGCACAATATCCTTTGTCACACGCTGTCCGAGAATGGCGTTAATTCCGTTTATCAGAATAGATTTACCCGCTCCCGTTTCGCCTGTGAACGCATTGAAATTATGTGTAAAATCTATGGACGCTTTTTCAATGACCGCTAAATTTTCTATATAAAGCTCTTTTAACATACCAAAACGCTCCCGTTATCTCGCTATTATCGCTCCAAGCTCCCGAACAAGTCTGTCGGCATCCTGTTCAGTCCGCATAAGTATGAAAATCGTATCGTCGCCTGCAATAGTTCCTACCACGTTTTCTACGCCTGTCTGGTCAAGCTTTGCGCATACCGCCTGCGCCATTCCCGTGTGACATTTTATTGCGACTGTATTCAGCGCATAGTCCACAGAAACAACAGCGTCGGCGATTAACGTGTAAACGGAACTGCTTTCACGCTTTAGCTCCTCTCTGTTAAGCTTTGGAACTGCATATTTATATTCTCCCGTGCTTGTTACGGTTTTCAGCAGAGAAAGCTCCCTTATATCTCTGGACAATGTTGCCTGAGTGACCTTAAAGCCTCTCTTTTCAAGAGCTTTCTGCAAGCTTTCCTGCGTATCTATAAATTCTTCCTGAACTATCTGAACTATCAGCTTTTGCCGCTGTGCTTTCATTTTACAAAATCCTCCGAAATATCTTTAAGCGGTCTCATCAGCTTACTGTTGACGGACGAGAAAAAGCTGCCGCCTATTATGTCGATTATATCAACATAACGCTTTGATTTCACTACCTCGACGGTATCTCCGTCTGTAAGCCTGTAAACAATATTACCGTCTACATTCAGCAGAACGTGCGCGCTGTTGGAAGTATGACATTTGACCTCTACCCTGCTGGACGCAGATAAGATCATAGAACGTGCAAACAGCGAATGCGCGCAGATCTGAGTAAATTCGATGCATTCCATTTCAGGCTCTATTATAGGACCTCCTGCGGACATAGAATACGCCGTGGCTCCCGTTGCAGTGGAAAAAATAACTCCGTCCGCTCTCAGAGACGATATAAGCTGTCCGTTTTTGGAAACCTCAAAATCGGCTATTTTACAATCGTCGGACCTTGCGACTACCGCATCGTTAAGAGCGGAAAAAGACATATCCGAACAGCCGGGATTTTTAACGGTAATGTCCAGCATCATACGTCTGCTTATGGTATAGTCCTGCTCCGCAAGCTTTCTGAGCAGTCCAAGCTGTGAAGCCTCCAAGGAAGCCATAAAACCCAGTCTGCCGCAGTTTATGCCGAGAATAGGCTTGCCAAATCGCGACGCCTTGACTGAGCACTGCAAAATAGTCCCGTCGCCGCCGATCGCAATTATAATATCACAATCGCAAATGCATTTTTCTTCCTCTGCAAAGGACACATAATCAAGCGGAAATTCATTTTTATAACAGCTTTCCATATGCAGAGACACCCCGCATTCACGCAGTATCTCACAAGCCTCCACAGTATATTCCTTGCAGTTTGTTTTACTTAAATTCGGAAAAATATAAGCGTTCATAAATTAACATTCCTTTTATTTTTCTTCAGAAAATCTGTCAAAAGCGGATTTTACCAATTCCTTTACATTGATCTCATTACGGCTTATTTCGTCGGACTTCTTTAAATGTGCCAGATATTCGATATTTCCGTCTCCGCCTCTGATTGCGGACGGAACTGCTCCTTTGACGTCCAGCCCCAGATTTTGAAACAGACCAAACAGAGTTTCAAGTACTCTTATATGATCCTTGGGATCTTTCACAATTCCTTTTTTGTTAAGAGCTTGTTTTCCCGCCTCAAACTGAGGCTTAATCAAAGCGACAATCTCTCCGTTATTATTTAAACAAGACGTTATGGCAGGCATAACAAGAGTTAATGAGATAAAAGACAGATCAACGCTCATAAATTCAGGAGTTTCATCAAAAAAATCTGATGTCAAGTATCTCGCATTAACGCCCTCGCGGTTAATTACCCGAGGATTTGAAACAAGCGAACTGTCAAGCTGATCGTGACCTACGTCCACAGCATAAACCTTTTTGGCTCCGTATCTGAGCATACATTGGGTAAATCCTCCTGTGGACGCGCCGATATCCGCACAGACCTTATCTTCGATGTCAAATTCAAAAGCTTGAAATGCGGTTTCCAGCTTTATCAGTCCCCTGCCAACATAGTCGGGAACGTTTTCGACTGAAATAACGTCTGCATCGTTTACGTCAAACGACGGTTTTGTACAAACCTTTCCGTTGACTGAAACCTTACCGTCCTTGATAAGTCTTTTTCCTCGCTCACGGCTGTTTACAAATTCTTTTTCCGTCAAATAAATATCAAGTCTCATTGTTCAGAAAATCCTCGGTAGTTTGCGCTATCTTTTCCGCAGACAGCCCCAGCTCATCAAGCAGAACATCGCTATCTCCGTGATGCACAAAACCCTCGATCGTGAATGAGGCGACATTTCCGCACAATGCGGCATACTTCTCGGAAACAGAGCCGCAGTCATAAGCCTCCTCAAAGAAAAGCACATTTTCGTATGCGCTGATGATATCCACAACATCCTGCTGTATCGGGAAAACCTTTACCAGCTTCAGCATATCACAGCTTATATCGTGATTTCGCAGAATTTCAACAGCGGAATATACATTATTAAAAAGTCTGCCGTATGTAATTATCAAGGTCCTGCTGCCATTGTTATAATGAGTGTAAAGTGAATTTACTTTATCCTTGGAATAAACGGATTTATCGTTTCCTCTTGGATATCTTACTGCTGTTATTCCCGTTTCTTTCTCGACTGCCGTATGAAGACATAACTTTAACTCCTCATAATTTGACGGAGAATAAATAACCATATTAGGTACGGCAGTTAAAAAGGAAATATCAAAAATTCCCTGATGAGTTTCTCCGTCACTGCCTACAACGCCCGCTCTGTCAACACACAATACAGCGTGAATTCCTCCAATAGCAAGATCGTGTATAAGCTGATCGTAGGAACGCTGTAAAAAAGTGGAGTATACAGCGAACACGGGAACATACCCCATAGTAGCAAGTCCGCCGCAAAAAGTTACCGCGTGTTCCTCTGCGATACCTACATCGAAAAATCTGTCAGGAAACGCCTTTGCAAAATACTGCAAGCCGGTACCGTATTTCATAGCGGCGGTAACGGCGCAGATTTTCTTGTTTTTTCTTCCCATAGCGCAAAGTTCTTTTCCCATTACCGAGGAAAAGCTGTCCGCAAGCACAACGTCGGGATTTCCTGTAGATATCTCAAAAGAACCAACGCCGTGATATTCTCCCGGGTTTTCCTCCGCAGGAGCGTAACCCTTGCCCTTAACGGTATTGACGTGAATGAATACAGGCTTGTTAAGCGCCTTTGCCGCTGTAAATCCCGCCTCAAGCTCTTCAAGATTGTGACCGTCAATAGGTCCGATATATTCAAAACCAAGTTCCTCAAACATAGTGCTGTGGAGCACCATACTCTTAAAAGCGTTCTTTGAACCTCGAACAGCTTTTTTGATCGGCTTACCCACCAGCGGAGTAACGTCCAGCACACGTTCGACTGCGCCCTTTGTCCTTTTATAGCTTTCCTTAGTTCTCATCTGGGAGAGATACTTAGCCATACCGCCTACGTTTTTTGAAATGGACATTTCATTGTAATTGAGTATGACTATGATATTCGTATCGCTTTTGCCTGCGTTGTTAAGTCCCTCGTAAATCAAACCGCCCGTAAACGCTCCGTCGCCCATAACGGCAATTGCGTGGTGATCGTCGCCGTTTAATTTCATAGCCGTGGCAATTCCCAGAGCGGCGGAAATCGAATTGGAGCTGTGTCCGCTGATAAAAGCGTCGTGCTCGGATTCATCGGGTCTGCAAAAACCAGATATTCCGTTTTCCTGTCTGAGAGTATGAAACTTGTCCGCTCTGCCTGTAAGTATTTTATGAGTGTACGCCTGATGACCGACGTCCCACACGATTTTATCTTTCGGGGACTCAAACACTCTGTGAAGCGCCATAGTAAGCTCCACTGTGCCTAGATTGGAGGCAAGATGACCTCCGTTCTGCGAGACTGTGGTAATGAGCATTTTTCTTATGCTTTCGCACAAATCCTCACATTGCTTTAACGAAAGCTTTTTCAGATCTGCGGGAAGATTTAATTTATATATATCAGGTTTTATGTTATCCGACATAAGTCATTAATCTCCAATCTTTCTTTATAGGAAATAATTATGAACGTCTTGTAAGCATATCGCTTGTAAGCTCGCTTAAAAACTGTGAATTGTCAAAATACTTTAAACTGCCCAGCGCTTGTACGGTAAACTGCCGCGCAGTCTGCTCGGAACGCTCCATACCCAGCAAAGTAACATAAGTATTCTTATGCTGCTGTTCGTCGCTGCCGATAGGCTTTCCCAGCTCCTCAAAAGTACCTGTGACGTCCAGAATATCGTCAACTATCTGAAATGCTCTGCCCATAGCGCAGGCATAATCGGCAGCCGCAGGTATCATATCGAACTTACCTGCAAGTATAACTCCCATAACGCAGGCAGCCTCGATAAGCGCGCCTGTTTTACAGCCTTGCAGCGTGTTCAGAGTATCTATATCGATCATCTCGTTTTCAGTCTGCAAATCAATGACCTGTCCGCCTATCATACCCTCTGTTCCTATTGACTTGCCAAGCACGGAAATCAGCATAACCGCTTTCTCCGCGCTTATCCTGCCGTCAATGGCGGCATTTGCGATAACCTCAAAAGCAAGGGAATTCAAAGCGTCTCCCGCAAGCAAAGCGATATTTTCGGGAAAAGCCTTATGACACGAGGGCTTCCCGCGTCGGTAATCGTCATTGTCCATACAGGGTAAATCGTCGTGAATAAGCGAATAGGTGTGAATAAGCTCGACCGAACAGGCAATATCAAGAATTTCATCAAGCTTGTCTCCTCCGCACATACGATAAAATTCAAGCACAAGCACGGGTCTGAGCCTTTTGCCGCCTGCCGTAAGAGAATACTCCATAGCCTCAAGTACAACGCCTTGCAATTCGGGCTTTTCCGCTGTGAACTTCAAAAGCTGTTCTTCGATTTTTTCAACATATGCGTTCATCAAAGTTTGATTAGCCTTGTTCATTTTCCACAGCTCCGTTCATAGCTCTAACCGTAAGCTTTGCGTTTTCGATCGTCTTTTGGCATTCTACCGAAAGTCCGATACCCTCTTTATAATAATCCAACGCTTTGTCAAGGGACAGCTTATCGTTTTCCAGCAGTCTGACAATTTCATTCAGTCTGTTCATATTTTCTTCAAAACTCATTATTTATCAATCCTTTGGAAAAATTCTCACATCTGTAACTTCAGCATCAGCCTCTCCGTCGCTGAAACGTATCTTTATCTTATCTCCTGCCGACAGTCCCTCGGCGTTTGACGAAAGAACCATGTCTTTCTCAACAAGCGAATATCCTCTTTTCAGTACATTGAAGGGACTTAGCATATTAAGCTGTTCCACATATTTTTCAATATCCAGCGAAAGAAGTTCAAGCCGTCTGTTCATAAGCATATCAAGCTTGTCCTTAAGCGAGTTGAATCTATGAGCGTCGGCTGAAAGCTTTTTTTCGGGAGATCCGGCTTTAAGCTTTATATTTATTCTTTCAAGCTTGGCGGATCTTCTGTCTATAAAATCCGATATGCTCTTGTCAAGCTTTGACCTCATAAGAATTACGGCGTTAAGCATATCCTGCTTATCGGGAGTAGCAAGCTCAGCCGCCGCAGAGGGCGTAGGCGCACGTAAATCGGCGGCGTAATCGCATAAAGTCGTATCGGTTTCATGTCCCACTGCGGATATGACAGGAGTGTTACATTCCGAAACCGCAACAGCAACCTGCTCCGTATTAAACGGCATTAAGTCCTCCGGCGAACCTCCTCCTCTTGCAAGAATAAGAGTGTCCGCTCCCGATTTGTCGGCAGATTTAAGCGCCGTACAAATAGACTGCGCCGCCTCCGCGCCCTGAACCTGCGTCGGAAAGATCTGCAGCTCGCACATCGGATATCTTCTCTTGACAATATGCAGTATATCCTGCAATGCCGCGCCTGTAAGCGACGTCACTACGGCTATGTTCTTGGGAACAGCGGGTATCTTCTTTTTTAAGCTTTCGTCAAAAATGCCGCTTTTGCGGAGCTTTTCCTTAACAAGCTCTGTCTGAGTGTAAAGAAGTCCCGTTCCCAGCGGAGTTATCTCGCTTGCAATTATCTGATATACTCCGTCGCGCTCGTATACTTCAAGATTGCCCATAACAAGCACGCTCATACCGTTTTCGGGTTCAAATTTAAGCTTTTGAACGCTGTTTGAAAACATTACAGCCTTTACTGCGCTTTCAGCGTCCTTAACCGTAAAATAAGCGTGACCCGATTTATAGTGCACCGTAAAATTGGATATCTCCCCCTTTACGGCAATTCCTTTAAGCTTTAAATCTGATCTTATTTTATATGAAACATATCTGTTAAGCTGTGTTACCGTAAGCACAGAGCTCATCAAATCAGTCCCTTTCTTATCGCCGCGTATAATGCTATTCCTGCGGCATTATCGCTTGAAAACCGCGGCTCGGCAAAAAATCCGTCAAAACGCTCCTCAAGCTTTTTTCTTATAATTACGTCGGACATCACTCCGCCTGCGAAAACCACAGGCATTTGTCCGTATCTTTTCAATGCGCCTTTGCACATTGCGGTTACAGTCTCGCAAATATAATCAAGACAGTATTTTGCCGTCTCTTCCCTGCTTTCGCCCTCGGACAGCATTTTTATGCACTTGTTTTCAAGTCCCGACAAACAGCAGTCCATTTCTTTTACAGCAGGCTTGATTTTAAAATTACGATCGCTTTTAAGCGCAAGCTTTTCAAGTTCCGCGCCGCAAGGAAAATGCAGTCCCATTTTAACTCCTATACGGTCTACGCACTGCCCCGCTTTTAAGTCCAGAGAACTTCCGATTGACCTTATATCAAGTACCTTTTCCAAATCAGGTCTGCATAAAAGCATATCCGTTGTACCTCCGCTGATATGAAACGCCAGAAAGCTCTCATCCGATCTCAGAAATCCAAGCTTACGGCAGGAATACAGCGCCGCCAGAATATGTCCTATCTGATGCGAAGTTCGGTACGCGGGTATTCCCATAGCGGAAGAAATACTTTCCGCAACATTTTCACCTACAAGAAAGCAAGGCATATACGAGCCTTCAGCAAGTCTCGGCGCAAAGGAATATGCCAATGCCCCGATCTCATATTTACAGTCAAAAAGCTCTTTCATAAGCAAAGGCAGCTGTTTTGTATGGTGAAAAACAGCGTCGGACTGTCTCAGTCCCCTTTCGCCGTCCTTAACGGGCAGCAGCTTTTTCTTAGATATGACCTCGCCGTTCTCGCTGTTATACAGCGCGCAGGAGGTAGTATAATTACTGGTGTCGATCCCAAGGAAAAAGCTCATTATTCAGCCTTGTCCTCTTTTTCGGAATTCAGACTTTTGGCAAACGAACCCAGCACGCCGTTTACAAAAGCAATATCAGGTTCAAGAGCGTATTTCTGTGTAAGTGAAACAGCCTCGCTTATAGCCACGTTAACTGGAACCTTTTCGTCATAAAGAGCCTCATAAATGGCAAGTCTGAGCACGGCTAAATTTATTTTCGGAATTCTGCTTACCGCTCGCTTATCTGAATATTTTGCAATAATTTGGTCAAGCTCCTCCCGGCGTTCATAAATACCTCTTACAACGCTTTCGACTTCATCATCGACCAGTATCTCATTTATTTCCAAAGCCGCCTCGAAAATATCCTCCAGCATATCCTCCTGACGGAAAAGCTTTTCAAATGACAGCAGGAACGCCGCTTCTCTTACTTCTCTTCTTTTTGCAGGCACACAAACACTTCCTTTATATATAGTTATGTCAAATCCGATTTTTTATATTACACAGCAAAGCTGACCGCTGCATAAATATGCAGCAGCCAGCCTTTTATTCCTCAAAATGTACGCCGCAGACCGTGACGTTGACCTTTGCTACCGTAAGCCCCAGCATAGTCTGAACCGAGCTTTTGACCTTTTCCTGAATTTCTTCTGCAGTGTTAACTGCCTTAGCGCCGCTTTCAAGAATTATTCCGATAGAAACGGAAAGCACGTCGTCCACAAGACCTATCCTGATATTGCCGAAGCTTTCCTGTCTCAGCCATATCTGTCGGGGCGTTTTCATAACGGGCGCAATGCCGTACACTCCCTCTATCTCCGCGACCGAGTTCGTTATGATCTGAGCCACAACGTCCTGACTGATATGCAGAGATTTCTCAACTCTCTTTGGACCTTCAGTCATACTTAAAACCTCCAGGCATAAATACTTTAATGTATATTATAACATATTTTTGCACAGGTTACAAGTATTTTTCAGGATTTTTTTCAGTAGGGGAAAATTTTATGCCACATCGAAAATTCTTATATTCTCGGCAGGCACCGAAACCTCGCTTAACAGAATATCCTTGATCTGAGCCGCTTCGCTTGCAACAAGACCTTCCGAACCTGATTTAACGACGATGTTGGCGTTTTCTCCGTCAAGATAGCAGACACAATCTGTAAAGCCCGCTGCCTTGACGAGTGTTTCTATTTTAGTTTCGGACTCCATAAGTCCAGTCATTACAGCGGCTTCTTCCGTCGCTACGGCTTTTTCTTCGTCGGTAGCGTCTCCGCCGCCGATAATGCTCTTGAGGGTCTCCTCCGCTTCGTCTCTTGCCGTCATTCTGTCAATTCTTGCCTGAGCAAAGTAGTCGTCCGTCTCGTCTGTGCTGACAAGCTCGGCGTCGCCGTAATTAACGCTTTGCTTTTCAACCTTTCCGGTGGACTTTATCTCATTGCCCGTCGAGGATACTGCATAGTTTATGTAAACAGCGATACCCAGCATAAGCGTCATTCCCGCAAGAACGATCTGTTTTTTTCCGATAATAAAGCTTGGTTTTTTCATAGTAACTACCTCTCTCATAATTAATGTATTTTTTCCTCTACGCAAATCTTGCCCGAGGACAAATTCAGAGCTGTTGAAACAGCCTTTATTACTCTTTCGCTTACCTGAACGTTACCTCCTCCCTCGCATACGACCACAACTCCGTTTATCTGCGGTTTTATAATTTTCTTTACTAACGCCTGCTTTTCACCGTCCTTTTCCGTAAAAACTATATTATTTTCATATTTATCGCTTACGCGCTCGTTATCCGTATCATTATATCTGCTGATGTTTTCAGCGTACACATATTCGGTAGTTCCTTCTACCGTTACCATTACCTTGCAGTCGCCTACTCCTTGTATTTTAGTCAAAAGTTCGGTTAGCTCGGTCTGTATCTGCTGCTTGTAAAGCTCTGTTTCATCGCCTTGCGTAACGGCGGACTGACTTTCATTGACCTGATTTGCAGTTTCCTTGTCGGGAATAAGCTCGGACAAAAGTATCAACAGCATACCGGCAATACCGATTATAAACAGGAATTTGGTTTTATTCTTTCCCGAAAAGGTTTCCTTAATTCTGTGCAGGTCTATCCCGAATTTCATTTTGTTCCTCCGATATGTACTCAGTTTCAATCTGTGGCAGGTCTTCCTTTATCAGACTGTCGGCAGCGTCCTGCTGCGAATAATCCGAAAGATATATAACCGCCTTGTCCGCTGAGATCTCATCTTCATTGATACTCATCTGAAAATCTATTCTGCTTACCTTAATATCATTACTATTAAGCTTTTCCATAAAATATTCCTCGTATCTGTCACAAGCGCTGTCAAGAATAGCGTTATCCGTACTGTATTCAAGCTTACGGTCGTAATACGCGCTTTGCTCGTCAAAGGAAAACTCATCAAGAGATAGTCTGAAACCGCCGTCGGTAAAAGGCGTCATTACAGCCAGCAAAGTTATAATTCCCAGAATAATGTTAAGCTGATTTTTTGAACTGCCCTCGGGAGCGGCAATATCTGCAAGCATACTGATTACGCCCATTATGCAGGCTGTGAAAATAGCGGTCTTTACTGCGTCCATAGCTAGCCTCCTGCGGCGGTTTTCATTATCACGGACGTCGCTATCACAAACGCGACTGCAAAAGCTATGAGAATGCTCAGTCCGATAGACAGGACAGAGTTTGTGCTTTTAAGAAATTCCGCCGTTTCACGCTGACCGAGCAGATCGTTTGCAATTCTGCCGATCCAGATTGTGATTTTAATTGCCATAATAGTAATTATAGGTTTTACAGCCGTTATGAAAACTATGATGATACCGATACTTCCAACGCTTGCTTTGATAACTCCCATACTTCCTCTTACGGCAGATAAAGCCTCGGAAATTGAATTCCCGATAACGGGAATAAAGCTTGCGGCGGTAAACCTGAGCGTTCTGACCGCAAGATTGTCCGCCGCCGCTCCCGTTGCGCCCTGAATGCTCAGAAGTCCCATAAATAAGGTCATAACGGTGCTTAGTCCCCAAGTCGTGAGTCTTTTTACAGAATCTGCAATCCCCGCAAATTTCAACTGCGGATTTACCGCCGAAACAAGCGTTACTGCAAGAACGACCGACAAAAAAGGTATGAGTATCTGCGAGGTGACTACCGCCATTGCCTCGCAGAGAAATAAAGTCGCTCCGCCGTAGCACCCCGCTCCTGCAGGACTTCCGCCTGCCGTAAGTACGCTCACATAGATCGGTATGTACGATATCATAAATCTGTTCATACTCTCGATACCGCTGTTAAGGGTCTGAAAGCTTTCGGATATGGTGTCCGTCATAATGATGATAGCCGATAAAATGCACATTACGTTGTACACCTTGTCCAGATTTCCGCTTTGAGCCGACATTCCCCTTATAGCCGCGCATACTATGGATACCGCAAGAATTTTTCCGAGCATTACAGCGGGCTTTTTCAGACTGTCCGAGAAAAACACTGCAATAGCCGAAAGTACGCTTTTTATGCTTATATCGGTGATAGAAGAAGAATTTCCGACCGATATGTTTTCCTCTTCAAGAAATTCTGTAACATCGGGGTCGGCGGATCTTTCAAGCTCGTCGTTGATCTCGCCGACTATCTGCGAAAAATCGTCCGATTGCTCTGCATAAGCCGCAGGAGCAAGCAGAACAAATAACGCTGTAATAATTATTGTAATAATCGTCTTTCTCATTGAAATTCCTCATATCAGCAGGGTCTTTACAATTTCTATCAAAGCGGAAAAAAGCGGCAGGGATATGACTAAGAGCGCGATTTTTCCCGCAAGCTCGGCTTGTCCCGCAAGAGCGTTTTCACCGCAGTCGCGGCAGAAATCGCAGGTAAGCTTGGTTATGTAGCATATTCCAAGTCCCTTGAACAGTATTTTCACATACTGCTCGTCAAGCTCCGCTTGGTCGAAAAGATTTTTTATCTGTGCCGAGATATCCGTTAACGCGTCTGCGGTAGTTATAAGCAGTACGCAGGCAGCCGCCAGAATTATGACCGTTTTTATTTCTCTGCCTGTGCTTTCAAGAATTTTACAGACTACTGCCGATATTATGCAAAAGCCTGAGATCATTATTATATCCATCAGTAAAGTCCGAAAATGCTTTTTATGGTTTCAAACAGATTTCCGATTTGATTGACTATCATCATAAGCACAACGATAAGCCCCGCCAGCGTGGTCATCATAGCCTGCTCGTCCCTTTCGGCTCGTTTCAGTAGCTGATTTAAAACCGCCACGATTATACCTATCGCCGCAATTTTGAATATGAAATCTATATCCATTTTGCACCGTCCTTTCATTTGGCTATATAAGCATTACGGCTAAAAAAGCGCCCGAAAGAACCCCCAAGGCTCTGTAAAGCTTGCAATGACGCGAACAACGCTCCTTTTCTTGTTCCAGAACTTCCCGAACTTCGCAGATGAGCAGATCGGTTTTTGCCGACTGTCCTTTCAGGTCGGTTGAACCGAATTCTCTGAAATATTCCGTAAGCTTGTTCTTTATATTATCGGGAATATTGCTGTCCTTCAGAACAAAGCTTTCATCGGTCATATTCTTACTGAAATTTATGATTGTTCCGAATTTCTCCCTGTCGAGCCTTGCTATGATCTCGTCTGTCGACAGAAAATCAGATGTAAGATAAATTCCTATTTGCTGTAAAAGGTTCAGCAGGATATCCAGCTCTCCTGTGCGTTTCAAAAGTCTGTTAGCCGCAGAAAAACCCGCTCCCGAACAAGCTGATATCAGCAGTATACAGCCCGTCAATTTAAGCATAGCTCTCTCCCGAATTTTTTCACCGCAGTGACCTGTCCCAGATTTTGACGGTCTCCCAGCATCAGCGCTATGTCGAATGCTCCGTAGTCAATCAATTTGGAAATAACAGGCTTTTTTATCAGCTCGTCCGAATTCTCACAATGGCAGGTCGCTATGATTTTAACCCCTGAGTTAAGCGCATATACAAGAGCGTTAAAATCCTCGTCTGCGCCTATCTCGTCGCACACTATTACTTCGGGAGACATTACCTTTACCGCGGTCATTATGCCGTCGTACTTGCCGTATCCGTCGAAAACGTCGGTCATCACGCCTACGTCGTTCTGCGGAAAGCCTTTGCAGGCGGCTGCAATTTCACATCGTTCGTCTATAAGCGAAACTCTGCGCGAGTTTCCCGCAAGACGCGTCAAATCCCTTAAAATGGTAGTTTTACCGCAGGAGGGCGGACCCGCTATAAGCATACTTACAGGTTTCTGCGAGAAATACTTACCGTATATTTCCGCGCCGCACCCCTTGATTTCGTGGGCTATTCTGATATTAACAGAGGATATGTCCTTTATGTTCTCTATACAGAAATTATTTTCGGGATTTAAAGCCGCTGTGCCGCAGAAACCAACACGGCTGCCGCCCTCGATCGTTATGTACCCTTGACACATCTCGCGCTTGTGACTGTGAATAGAATTCCTGAAAGCGCGGAGTATCACTGCGTCAATATGTTCTCTGCCGACCTTTATTTTATCCGCTCCGCATAAAGAAAATTCCTCCGCTCTGTCTCTTGCGGCAGGAGCTTTTCCCAAACGCAGACGTATCTCTGTAAGAGTATTCCGTCTTGCGGCAGAAAGCGAATACAAGGCGGATTTTATGTCCTGAGGAAGTATTTTTGCCGCAAGATCGAGCCTGTTTGTTTGTATGGGTATCATTGGATCACTCTCCTTTGGCTTGTCCTGTTTTATAATATGCCGACCCGGTTTATCTTATGACTTATTTACCAGTTTGACGTCAATAAAATTGTGCAAAAAATATGTCATATAAACTTGAATTACTGCTCGGTATGTGATATAATTAAATATATGTATGTGTTAAAATACGTATTACAAAAGAAAAGGAGAATAAATTTATGCAGACAAATCTCAGTGAACAACAGCTAAAGGTACTTAATATGTCCCAAAGCATTATGAAAGAGGTAAAAAAAGTTATTATCGGCAAGGACGATATAATCATCAAGGTGCTTCTTTCCATACTTGCAGGCGGACACGTACTTATCGAGGATATTCCGGGCGTGGGTAAGACTACTCTTGCCGTTGCGCTTTCAAAGGCACTGTCTCTTGATTATAAGAGACTTCAGTTTACACCCGACGTTCTCCCGACAGACGTTACCGGCTTTACTATCCTCAATAAGCAGACGCAGAAGTTTGAATATAAACAGGGTGCGGCGCTTACCAATCTGTTCCTTGCGGACGAAATAAACAGAACGTCCTCCAAGACCCAGTCGGCTTTACTGGAAATTATGGAGGAGGGCAAGGTCACGGTTGACGGTGTGACAAGAAAAGCTCCCGATCCGTATATAGTAATAGCTACGCAGAACCCAATCGGTTCTATAGGCACGCAGATGCTTCCCGAATCGCAGATGGACAGATTTATCGTACGTCTTACTATGGGATATCCAAATCTTGAAAGCGAAATTATGATGCTCAAATCAAAGCAGAACCTTATTCCCGTTGATGATGTAAGATCAGTTGTCACAGCGGAGGATATTGTCGCCGCACGAAAAGAAGTTGAAAACATTTACGTTGCCGATCAGGTATTTAAATACATAGCTATGCTTGCCGCCGCTACAAGAAATCATCAGTACATCAAGCTTGGACTTTCTCCGCGCGGAACTATCGCGCTGCTCAGAATGACAAAGGCTACCGCTTTGCTGAAGGGCAGAGATTATGTTATTCCAGACGACGTCATTTACACCTTTAAGGACGTTGTACTGCACAGAATCGTACTTAACTCCAAAGCAAAGATAAACGGCATTTCGGGAGAGCAGGTGCTTAAAGACATACTCGCCTCGGTCGAAGTGCCGAGAATAACGAAATAAGCGGAGGTTTTAAAGCCAATGGCTGTATTATACTTTATACTGTTTATTGCCTCCTTTTTCTTTTATATATTGTACAAGCCTGCATTTTCATTCTATCTGTTTGCGTTCTTGCTGCTCATACCGATCATACTGTTCTGTATCGGCAAATATATGTCAAAGCGTATAAAGGTAAGCTTCGTTACAGTACAAAAATCCGCAAGCAGGTCGTCAAAGATACCTCTGGTGCTTAAGATAACCAATACCACGCGTTTTCCTGCGGCTAATCTTATTGTGGAAATAGAGTATTTCAATACACTCGACAAAAAGAAAAATACAATGAAGATAAATACTCCGGTGTTTCCTGAGGAAACCCAGTATCTTACGCTGCACATTTCGGGAGTACACTACGGAACAATAAAAATGGAGATCAAAAGGTGCAGGATCGTGGATATGCTCAAGCTTTTCAAATTCAAGGTCAAATATCCACCCAGCGAGAAGATTTTCAAGGAAAGCACCTTTACGATAGTCCCCGACTATATTTCCATAGACAATAAGATCGACAATTATTCCGAAATGGGACTTGAGACCGACGAATATTCAAAGACTGCCAAGGGCGACGACCCGTCTGAGATATTTGACATTCACGAATATCAGGACGGCGATAAAATAAGCCGCATTCATTGGAAGCTTTCCGCTAAACAGGAAAAGACTATGGTCAAGGATTATTCTATGCCTATATCGAACTCGATAATACTGGTGCTGGACCTGAACATAGAAAACAGCGGCGACGGATTTCTTGCAAAATATGATACGCTGATAGAAACCGCCGCGTCTATTTCCAATTATCTTATAGTAAATGAAACGCCTCATAAAGTGATGTGGTATGACTCTGCAAAAAATCAGCTTGTCAAGCTTAACATAAACGATGAGGAAACTCACAGAATGCTTGTGAATATGCTTTTGCAGACCTCTATATACAAAGAGAAGGATCTGTCGATCATCAGCTACATTAATGAAACCGAAAGATATAAATGCGGACACCTGATGTATTTTTCATCGTCATACAACCCCAATCTTACCGCCGTTATGGACGACAACGAGCTTGCTTTCAAGTATTCATATATGCTTGTTACCGAGGATAAGTCCCAAACGCCCGAGGTATATGACGAATTCGCGCAGGTAGTTCCAATTAAAGCGGGACGTGTGGCTGAATCTATTCAGGATATTTGTTTCTAAGGGTGACAGCAATATGAAAAAAAATTCAAATAAAGACATAGGGCTTATGAGCGACAGCGGAATATGTATTGACGGAGATATTCTGCTTAGCTGTGAGCACGAGCATAAGGATAGGGCGTATCTTCCGCTGAGAATAATGCTCGCTTTTATCGCCGCGTTCAGTACGGCGGTCATGGCGGAGAATTTTCTGCGGACGGATATGCTTTCATCGGTGCTGTTTTTTTATGCGGTTATATATACCGTGTCTCTGGGACTTTTAAAATCGAAATACACAATCATCAAGGTGTGCGCCGCGGCAGCCTCGTTACTCGAGCTTTGTTCCGTACTGCTTAAATTTGAAAAAGTATATACGGGTGCCTGCATAGCTGTATGGAAATATATGACGCGGGCAGGCTTACCTGCAAGTACGCTCGGCGCAAAGCTCACCGACGGCATAATGGAACAGCAGCACGAATATATTTTCTGCTTTTATGAGGCTTTGATTTTCTTCGTAGCAGTCGGTACGGTGATTGCCTGCGTTTACAGAATTGATTTCCCTTTGCTTTTTATTTTTACGTTCCCTGTGTTCGAGCTTGGTATGTACTGGGGCTGGGAGGCTTCAACTCCGTCGGTGATCGGGCTTATTACAAGCTGGGTGACTGTTCTTTCAATGCACATAATTAATCATACCACCAATAAGGCGGGAAGAAAAAACACCTTTGCCGTCCACGAACGTAAAAAGACCTTTTATTTTACGTCACATAACGCTAAGGCAACGTTCTACCCTGTGTTTATGAGCTTTGCGGCTGTACTTACGGCGGCTGTGTTTATTCTTATCGTAGTATTTTCATTGGTGACGGGATTTGTCCGTCCCAAGAAATTCGACGTTTACAGAACCAATATTTCAAGGGCTGTTTCAAATTTCTCTCTTTCAAATCTCAGCAACGCTTTAGCGGACTATGACGGCGGTTTCGATCTTTTCGGAGTACAGACCGTAGGCGGTACAAACGGCGGCGTACTGGGGACGTCCGAGGGTATCAGCTTCAACGGCTCGACTGCTCTGAAAATCAAATCGGGAAAATTTGACTGCACAATGTACCTCAGAGGCTATGTTGCAGGAATATATGAGGATAATCACTGGGATCCCGTTGACGGCGGCAAGGAGTTAGATGAGATTACCAAGCTTTTTAATGACGAAAATCTTTGGTGCCAGGATTATAACTACGCGGCTGTGAAAGAAAAACAAATTCCCGTACTTGAAAGTACTATGGATAGTATGGAGGTATCTGTAAAGAGCGCAAGCAAAAAATTCGTTTACGCTCCTTACGGTACGCGGTATACTGATACGGAGCATTCAAAGAAAGAGGAAATCGAACCTTATCTTGAGTCATACGTATGGCTGAATAAATTTACATATGAGCTTCCCTACTACAACTATTCAGAGCTTGGATATACTAACTGGCAGGATATACAAAATCAGGTTCTGTGGTACGGTAATGAGGACGTCTCTGAGTTTTCCAAAGCAATGGAACGTTATGAGGAATTTGTTTGGGATAACTATACCGAATATGTTGAACTCAGCTCCCTTGAAAATGCTTATAACGATATTGTAAATAATTATCTGGACGGTAATGCCGAGGGACACGATTATAGGACTGTTTATCAGGCTATCAAAACCTATTTTTCCGATAATTACACATACACAGTTACTCCTGGAGCGACGCCCAGCGGCGAGGATTTTATAGATTACTTCCTCACAACTCAGAAAGAGGGTTATTGCAGCTATTTTGCAACTACAGGAGTTGAACTTCTGAGAATGTTCGGTTATCCTTCGCGTTTTGTGGAGGGCTATATGGTGCTGTCAAGCCAGCAGTCGACCCCCGACGACGACGGAAGATACAGTGTGACCGTTACGGACAGAGCCGCTCACGCATGGGCTGAGGTTTTTATTTCCGGCTGCGGCTGGATGCCTGCGGAGTTTACTCCCGGTTACGATAACGACAATCCAAATATGACTGAAGCTGAGAAAGACCCTAATTCCGTAGTTACGTCTGCTGTAACTACTACTGCTTCCGCGCCGTCGGACAGCTCGCCGGACGCTTCGCAGACAACAAAGGTAAACGGTTCGGGCAGCGCGGCGACTACCAAAGGTAATAACGGTACGGCATCAGGCGGTTCGGGAACAGGTAAGGTCACTTCCGTATCAGGCGGAAGCAATTCAGGCGCAAAGAACGGCACTACAAGAAAGGTATCGTCGGGTGTGACAGCAAAGCCTCAGGAAAACAAGTCCATACCGTCAAGCGTCAAGGCTCTGCTGATGACTGTTTTCGTTGCAGCGGTGATCTGCGTATTGCTTGTACTGCACAGAGATATCAAGCTGAAAACGATGAAAGAAAAGTGTTCTGCGGATAACCTCAACGAACGCGTACTTGATATTTTCAGATATTCTCTAAAATACTTATCCTTGCTGGGTATAGAAAGCAGTAAAAATATTTCCGACTTACAGCTTTGCGGAGTACTTCTTGAAAAGTGTCACGAAAAGCACATTAACGAGCTTGACGGCAAGCTGGAAGAGCTTTGCGGCATAGCTGTCTGCGCATTTATGAGCGATAAGAGTATATCCGAAGAACAGGCGGACAATGCGGCCGAGGTACTCAGATTTATTTCCGAGGAAGTTACTCCTGCACAACTCAGTAAAATGGGTATGTTCTCCGCAAAATGGATATGGTGTCTATACTGATAATTGGAAAGGAATTGATTATTATGGCAAAGAAGAAAAAGAACAGATACGGTAATCCCGAAAAGAATATAGCGGCTCAGCAGGCAAAAGAGGCGGCTGCTCAGGCTAAGGAGAACGCTAATGACGGATATGAAAAATCATCAAAGGCGTTTGCTCCCGCTCCCGCAAGCGAAAAGCCTATGTTTATGAGAATTCTTGTGCTTGCTATTGCCGCAGTAATGGTGCTTGGAATAGTTGTAGGGGCGGTGATTTTATAATGGTACATATCGGAAACAGTTGGGACGATATTCTTGCCGACGAGTTCAAAAAGGAATACTACCTCAAGCTCAGGGAATTTCTAAAGCGTGAGTATGCTCAGTACCGCGTTTACCCTAATATGTATGATATTTTCAATTCTCTGAAATATGCGGCTTATGAGGACGTAAAAGCCGTTATTATCGGTCAGGATCCTTATCACGGTCCGGGACAGGCTCATGGGCTGTGCTTTTCGGTCAAGGCGGGAGTTGCTCCTCCGCCGTCATTGCAGAACATTTTCAAGGAAATGCAGGCTGATCTGGGAATTGATCCACCCAATAACGGAGAGCTTACCGACTGGGCAAAACAAGGCGTGCTTATGCTTAACAGCGTACTTACCGTACGTGAGGGTATGGCGAATTCTCATAAGGGCAAGGGCTGGGAGATCCTTACCGACGAGATAATAAGAAAGCTTAACGAGCGTGACAAGCCTATAGCGTTTATACTCTGGGGCGGAAACGCAAAAGCTAAAGCTCCGCTGATCACTAACCCGATACACGGAGTTTTCAAGGCGGCGCACCCGTCTCCTCTGTCTGCTTACAACGGCTTTTTCGGCTGCCGTCACTTCTCACAGGTTAACAAATTCCTGGTTGACAACGGAATTGCGCCTATTGATTGGAGAATAAGCGATAAATAAATATTATTATAAAAAGTTAAAGGCAGAGCGATAATACTCTGCCTTTTTATGTATCCTATCAAATAAAAGACCGAGCGTTTATGTTTATGCGCTCGGTCTTAATTTTATGGTATAAGTCTGTTAATATCTCTCGGGAACATAGATGTCTCACGGATATTATTTTTATTGAGCAGCTTCATCAGCAGCCTTTCAAGTCCTATGCCCAGACCTCCGTGCGGCGGCAAGCCGTACTTATGAGCCTCAAGATAGGTCTTGAAATCGTCGGGATCAAGTCCCTGCGCTTTCATCTTAGCAACCTGTTCGTCATAATCGTGAATTCTCTGTCCGCCCGAGGTTATCTCAAGTCCTCTGAACAACAGGTCAAACTTGTACGCCTCTCTGGGGTCTTCTCTTGAATTCATAGCGTAGAAAGGAGGCTTAGACGACGGGAAGTGCGTTACGAAAATGAAGTCCGAATTGTACTTTTCCTTGGCATACTTTCCGAGATTTACTTCGTCCTCAGGGTCAAGGTCAAACTTCTTTCCGTTGCCCTCTCCTCCTCTGAGCAGCTTGATAGCGTCCGCAAACTTGATTGACGGTACGTCTCCTACCTCAGGGATATCGGCGTCAAGTATCTTTATCTCGTTCTGATAATTCTCCTTGCAGTACTCGAACATTGCTCTGAGCATTGCGACCTCCATAGCCATTACGTCGTACATACTGTCAATATAACCCATTTCAAAGTCAAGACCGATGTACTCGTTTATATGACGCGAGGTAGCGTGCTTTTCAGCTCTGTATACGGGAGCGATCTCATATACTCTGTTAAAGAACGCAACGGCAGTCTGCTTATAGAACTGAGGCGACTGATTGAGGAATGCGTGCTTGCCGAAATAATCCAAAGCAAAAATATTTGCGCCGCCCTCTGCGCCCTGCGCTACTATCTTAGGCGAGTGGATTTCGGTAAAGCCGTTTTCCCTCATAAACTTGTGCATACCGTGCACCAAGCCCTCCTGAAGCTTGAATATCGCTCTCTCATAAGGATTTCTCAGGGACGTTGCTCTGTTATCGAGATTTACCTCTATCGTACAGTTAAGCTTGCCTTGCGAAATTTTAAGAGGGGTTTCAGCGGCAGGCGTGGAAATAAGCTTAATCGAACTCAGAACAATCTCTACTCCCGTAAACTCTCTTTCGTTGGCGTTTACAGTACCCTCAACGCTAACGAAAAATCCCTCTCTGAGACCTTCTATACTGTCAGAGCATTTGTCAGCGGAATACACCGTCTGGAACACGTTTCTGGAGGTTCTTACAAGTATAAAAGAAATACTTCCCATTTTCTTGATTTTATGAACGCAGCCGGAAAATTTAACAGTATTGCCCATATTGGCAACTGCGTCCTCAACGGTGAATTCCTTTTTAAGGTTATCCGTGCTTACCATAAGCATATCGCCGTCCGCAGCAGGAGTATACTTTTCGGAATTCTCATACTTAGTAAGCTTTGAGGCGTCGATAACCGTGTTAGCATTTTCTTCCTCATTGGATCTCTGTTCGCACTCCCCTGCTGAAAGGGCTTTAAGCTTGCTTTCAAGAACCTCTTTGATTATCTTGGGAGTAGCCGTTCCCTTGAGCGCCTTGGTGCATTGACCCATAATAAATCCGAATACCTTGGTTTCACCGTTCTTGTACTGCTCTACCTGCGCGGCGTTGGCTTTGAGTATCTCATCTATGCCTGTCTCTACTTTAGCTGTATCGACCGTAATGAGCATTCCCTTGGCTTTTGCAATATCCATAGGCTTTTCGCCCGTTTCGACCATTGCTCTGAAAATAGCCTTGGCGTCGTTCTTCGAGACCTTTTCCGTATCAGCCATTTCAACTAAAGCGGCAAAGTCCTCTGCTGTAAAGGAAATGTTGTTTATATCGATCTCTCCCAGATTTACACGTCTCATAAATTCGCCGAGAATAAATACCGAAACGCTCTTTGGACTGTTATACGCCTTAACAGCGTCCTCAAAGAAATCTGAAATTATTTTGGACTGAATAAGGATCTTAGCGTCGACTTCTGAAATACCGTACTGATTTACATATTTCTCAATTCTCTGATTTGGCATTTCAGGGAGCTTTGCTCTGATCTCGTCTAGCTGCTCGTCGGTAAGATTTACCTGAAGAATATCAGGCTCGGGAAAATAACGGTAGTCGTTTGCGTTTTCCTTGGTACGCATCGAGGTTGTCTTGTCTCTGTTGGCATTGTAACGTCTTGTTTCCTGAACGACCTTTTTGCCCGCCTCAAGAAGTAACGCCTGTCTCTTTTCCTCGTACTTGATAGCGCGTCCAACAGACTTTATGGAGTTGATGTTCTTGATTTCGGCTCTTGTACCGAATTCTTTAGCGTCGGGTCTCATAAGGGAGATATTGACGTCGCATCTCAGCGAGCCCTGCTCCATTTTACAGTCGCAAACTCCTGCATACTGTAGGAGCAATGATATCTGCTCCACAAACGCCATAGCCTCCTCAGCGGAAGAAATATCAGGCTCCGTTACGATTTCGATAAGAGGAATTCCACAGCGGTTATAGTCCGCCATAGAAATTCCGTTGAAGTCATCGTGAACAAGCTTGCCTGCGTCCTCTTCAAGGTGGATATGGTTAATTCTGATATTTTTCTTTTTACCGTTTACCTCGATAGGCACATATCCGGAACCGACAATAGGTCTGTAAAGCTGGGATATCTGATACGCTTTAGGCAGGTCGGGATAAAAATAGTTCTTTCTGTCAAATACGGAAAATTTATTTATCTCGCAGTTAAGCGCATAGCCCGCCTTGACCGCATACTCAACGGCAGTCTGATTTAAAATAGGCAAAGTACCCGGCATACCTGTACATACGGGACAGCATCGCGTATTCTGGTCTCCGCCGAACTCAGCGGAACAGGTACAGAATATTTTGGATTTTGTTAACAGCTCGGCGTGGATTTCAAGACCGATGACGGTTTTCCATTTTTCCATTGTCTTTTCCTCCTTTTAAAGCTTTGGCGCGACAGGCATAAAGCCCTGCTCGTAAGCGTCTGAAACCTGAAGAACAGTCTGTTCGTCAAATTTTCTGCCGATTATCGAAAGTCCGATAGGCATACCGTTTTTGTCATAGCCGCAGGGCGTAGATACCGCAGGAAGTCCCGCGATATTAACGGTTACCGTGCAAATGTCCGCCTGATACATCTCAACAGGATCGGCAGTCTTTTCAGGACTGTACGCAACGGCAGGCGTTGTGGGCGTAAGAATAACGTCGCACTTTTCAAAAATAGCGTTATACTGCTCCCTGATAAGCTGTCGGAGCGCAAGAGCCTTTCTGTAATAAGCGTCGTAATATCCGCTTGAAAGACAGTAGTTGCCCAGAAGAATTCTTCTCTTTACTTCCTCGCCGAAGCCCTCGGAACGAGACTTTATAATAAGCTCCTCATAGCTGTCCGCCTTGGGAGTTCTGTGACCGTATTTGATACCGTCGTATCTCGAAAGATTTGACGCAGCCTCGGCGCAGGCAAGCAGATAGTAGCAAGGCACTGCATATTTCAGCGACGGCATAGAGCATTCCACAAGCTCGGCTCCCATAGCCTTATATTCATCAGCAGCCTTTAATACCGAAGACCTTACCTCGTCATCGATACCGTCTGCAAAAAATTCCTTGGGCAGAGCGATCTTCATACCCTTTACGGACTGTCCGATCTTAGCTGTGAAGTCGGGAACTTCAAGCTTTGAGCTTGTACCGTCGTGAGGGTCGAAACCGCAGATCGCATTAAGAATAAGTCCGCAGTCGTAAGAATTCTTGGCAATAGGTCCGATCTGGTCGAGAGAGGACGCAAAAGCCACAAGACCGTATCTTGAAACACGGCTGTAGGTAGGCTTGATACCCGTTACGCCGCAGAATGCGGAAGGCTGTCTGATAGATCCTCCCGTGTCGGAGCCAAGCGCCGCAGGTGCAAGATCCGCAGCTACAGCGGCGGCAGAACCGCCCGAAGAACCACCGGGAACGCAGTCAACGTTATACGGGTTTTTGGTTTTCTTAAAAGCGGAGGTCTGGGTCGAACCGCCCATAGCAAATTCGTCCATAGAGGTCTTTCCCAGCATAACGATACTCTGGGAATTAAGCTTTTCCATAACGGTTGCGTTATACGGAGGAACGAAGCTTTCAAGTATTTTTGAAGAACAGGTCGTCTTTACTCCCTCTGTACAGATATTGTCCTTTACTGCAAGAGGAATTCCCGTAAGAGACTGCGCCTCGCCGCTGTCAATGACAGCCTGAGCCTTTTCAGCCTGTGCAAGCGCGCCCTCCTCAGTGACGGTGATATAGCATTCAAGCTTATCGTCGTATTTCTTTATGTTCTCAAGATACGCCTTTGTAAGCTCTTTAGATGATATCTCCTTACCGTCGAGAGCCTTACGCATATCGCGAAGCTTCATTGAAGAAATGTCCAAATTTCACACTACCCTTCTGTTTGAATTATTCAACTACCTTTGGTACAACAAAGCAGTTATTGGTATTTACAGCATTCTGAAGAACCTTTGACGTCGGCATAGACGGAGCGGCAGCGTCCTTTCTGATGTCGCCGAGATAAACGTTGTGGTTATCCTTTAAATCGTCGTAGGTCACATCGATTTCCTTAATGGTATCCATAAGACTGATAATGTCGGTCATTTCAGTCGAAAGCTTGGAAAGTTCGTCCTGTGAGAATTCAAGCTTGCTCAGCTCGGCAAGATAATTTACCAAATTTGTATCCATAAAAATCCCTTACCTTTCTTTGTACTAAGGGTCTGCATTATCAAACAAACTTTGAAAATACAAACTAACTCAATATAATATTATACAACATTTTACTTATAATTGCAAGCATTTTTTAGATGAAATCAAGATTTTTAATAAAATAACCGAAAATCCACAGAAACCTATCGGCTCTGTGGATTAAGCGTCATTACTTATCGTTATTTATCCAAATATTTATCCAGAATGTGTGTAAAATCAAAGGTTGCAAAATAATCTGCGGGAGTTTCGGCGCGTCTGATAAGCTGAGTTGTGCCGTCCTCCTTTAAGAGAATTTCAGCTGAACGGAGCTTGCCGTTATAATTATAACCCATTGAAAATCCGTGAGCACCCGTATCGTGAATGCAGAGAATATCTCCGATCTCGATCTCAGGGAGCATTCTGTCAATAGCGAACTTATCGTTATTTTCGCAAAGACCGCCCGTCACATCATACTTGTGGTCGCAGGGAGCGTTTTCTTTGCCCAGCACTGTAATATGGTGATATGCGCCGTACATAGCGGGTCTCATAAGATTGCAGGCACAAGCGTCAACTCCTGCGTATTCCTTATAGGTGTGCTTCTGATGAGTACAAGTCGTAATTAGATGTCCGTAAGGAGCAAGCATATATCTGCCAAGCTCTGTAAAAATTGCAACATCTCCCATTCCCGCAGGAACAAGAATATCGTCAAACGCCTTGTGAACGCCCTCGCCTATTGCGAAAATATCGTTCTGCGGCTTATCAGGCTCGTAAGCGATACCTACTCCGCCCGAAAGATTGATGAACTTGAATTCAACGCCCGTCTTTTCCTTAAGCTCAACCGCAAGCTCAAAAAGAATTCTTGCAAGCTTAGGATAGTAAGCGTTAGAAACTGTATTTGACGCAAGGAACGCGTGAATACCGAAATACTTTGCGCCCTTAGATTTCAGAATTTTAAAGCCCTCAATGATCTGCTCCTTGGTAAATCCGTACTTAGCCTCGCCGGGATTGTCCATTATCTGGGTCTCGATAGAAAAATGTCCGCCCGGATTATAACGGCAGCAGATAGTCTCAGGAATTCCGCAAAGCTTGTCCAGATACTCTATATGCGTAAAATCGTCGAGATTGATATATGCGCCAAGCTCTCTAGCTTTCAGAAAATCTTCCTTTGGAGTTACGTTTGACGAGAACATAATATCGCTGCCGCTGAAGCCGCAGCATTCGCTCATCATAAGCTCGGTAAGCGACGAACAGTCAACTCCGCAGCCTTCCTCCTTGAGAATTTTAAGGATATATGGATTAGGCGTAGCTTTAACGGCAAAATATTCTTTATAGCCTTTATTCCAGCTAAATGCCTTGTAAAGATTTCTAGCGTTTTCTCTAATTCCCTTTTCGTCGTAAATGTGAAACGGCGTAGGATATTCCTTAATAATAGCCTCTGCCTGTTCCTTGGTGATAAATGGTTTCTTCATTGATTGATCAATCCTTTACTAAAAAATCTTAGCTGAAAAATTCATAAACGAATTAACATCGCTGAATATTAATATCATACCATTTTTATCGCAAATAGTCAAGCAAGTTCATAGATTTTTTGTATTTATATAAATAAATTGTACTTTTTGCTATATTGACAGGAAATTATTAGGATAAATACGATTAAAAGCTACAAAGTTTCCCGATAATTCTTGATTTATCGCGTAAAATGGTTTATAATAAAGAATAGTACATTAACACGAGTTAACGGAGGTTAATTATGACTGAAAACAAAAATCCAAACGAAAGCCTTATACCGGACGCTTCCGACGATCGCATATCCGAAAAGAAATCGGGAAAAAAAGCAAAAAAGAAAACAAACAAAGTGCGGGTAATCCTTATAATCCTTCTTGTCATACTGGTGCTTGCAGGTATTGCGGCGGCAGTAGGCACAGGAATTATTTATCACTATATCAATAAGGTGAACATAGTCGATGAAACAAACAGCTATGAAATACTTGACTCGATCGAACCTGATGACGATTTAACGTCCGAGCCTGATTCTCCTCAGGAAGAAATCGATAAGATAGAGCAGGCTATCAAGGAAAATGTCGAAAAAGACGACAACGGTTCCAAACACGTCTATACTGTTGCCGACGGAGACGGAACTTACACATACGATTTCAACGACGAGAATGTTTATAATGTTCTGCTTATCGGTACTGATGCAAGAAACAACAGCGACAGAGGACGTTCCGACAGTATGATCTTGGTATCTATTAACAAGACTACCGAACAGGTCGTTATGACGTCTTTCCTCAGAGATATATATCTTTATATTCCCGGTGTAGAGTCCACAAGACTTAATCACGCTTACGCGTATGGCGGACCCGATCTGCTGCTTGACACTCTCGAAACTAATTTCAAAATTCCTGTTGATAAATATGTTCAGGTGGACTTCTACTCATTTGTTACCGTAGTTGACGCTGTAGGCGGCGTTGATATTGACGTGACCGACGACGAGGTTGAGTATGTCAACAAATATCTTGCGGAGATCAACCGACTTGAGGGCAGAAACGAAAATACAGACAAGCTTTCAAGCGGAGGAAGCTACACTCTCAACGGCGAACAGGCTCTTGCATATTCAAGAATTCGCTACATCGGAACCGATTTCGGACGTACCGAAAGACAGAGAACGGTACTTGAAGAGATTTTCAGAAATATGAGCAATATGGGTGTATCCGAATTAAAAAATCTTCTTGACGAGCTTTTGCCTAACGTTACCACAAACATTCAGAAAGACGAGTTATTCTCGCTGGTACTCAATTCTCCGTCATATTTTGGTTATGAAAGAATACAGTGCAGAGTTCCTGCAGACGGAACATGGTGGAATTTGACAATCAGAGGAATGGCTGTGCTGGGTATCGACTTTGACAGCAATATCCGTTATCTCGGACAGAATATTTACAATCAGTATTAAGAATATTCGGTGTATTCTAGGTGTTTCAGCAAATATATTACTTTTGAATTGTAAATGATACGACAAAAGGAGATTGCTTATGACAAAAACATTATATATATTGCTGAAATTCGTTATTTGCACAATAATTGTTTTAATTGAGGAATCTTTATTCTATCAAGTTGCTTTAAGCGGAGTTATAACAAAACGCAGTTCGGATATGCGGATCACTTTTATTATAGGCTCCCTCATATTATCTGTTATCAATACTGCTGTTGTATATGCTTTATTCAAATCAGACGAGGTAAAGCCGGATAAATGTATATTATTGATACTTTCATCGGTATTTTCGTGTATTTGCCTGATTTTATTCAGCTTACATTCCGACGAAAATTTATTGTCGGAAGTTGATTACCGTAATGAGATCGATTTCTTTGTTATTTTGATATTCGGTCTTTTGGTAACTATATGGACGACTGTAATTTCTTTATTGCTTAAGCTTATATTAAAGCAAAAACGCAAATAAATACTCCAACGGGAACATTCTCAGGAATGCTCCCGTTTTTTAGTGAAAATTAACATATTTACTTACAAGTACTTGAAATCCAAAGCAATATGGTGTATAATTATTGTATATATTTTTATGAATGGAATGTTTTTATGAAAAAAGTTGCATTTGAAATAAGCAGTAAGCCAGAGAAAATCATAGCCGCCGCTACTGCGTCGGTAGTTATGGCAATATTATTTGACGGCAAAAGGAAGAAAAACCAACGCGTCAAGGGCAAATCGCAGAGTTTTCCGCAGCGCGTTATGAAAAACTACAGAATAGCCGACAATCTTCTTTGTAAAACTGTCGCTAAAAATGCTGAAAAGCAAGCGGCTTCCGATGATGAAGAATATCAGACAAAGCTTCGTGATTTAAAAATCGAGGACGCTATACCTTTTGATTTGCAGGTGTGACTATGACGGAATATCTTACACAATACAGAAAATACATACTGGAACGTCTTGAGGATGAAAGCTGTGATTTTTCTCAGCTTCTGGACTATCATACCGAAAAGCTGCACCAGTTTCAGCATGAGAGGTTCATACACCTGCTTGTGACTGTTCTTTTTGCGTTAGCGACGGTAATGACGTTTATAGCCGTTGCTGTTTTTGAAACTGTAGCTCTGATACCCCTTGCGGTTTTGTTTCTGGTACTGCTGATACCTTATATCAAGCACTACTTTTTTCTTGAGAACACCGTGCAAAAGCTCTATAAGGACTATGACCGTATTTACCGCAAGGTATACGGCGTTTCTCAGGAGGTCGAAAAATAATGTCCCGCACCGTTTATACTAAGGAGCATTGGAAAGGCAGCGTTATCACATCTCCCCTGCCGCCTACTCTTGTGACCTGCTCGGACGGAGAGCGCAGTAATGTGTTTACCGTTGCTTGGACGGGTATTCTTAATACTCAGCCGCCTGTGACTTATATCTCGGTACGTCCCGAAAGGTATTCATACGGACTTATAAGATCAAGCGGAGAGTTTGTTATAAATCTTACTACTGAGGAGCTTGTCAGAGCCGCCGATTACTGCGGAGTTAAATCGGGAAGAAATACCGATAAATTCAAGGATATGGATCTGCATACGGAAAGCGCGGAAAAGGTCAATGTTCCTATAATCTGCGAATGTCCCGTAAATATTGAATGCCGGGTCAGAGAGATCGTTCCGCTGGGTACTCACGATATGTTCATTGCGGATATTGTGGGACTGGACGTGGCTAAGGAACTGCTCAACGAAAAGGGCAGGCTGTGCCTTGACAGAGCGCATTTAGCCGCTTACGCTCACGGCGAATATTTTGCATTGGGCAGAAAGCTTGGCAGCTTCGGATATTCCGTAAGAAAGAAAAAGAAGAAAAATCAACATAGAAAAGGATAAATAGTATTATGAATAAATTTTTTAGTTTTGCAGGAATAAAAAAAGCGTATGCGTGGAGCGGAGGAACTCACGAGGATATTGTAAAAAAAGCTCTTGCCTTGCTGGAAATGGAAAAGAAAGTACGTCCCGCGGCTTTTTATAAAGATTGGCATAGAGAATTGCTCGAGGGCTGTGTTGCTCCCGATAAAGAGGACGATATGGACAAGGGCGCTGGAATGCACTACTATTCGTCCGTTACTCCAAAGGGTAAGGAACTGCCCGAGGAAAAAGGGTATTTCAAGAACAGGCTCGGAGATTTTGCTCCAAGCGCAAGAACGCTTTTTGAGGCAAACTACACAGCGGCGTTATCCCTCTTCAAAAGCGGAAATACTTCTGCGGCTATGGTCTGTCTGGGCAGAGCAATTCATTTTGTTTCCGATATGGGCTGTACCGTTCACGTTTCAAATATCAAATATCAGGATAAGGCAAACAATATTCATTATGCATTTGAAAAGCACGTTAATACTACCTGTACAAAGCATACCGCTCAGTCATATGACAAGCGTCTGAGCAAGTATTACGAAAAAGACAATCTGGGAGAGGCGTTCAACAGACTTGTAAGATATGCTGGCAAATTTGTCGATACGATATCACATCTCGACCCCAGAGCCTTTGACGATGTGGCGCAGAATACTCTGCCCGTCACTCAGCAGAACGTTATGGCTGTACTGCTGAAATTCTACGATGACTGCCTCGGTGACAAAGGCAACTATGTTGTGGACAAAAAGCTTTATGCATTTAGAAACGAGGCGACAGGCTTGGTACTTACCGTAACGCCCAAGGGACTTTCCCTTGAAAAGCCCGATAAAGAACCGGAACAAAAGCTTCAGGTTATCCTGGGCAGCGAGGGTACGGCAGGCTTGAAGATTGCAGACGGCGGTTTTGTAAACAGCTCCTGCAAGGGTTACGACTATCTTAAAATTGACGGAAAGCCCGCACAGTTCAGATTTACCGCTCTGGGCAAGAAACGTTTCAGAATTGCCCTCGAGAACAGCGGATACGCAAAGGTGCTTGCAAATTCCAAAGGCGGAAGCATTGCCGTTACGGAATTTGAACCCGAAAATCCTTTGCAGGTATGGATACTCAACTGATAGACTGCAAGATTGACAATTTTCCTATACGTTTGATTTTTTGAACTATAATGAACGTTCAACAAACAATAAATACGCTGTTTTATCCTTGTATTAAAATTTTGAAACACTCCAAAAATATTCTAAAACCATAAAATGAAGGGTCTGAAAATG
Organism: Ruminococcus sp.; assembly: GCA_030531185.1. GTDB lineage: Bacteria > Bacillota > Clostridia > Oscillospirales > Ruminococcaceae > Hominimerdicola. Next base: position 32,299 of record JAUNOG010000008.1, read on the forward strand.
CAATTTTTGCAGCATTTTCAGACCTCATTTTTTATTTAATTTTCTTATTATCTTCAATGCACATCAGAAATTTGCAAATTTAAATCACCTTATTTGCGAGCATTTAATGGAAGTTCTATATTAAATTCGTTTTTTCGGGTTTTGTGTGACAGCAGCATACCATAACTATTGTCTGTATAAAGAACCCGCAGAACAATACTGCGGGCTCCGTAACTAATCCTGTTCTTTTCGTATCTTGAAAATCATTCTAAGTATTCCCGAAATTGCCTTGGGGCTTTTCACTACTACAACTTTCATAAGTATGACCTCCATTCAGTTATAGTACATAATATGAAAATTTCCAAAATCGGTGAATGATCTGCTTTAATTTATCTAATCGGGACAATAAGACTGTATAACAAGCAATATTCCCTGTGAAAATTCAACAACCGCCTGCTCGGATATGATCTTATTTGAAATTCCCAGCGGAAATTCGTTCGTAAGAACACAATCCGCAATCTCATACTTTGTACCGCTGATCGTAAGTCCCTCAACTTTTTCGGAGTAAGACACAAGAGACAGCGTAAAATCCTCGCGTCTGTCAAAAACATATCTTCCCGGCTTTATCAGCGTTATCCGCTCTTTATCGGAAATAATCTCTCCGACAGCTCCCTTCGACAGCAGATACATCAGCGACTGAATATTACCGATTGTGTGATCGAGACGTCCTCCCGTTGCGCCGTAAATTTTAAAATACTTACAGCCCTGAGCAAGACCCTCCTTGATCGCAAGCATTAAATCCGTATCGTCCTTTTCAATGGGAAATACCTTTACATTCTCATTCTGCGGAATTTTATCCATAGAGTCGAAATCGCCCATTACCAAATCGGATCGTATCCCCAGAGAATTGGCAAGCTCATATCCTCTGTCCGCAGAGATCACCAAAGAGCTTTCCGCAAAGGAAAAATCAACGGCTTCCCTGCCGACAGTATCTCCGCCTGCAAAAATCGCACATTTTTCAGTCATTTTTATACTCCCACTCGTTAAGCTGCTTTGCCTGTTCGTACATCTCCACATAGCTGTCAAATCTTGACTGAGGGATTTTTCCCGCCTTAACCGCCTCAATGACCGCACAGCCTTTTTCTTTGGTGTGACTGCAATTCGGAAATCTGCATTTGCCTAAATACTCCCTGAATTCACAGAAGCAGTCGGCAAGCTCGTCCTTGAAAATAATATCGTATCGATTGGTGTCAAAGGAGGAAAAACCCGGAGTATCGGCAATATAACCGCCGTCCTCCAGCTTGTACAGTTCAACATGACGCGTAGTGTGCTTTCCTCTGCCTAATTTATGACTTATTTCATTGGTCGCAAGCTTAAGCTCGGGAAACATATTGTTGAGCAAGGAGGATTTTCCCACTCCCGTATTTCCCGTAAAAGCCGAAAGCTTTCCTTTAAGCGCATTTTTTACGCACTCGCTGCCCTCGCCGCTGTTGTTGTTCACCTCGAATACCTCGATACCCGCGCGCCTGTAAATTTCCGCAAGCTCGCCGCTGTCGCACTTGTCAATTTTGGTAAACACAATGATCGGTTTGATTTTCTTGAACTCCGCTATGGCAATAAATTTGTCAAGCAGAAGTAAATTAGGCTTAGGCTCGCAGGTAGCGCACACAAACGCAAGTATATCCAGATTAGCCAAAGGAGGTCTTATAAGCAGAGATCTTCTTTCTCCGATTTCTTCAATAACGCAGGATCCGTCCTTTTCTTTCGTAACAGTGACCCTGTCGCCGCAAACGGGAGAAATTTTCTTCTTTCTGAAAATTCCCCTTGCCTTACATTCAAAAACGCCGTCGGAGGTTTCTACGACGTAGAGACCTCCGATTGCTTTAATTATAATACCGTTCATATAACCTACTGCTCAGATCCGCGTTATATCAAGCGGAAGGATTGTCGTTGACCGTACCGTTGGGATCAGGCTGTGAGCTTGGCTCAGGTTCGGTAACAGGAGGTGCGGGAGGCTCCTCCGTAGTGGTCGTGGTCGTCGTTGTCGTCGACTCTGTAGTGGTAGGAGTAATATCGATCAGACCCGACTCGTTGAGCGAACCGTTGAGCTTAACTTCCTTCTTATCGTAGTCAATATCGTAAACCGCATAGTTTATTGTCTTGCCCGTCTCCTCATTTCTGATAGAGATTGTGAGAGTTTCGGTCTTTTTACCTGAAATATCAATGTTTACCGTACCGCCCGCAACAGTTTCTCCTCTTGAAATGGACTGCGAATATGCAACGTTACCGTTCTTATAAACCTCGATAGAGTACGCGCCGTGGATACCGTTCGGCAGTGGCAGCGAGATAGTCAAATCAACAGGCTCTGTTTCACCTGTAGAAACGTAAATTGTAACCTCAGTTTCCATATCTACCTTATCGCCTGCGTCGATGGACTGGTCGATTACCTTGCCCTTATCGCCCTCGTGCTCGATCTCTTCAACCTTGGCAACAAGCTTGTTCTCCTTGAGAGCCGCAATAGCCTTTTCCTTAGTCATTCCTACTACGTCCGGTACCTTGACCTGCGTGTCAACGGGACCCTTACTTACGAAGATCGTTACAGTTCCGCCATACGCATATTCACTTCCCGCAGGAGGCTCGGTCTTGATTACAAGACCCTCTGCAACCTCGTCGTCAAACATTGTTCTGAGAACTACATTAAACATAGCCGCTTTCAGTTCGCTTTCGGCAACAGCCTGCTCGTTTCCTGTCATATCCGGAATAATTACCATCTGCTTGCCCTTGCTTACTTTAAGCGTAAGGGTGTAGCCTTCCTTAACGGACTTTCCTGCCGTCTGGCTCTGCCAGAAGATAATTCCGTCGTCGTATTCGTCATTGTACTCGTTGACAAGCTCAAATTTAAGCTTGTCTTTCCAGTCCTGCTCGACCTGAACAATATTCTTACCCACAAAGTTAGGAAGAGTAACTGTACCCGTATGAATTCCCGATGTTCCCGAGAATGACTTGATAACGACCCAGCCGATAACGCAAGCCGCAACGATAACTACCGCAACGGTAACAGCAAGGAGAATAGGCACAACATATGAACGCTTCTTTCCGTCCTCCTCTTCGTCTTCATCGGTTTCGTCGTCTTCTTCATCGGAATCATCTTCATAATTCTCGTCATAATCGTCATAAATTGGAGGCTGATTGTTAACAGGAGCGTCAAATAACTGACTTGACGCAACCGCAGCACCGTCCTTATAGCCGAAAACAACGGATTGATTAAGCTTGAAAGTATCTATATCTCTTATCATTTCAGCCGCAGACTGGTATCTTCTTACAGGCTCTCTTTCCATAGCGTGAATTACTATTTCTTCCAAAGCCTCGGGAATTGCAGGCATAATTTCTCTCGGCGGAACAGCGTCCTCCTGCATATGCTTCAAAGCGATAGCTACGGGATTTTCACCGTCAAAAGGCTTTCTGCCCGTAAGCATTTCATAAAGCATTACGCCGACAGAATAAATATCGGAACGCTCGTCGGTCATATCTCCTCTTGCCTGTTCGGGCGAAATATAGTGAACAGATCCTATCGTCTTATCCGAAAGGGTCTTGCCGTCAATTCTGGAAAATCTTGCAATACCGAAGTCCATGACCTTGATTGTTCCGTCCGTGAACAGCATAATGTTCTGCGGCTTGATATCACGGTGAACGATACCCTTGTCGTGAGCGTGCTGCAAAGCTCTCAATATCTGAGTTACAAAGTGCAGCGCGTCCTTCCATTTAAGTACGCCCTGTCTTTCAATAAACTCCTTTAAGGTTATACCGTCAATGTACTCCATAACGATAAACTGAATTTCATCAGTAAATCCCACGTCGTAGATCTTAACGATATTAGGGTGAGAAAGAACTGCTATAGCCTTGCTTTCGTTTCTGAATCTGCGGAGGAATTCCTCATTTTCCGCAAACTCGGGTTTAAGAATTTTAACGGCTACCGTGCGGTTTTCCATTACGTCCATAGCTTTATAAACGTCCGCCATTCCTCCGACGCCTATCAGCTCGGTAATTTCATATCTGCCGTCAAGCTTCTTACCGATGTTAGAATCCATTTAATTCAACTCCTATTTTTTTATTGATTGGTTACTTGCGTATTCTAATTTGCAATTACAGCCGCAGAAATATTATCCTTGCCGCCGCATTCGTTTGAATACTCGGTAAGCTGCGCTATCGCATTATCAAGGTTATTTCCGAAAACTGAGGTATATATCAGCTCCTCGCTGCAATAGCCTGACAAACCGTCGGAGCAAAGGAAAACAGAGAAATTACCCTCTTCCTCCAATTCAAAATAATCGACCTCAACATCAGGCTCAACGCCCACAGCCTTGGTGATGACATTTCTCATCGGGTGAACCTTTGCCTCCTCAGGGGTTATCTGACCGCTGCGGCAGAGCATTTCCACATAGGTATGGTCGGTGGTGACCTGCCTGATTCCGTCGTTGTTCATAACATAAGCCCTGCTATCGCCCACATTGACAATATATATCTTCTTGTCTATTACAAGAGCGGCGGCGCAGGTCGTGCCCATACCGTTTTTGTCAATGTCCTCACGGCTTTTTTCATACACCAGAGTGTTTGCGTAATGCACGGCGTTAAGCATTAGATTTCTTATGGAGTTGTCGTTCATATCCGCTCGGAAGTTTTCCGTTACCCTTTTGAAAAAAGCGTCGATCGCAACCTGACTTGCAACGCCTCCCGACGCGGCGCCTCCCATACCGTCGCATACCGCAGCGCAGGCAATATTGTCGCCGAGAAACTCTGCTCTTACCCTGTCTTGATTTTCACTTCGCTTTTTACCTATGTCTGTAGCCGATGCCAGAAACAAGCAGCTCACCACCTTTCATTAAATTTCGTATTCCCGTCTTAACTGCCCGCAGGCGGCGTCGATATCCGCGCCAAGCGTCCGTCTTACGGTAGCGTTCAGTCCCAGCTCTTCAAGATATTTCTGAAATCTGTGCGCCGACTTTCTGTCGGACTTGTAATTACGCTCCTTTATCTTATTGACAGGAATTATATTCACATGACAGACAAATCCGCCAAGCAGCTTCGCAAGTTCCTTTGCGTCCTCTCTTGTATCGTTATGTCCGTCAATCAAAGCGTACTCAAATGATATTCGTCTGCCGGTGACCTTGAAATAATATCTGCAGGCCTCAAGCAGCTGATCAATATCGTACCTGTTATTCACAGGCATTATCTCGCTCCTTGCCTTATTATTGGAGGCGTGCAGCGAAATCGAAAGAGTTATGCCAAGTCTGAGCTCGGCAAGCTCATAGATCCTCGGGACTACCCCGCAGGTAGAGACCGAAACGTGTCTTAGGGACATATTCATTCCCTTGTCGCAGGACAGTATTTTCAGGAAATTGACAACGTTATCGAAATTATCCATAGGCTCGCCTATTCCCATAAGAACGACCCCTGAAATTTTACGTCCGCTGTTTCTCTCAGCCTCGTATATCTGCAAAAGGATCTCCGAAGAAGTCAAGTCCCTCTTGTACCCCGCAATGGTGGACGCGCAGAAACGGCAGCCCATTTTACAGCCTACCTGAGTGGACACGCAAATGGTGTTTCCGTAGCTGTATTCCATTATAACAGTTTCGATATGATTTCCATCCGGAAGTCTATATAAATATTTTACAGTATTATCAGTGTTAGATTCAAGCTTTTTTACAACAAATAGTGATTTTAAACAAAATTTTTCTTTTAGGAGATTCCGTAATTGTACAGATAGATTAGTCATTTCGTCAAATGTTGCCACACGCTTGACGTGAAGCCAATCAAAAATCTGTTTGGCACGGAATTTTTTCTCTCCCAAAGCCACGATTTGTTCTTCAAGCTCCTCGGGAAAAAGACCGAGAATGTCAATTTTTCCCTGTTCGTCGCAAACTACCATACGTCACCTCCGACGAATGAATTTGGCAATGAAAAAGCCGTCCGAACCCCATTTTGCAGGAGTAATTGTCAACCGACATTCATTTTTGCTGTCCCCGAAGCATTCGCCTAACGGAGCAGGCTCAAAATCGGGATTTTCTTTTAAAAATCTGTCGGCAACTTCGTCATTCTCAGCACGTGAAACCGTGCAGGTCGAGTAGACCAGAACTCCGCACTGCTTGACATAAGCCGACGATGTTTTCAGAATATCGTACTGTATCTCAGGCAGTCTTTCAAAGTCCTTGGGACTTTTATACTTGATCTCGGGCTTTCGGCGTATAACTCCCAGACCCGAACAGGGAACGTCGCAAAGCACTCTGTCCGCCGCAGGCAGATCGGGATTAAATAATTTCGCATTATTTACCCTTGCCTCGACACAGCTCAGACCCAGCCTTTCAGCGCCGGATTTTATAAGCTTGACCCGATTTTCGTGAAGATCAAAAGCAAGTACCCTACCGTGATTTTTCATTCTCTCGGCAACAGTAAACGTCTTACCTCCCGGAGCGGAGCATAGATCAAGCACAATATCGTTTTCCTGCGGGTCAAGAGCCGCACAGCAAAGCTGGCTTGATATATCCTGAACGTGAAATCTGCCCTCGGCATAAGCCTTTGTTTTCTCCACCGAATGACTGAAACACACGTTAGCGCAATCGGGCAGCAAACCGTTTATCTCAAATGTTACGCCGTCCTCCAACAGCATATCCAATGTGCTGTTCATATCGTGAAATACTGTGTTTATCCGAACGGACGCGGGAGCCTGCCCCACAGAGGTTTCAAGCATATTCAGACAGATTTCCCTGCCGTACTCGTCATTCCACTTTTTTACCAGCCACAGAGGACAGGAGTACTCCAGCGCCAACGTCTCCAACGAGTCTCGGCGTTTCGGGAGTTCCTTGCCGTTTCTGATAAACTCTCTGAGCATACCGTTGACAAACCCCGACACAGCAGGATTTCTGTCCTTTTTGGCAAGCTTTACAGCTTCGTCCACAGCCGCAGAGTCGGGAACTGAGTCCATATACTTCAGCTGATACAAACCCGTTCTCAGTATGTTGCGGACAGAATCGCTGAGCCTGTTCTTAGGATTTTTGGAAAGACTTTTTATTATCTCGTCAAGAGTTAACTGTCTTTCAAGTACGCCGTAAAACAGCGCAGAGGCAAATTTCTTTTCCTGCGGCGTTAGGTCGCTCTTTTCAAGCGCATTGTCCAATATTATATTTGAATATGAAGAATTCTCATCAAGCTTTGTCAAAAGCCTGACTACAAACTTTCTGGAATTAGCCAATTAAATTCCTCCGAATGCCGTAAAGCCTTCCGCTTTACATATTTACATCTCCGACAAGCATAATTACTTGCCGTTCCCTAAAATAGCCCCTTTGCAAACAGGCTTTCCTCTGAGATAGTCGGCGGTTTTCATTCGTTTTGAACCCTCGGCTTGTATCTCAGTAAATCTGATAACGCCGTCGGAACAAGCAACCGAAAAATCCTTTTCGTTAACAATACTTCCCGCAGGCGAACCGCAGGACGTATTTGAAACGATCTCCGATCTGTAGATTTTTATTCTCTTACCGTCAAGTATTGTTACCGCACAGGGCCAGTCTGAAAGTCCGCAAATCTGTTTGTGGATTTTTCTCACGGAATTATTAAAATCAATGCCGCACATATCCTTTGAAAGCATAGGCGCATAGCTTGACAGGCTTTCGTCCTGCGACACAGGAGTTATCTCGCCTTTTTCAAGCTTTTCAAGGGTTTCGATCAAGAGTTCCGCGCCCATAACAGAAAGTCTGTCAAACAGCTCGGCGGCTGTCTCGTTTTCGCCTATCGGAGTTTCCTTCTGCAAAAGCATATCGCCTGTGTCGATACCCTCGCCCATAAGCATTGTGGTAATACCCGTCTTTTCCTCGTCATTCAGCACCGCCCATTGGATAGGACCTGCCCCACGATACTTAGGCAAAAGCGAACCGTGCACGTTCACACAACCGTACCTTGGGATTTCCAACACCGATTTGGGCAGGATTTTTCCGTAAGCCACCACAACAACACAGTCGGGAGCAAGCTTTTTCAGCAAATCAACATATTCCTCGCCGTTCTTTTTCAGGCTCTGAGGCTGATACACCGGAGTATTATGCGACAAGGCAAGAACCTTTACAGGCGAAGGCGTAAGCTTATAGCCCCTGCCCTTGGGCTTATCAGGCTGAGTAAAAACCGCCTGAACGTTATGACCTCCGTCATATAATGCCTGCAAGGTAGGTACGGCAAAATCGGGAGTACCCATAAAAACTACATTCATTTATTCGTCTACCTCAATAAATTCTTCAACATATTCAAGGAAAAGATGACCGTCAAGATGAGCGGTCTCGTGACAAACCGCCTGAGCAAACAGATCCGATACTGTCATTTCGTACCATTCTCCGTTTCTGTCCTGCGCCTTAAAAGTAACGCTCTTTGGACGTGTGACATAGCCCCATTCTCCGGGACAAGACAGACAGCCCTCCTGAACCCTCTGCTTTTCCTCCGACTGCCAAGTTATCTCGGGGTTTATCAGTTCGTAAATCTTTCCGTCGCCAATATCGATAATGCAGAACCGTCTGAGAATAGCTACCTGCGGAGCGGCAAGACCCGCGCCCTCCGCCTTTTTCAGAGTGTCCGCCATATCGTCAAGCCATGTCCACAGCTTTTGGTCGAACTTTTCCACAGGCTTGCAAACCTTGTGGAGCATTTCATCGCTTTTATTCAATATTTTTCTGATTGCCATTTCAGTGACCATTCCTTTCTAAAGTCCGATATCTCCGTTAATATCCGCATAGATATGTACCGTTCTGAAATCATTGTTCTTGTAGAATTCGCTCAGCACAAATCTTATCATTTCACGGAAATCCTTATTATTTTTAGATTTAAGTATCAATCTGTACCTATATTTATTGTTAATCATTTCCAAAGTGCAGGGAGCGGGTCCTATAGCTCTCAACGGAAATGAAACCTTATGCGTTTTAATGTATTCGCCGATAAGCCAAGTGACCCATTTTGAGGCTGAGATCGCCTTACTCTCCAGCGGAGCAGAAAATCCGATCACGCATATATCGCAAAACGGCGGATAGATCAAAGCCTGCCTCAGCGCTATCTCCTCAGCGTAAAACTCGTCGTAATTCTGCTGAGCCGCAAGATTTAAGACATAGTGCTCGGGAACAAAGGTCTGAATATACGCAAACCCCGGCTTCTGTCCCCTGCCGCTCCTGCCGACAACCTGTGTAAGCAGTGAAAACGTCCGCTCATAGCTTTTAAAATCGCCTGTAAACAACGCCTTATCAAGCGAAACAACTCCAACCAGAGTTACCTCGGGAAAATTAAGACCCTTGGCTATCATCTGTGTGCCGAGCATAATATCGTACTCGTGATTTTCAAACGCCCTGAAATTTTCCTCATAGGAATATCTTGAGGACGTCGTATCGGCGTCCATACGCAGAATTCTTGCGCTTGGAAAAATCCTTGCTATTTCGTCCTCAACGCGCTGCGTGCCCACTCCGCTTGATTTCAGCTTGTCCGATTTACAGTTGGGACACACGCAGTTGTTATCCATTGTATATCCGCAGTAGTGACACATATACCGATTATTTTTTTTATGGTAAGTAAGCGGGATATTGCAGTTGGGACACACCACAGGCTGTCTGCACTCCGCGCAGGAGATATAGGTAGTAAATCCTCTGCGGTTTAAAAGCAGAATTACCTGCTCGTTTTTTTCAAGGGTCTCCGTAATCTTATCAGCAAGCTGTCGGCTGAGCAGACTGTCGTTGCCCTCCGCCACCTCTCTTTGCATATCTATTATCTCGACCTGCGGAAGCGAAACGTCCGCATATCGGTGTTTTAGCTCAAATAAATGAAATCTGTGATTTTGCGCGAAATAAAAGCTTTCCAGAGAAGGAGTAGCCGATGCCATCAACAGCACTCCGCCGTTATGACCGCACCGCTGAATGCCCACGTCTCTTGCGTGGTATCTGGGTGACGTATCGGACTTGTACGACTGCTCGCCCTCCTCGTCCATAATGATAATCCCCAAATTGCTCACGGGAGCAAACACGGCGCTGCGAGTACCTATTACAATTCTTGCCTCGCCCCTCTTTATCCTCTTGAACTCGTCAATTCTCTGTCCCAGAGAAAGAGAAGAATGCAAAAGCGCGATTTTCTCACCAAAGAGCAGTTTGAACTTTGTTACCATCTGCGGCGTAAGCGATATTTCGGGAACAAGCATAATTGCCGTTTTTCCCATTTTCAAAACGGAATGGATCACCCGTATAAATACAGAGGTTTTTCCGCTGCCCGTAACTCCGTACAGTAATGCGCCCGCAGGCTTTCCGCTTTTCACAAGCGACATTATTCCCTCATAAGCCGCAGTCTGTTCTTCATTGAGCTGAATTTTCTCGGGATCGCGGCGTTCGGTAATATCTCCCACTGCGTCTCTCATTACCTCGTACTTATACTCGTGAAGAATACCCTTTTCACAAAGCCGCTTGATGATAGTCGTCGTGCAGTTGGTCATATAACAGACCTCTTTCACCGACGCGCTGCCGCTTTCCTCCAAAAGCTTTATCACCATAGACTGCTTGGGAGTAAAGGAAAAAGCCTCCTCGCCGCTGAGATACCTGTCCGACAGACGGACCATTTTAACGCTTTCGTCGCCAACTCTGCGCTTCAGGCTCTCGGTCTCCTCAATAAAGCCCTTGTCTATCAGCCTGTCAACGATACGCTTTTTATCGGGGTCGTTTCTGCTGTCGAGGAAATTATCTATCTCCCGCTGATTTTTATTTATTCTTAGGAACTCGATAATATTCCTTTCCTCGCTGCTGAGTCTTTCGTCGTCGATATAGGTGTTGACAAGGTTATAGTGCTTGGAAAAGCTGTAGGAAAATCCCGTAGGCACAACGGACTTATAAGCGTCGAAAAAAGTGCAGAACGTGTTCTCTTTCAGCCAGAAAATTATTTTCATCATCTCATCGGTAAGCAGACTTTCGCTGTCTATTACCGACGATATCGGCTTTAGCTTTTCGTTGTACTCCGACTCGGCATAGGTTCTTGTAATAAATCCGATAGACCTCTTATTTCCCTTGCCGAACGGAACAATAACTCTTACTCCTACCTTTGCGGCGTCCCTCAAATTCTCGGGAACGGAATAGGAATATTCAGCGTCAAAACTGTATGCGGCTCTGCTTATGGCAACCTTTGCTACTATAAACTCACCCCGCATAGCTTTTTCCTCCAAAAATCAAAGTCTTAAAGACGGATCCTCAATGATCTTATATTCTCCCGCCGCCAGCTCGTCGACCGCCGTCTTAACAGGCTTTTGTTCAAGTACCGTCTTGTTTTCACAAGCGTCGTCTGTAATTTCTCTCGCTCTCTTAGCAACGGCGATAACGAGCGAATAATAGCTCTCGTTGTTCTTTAAAATCTGGCATACTGCTGGTCTAAGCATTATTAAGCACCTCTCTGATCAAATTCTTTATATTCTCATTTTCCGTCTTGAATTTATCTGCCTTGCCGTCCTCCGACTTTGCGGAATTATACACAGTCAAAAAATCCTCCACAGCCTCTTCAAGACCGTCGTTCATAATAACGTAATCATATTCAAAGGACTTTTCGATCTCTCCCGCCGCCTGACCGCAGCGTTTTGCAATAACGTCCTCCTCTTCGGTAGCTCTCTTATGGAGCCTTCTGTTAAGCTCCCTTACCGACGGAGGAAGAATAAACAGCGCGACAGCCTCGGGCATAGCCTTTTTCACCTGAAAAGCTCCCTTTGTCTCTATTTCAAGTATTACGTCAATTCCCTTTTCAAGCTTTTCCAGAACGGGAGCTTTAGGCGTACCGTAATAGTGGTCGGCATATCCCGCGTATTCAAGAAAGCTGTCCTCGGATATCATTTTTTCAAATTCTTCATTGGTAATAAAATTATACTCCCGCCCGTTGACCTCTCCCGGTCTGGGCTGTCTTGTAGTGCAGGAAACGGAATAAAAAACGTTCCCCGATTTAAAAGCCTCACCTAAAATCGTACCCTTTCCGCAGCCCGAGGGAGCGGAAATCACAAACAGCTTTGCATTACTCAATTTCATCTTCCTCCTCTTCTGCGGCGGCGCGTCCGCCTACCGTTTCGGGCGCAACAGCGGAAAGCACCACATGGTCGCTGTCCATAACAATAACAGCTCTGGTACGCCTGCCGTATGTCGCGTCGATCAGCGTTCCCTTATCCTTAGCCTCCTGAATAATACGCTTTATGGGCGCAGAATCGGGAGCAACTATGGCAATAACTCTGGAGGAGGACACCATATTTCCAAAGCCGATATTAATTAGCTGCAAATATAACCCTCCCGTATCTATTCAATATTCTGTATCTGCTCTCTGATTTTTTCTATCTCAGCCTTGAGGTCGACTACCATTTTGGTTATAGTTAAATCATTTGCCTTAGAGCCTATCGTATTAACCTCTCTGTTGACCTCCTGAACAAGGAAATCAAGCTTTCTTCCCACAGGCTCGTCGGACTTGATAAGCTCCCTGAACTGTGAAATATGACTTCTCAGACGTACTGTCTCTTCATCTATCGCTACCTTATCGGCAAAGATCGCGACCTCGGTAAGTACTCTCTGCTTATCAATGCCGTCAAGCTCCGCGCTGCCGAGAGTTTCCATAATTTTAGCGTAAAGCTTATCGGAATAACTCTGTGCCACCGAAGGCTGATGAGCCTCTATCCTGCCTACAGTCTCTTCAATATAATCAAGTCTGCCGCTGATGTCCTCATACATCTTAACGCCCTCGACAGTACGCATTTCCACAAATCTGTCCAGCGCAGTCTGAGCAACAGCCTTGACCTCGTTCCAGATGACCTCTTCGTCCTCGGTTTTCTTAACTACTGTGAAAACGTCGGGCAGTCTTATTATATTGGAAAGCACCAGATCGTCGTCCAGATCAAGCTCGTCCGCCGCGTTTCTCAGAGCGTCAAGATATCCCTTTGCCACAGGCTTGTTAAGCTCGATCTCAGCGTCCGTACCCTCCTGATTGTAAATCGAAACCGAAACCTCTACCTTGCCTCGTGAAATTCCGCTTTTGAGAAAAGTTTTCAGCTTTTCGTCAAGGTATCCGTAGGCTCTCGGAGTTCTTGAATTGAATTCGTAATATCTGTGATTTACAGAACGTATCTCTACGATGATCTCCCTGCCGTTTGCAACTATATGCTCACGACCGAAACCGGTCATACTTTTAACCATAGGAACAATTCCTTTCAAATTTTATTGGTGTAACACACAATTTATCAAATTATATTATACCATTAAACATACAAATAAGCAAGGTTTTTTCACGATATTTTAAATTTATATTTACTTATTATTCATATATTCTGTATAAGCTCCAGCAGACTGTCTGCAATATAAATATGTGGATATTTTTCAAAGTCCCCGACGGAAGTGGAACCTGTGGCAACGCCCGCAAAATCAACGCCTGCATTCATTGCCGTTTCAGCGTCAATATAGCTGTCCCCCACGTAAAGGACCTGATTTTTTTCAAGCCTAAACCTTTCGATCATCATATTAAGTCCCTGAGGATCGGGCTTATGAGCGTTAACGTCCTCGCCGCCGATAATTTCATCGTAAGGGTGAGAATGCGCCTGTCTTTCAAACGTATCCGCAATTCTGTAACGGTACTTTGTGGACACTATGCCCACTTTTATTCCCGCCTGCTGCAAAACCTGCAAGACGGCAATAGCGTTATCGTAGAAAAACGTATTCACAACCATAGCCTCGTCCGCCTTTTTCACATACTCCTTACGCATCTGCTCCCTCTGCGGATTATTTGGAATGCCCGTAAGCACATCAAACGCGTCCGTAAGCGTAAGACCTATGGTATTATAAATAGTTCTGTCGTCGGGAATTTCATACCCGAACTTTTCCAGAACGTGCTTAAAGCAAATAAGAATACCCTTTGACGAATCCGCAAGGGTCAAGTCAAAATCAAATATAACCGCCTTGTATTTCATAAAGTCCTCCTTTTCAGACAACATCTCATAATACAAACAGACAGCCGTTTCAGGCTGTCCGATCGTTTGTAACTATTCTACAGTAACCGACTTAGCAAGATTTCTGGGCTTGTCGACGTCGTTTCCTCTTAGCACAGAAGTGTAGTAAGCAATAAGCTGAAGCGGCACAACAGCGGTCATAGGCATAAGCAGATCGTCTATTGTGGGCAGACTGATAACGCAGTCCGCCGCGTCGCTGTCTACAGTCTTGCACTTATGAGTTACAAGGATTACATACGCGCCCCTTGCCTTGACCTCCTTGACGTTGCTTACAGTCTTGTCGAACAGATTTCTCTGAGTTGCAACGGCAATAACGGGCATACCGTTTGTTACAAGGGAAATAGTGCCGTGCTTTAACTCTCCCGCTGCATAGGACTCGGAATGGATATACGATATCTCCTTGAGCTTGAGCGAGCCCTCCATAGACAGAGCATAATCAAGTCCTCTGCCGATATAAAGAAGATTTTCGGAATTAACAAGCTGTGAAGCCACATATTGACAGCTGTCGGGAGTTTTCAGTATTTCCTCAATAACGTTAGGAACGTTCTGAAGCTCTGCAACCAGTCTCTTGCACTCTTCCATTGAAATTTTTCCGTGGGCATAGGCGATCGAAAAAGCAATGAGATAGAATACAGAAAGCTGAACCATATACGCTTTAGTGGAGGCAACGGATATCTCGGGTCCTGCGTGGGTATACAGCACCATATCGGAGTCTCTTGCAATGGACGAGCCCTTTACATTTACGATAGACAGCGTATCCGCACCGTTTCTCTTTGCAAGTCTCAAAGCCTCCAGAGTGTCCGCCGTTTCACCCGACTGCGAAACAAGGATAACCAGATCCTTATCCGTAAGAATAGGATCCCTGTATCTGAATTCGGACGCAACATCTACTGTCACGGGAACCCTTGCGATCTTCTCGATAACGTATTTTCCTACCAGACCCGCGTGCATAGCCGTACCGCAGGCAACCACAAAAATATTATTGTAGTTTTTCAGTCTCTCATAGGTCATACCGCATTCTTCCAGATTAGGCATACCGTCCGAAATTCTGGGAGTAATTGTCGTTCTTACCGCTGTGGGCTGCTCGTGTATCTCCTTTAGCATAAAGTGCGCAAAGCCGCCCTTTTCGGCAGCCTCCATATCGAAATCGGCAGTAAGAAGCTCTTTCTTTATGGGCGCGCCGTGATCGTCGTAGAATTCCACGCCGTTTTTGTCAAGTACTGCAATTTCGTCCTGTTCAAGCAGATAGTACTTTTTTGTATACTGCAAGACCGCAGGTACGTCGGAGGCGATAAAGCTTTCGTTGTCCCCCACTGCAACAATAAGCGGAGAATCCTTTCTTACCGCATATATCCTGTCGGGATAATCCTTAAACATAATCCCCAGCGCATAAGAGCCTTCGATTTCATCAAGAACTCGCTGAATTGCGGCTATAGGATTTCCCTCGTAGAAATAATCCAGCAGCTTGGCTGCCGTTTCCGTATCG
This sequence comes from Ruminococcus sp., assembly GCA_030531185.1. Classification (GTDB taxonomy): domain Bacteria; phylum Bacillota; class Clostridia; order Oscillospirales; family Ruminococcaceae; genus Hominimerdicola. The sequence continues at coordinate 47,778 of JAUNOG010000008.1, forward strand.
GTCTGGCTCTCAAAAACGTAGCCCTTTCTTTCAAGAAATTCCTTGATTTTTTTGTAATTCTCAATAATGCCGTTATGGACAATGGTAACGTTTGCATTACCGTGAGGGTGAGAGTTGATATCGGACGGTTCTCCGTGAGTAGCCCACCTTGTGTGACCTATTCCGCAGTGACCTTCAAGCCTGCCCTCATTTTCCATTTTGGCAATCAGATCGGCGATCTTGCCTTTGGACTTCTGAGTTTTTATAACGTTATTCTCAAAAACCGCAATACCTGCAGAGTCATAGCCTCGGTATTCAAGCTTTGACAGAGAATTCAAAAGTACCTCCGTACACTCTCTGCTGCCTACGTAGCCGACTATCCCGCACATATAAAACAGCTCCTTTCAAGCAAATACATAAGCCGACGGTTTCAGGCTTATGTTATTATATATTTATGTCACAAATTTACCTGCCAATGATAAAATAATACCACATATTCCTCATAAAATCAATAGCGGGATAAAAAATTTATAAAAAATACTTTTCTTATGTCTAAAAATATGTTATAATGAAAATGAAAATTAGTAATTATAGCTAATATGCTTGAAAGGTATGATAAATATGTCGTTGATCACGGAAAACAAGGATAAATTTGTGGAAATTTACAGAGAAAACATAACACGTCCCGGGTCGGATAAGCTGCTTAATTATCTTCTCAGCGAAAGCAGCGACTTTTTTGTCGCGCCCGCGTCAACAAGATATCACGGAGCATACGAGGGAGGACTGTGCGAGCACAGTATCCACGTCTACGAATGCCTGAAGGATTACCTCGAAAGAACAAGAGTTCAGGACGAATACGGACTTAATTATCCCGACGAGAGCATTGCTATAGTTTCTCTGCTCCACGATATATGCAAGGTCAATCTGTACAGAGTAAGCTACCGAAACGCAAAAAACGATCAGGGAGTATGGGAAAAAGTCCCTTATTATGAGTACCACGATACGCTCCCCTACGGTCACGGAGAAAAATCGGTATACATAGTAAGCAGCTATATGCGTCTTACGCGGGAGGAGGCAATGGCTATCCGCTGGCATATGGGATTTTCAGGAGAAGAAAACACCAATACTATCGGCAGGGCTTTGGAAATGTATCCTCTGGCGCTTGCAGCACACATTGCGGATATGGAGTCCACATTCTATATAGAGGGCAAGGAATAATGGAGATATTCATTGACGCCGACGGCTGTCCCGTTGTGGACTTAACAGTCAAGATCGGGGCTGAATATAACGTCGGAGTTACCGTAATCTGCGATATGGCTCACATTTTCAACCGAACGGACGTAAAAGTCATAACCGTTGAAAAGGGAGCGGACAGCGTGGATTTTGAGCTTGTCAACCGCATACACAAAGGCGATATCGCCGTCACTCAGGACTACGGACTTGCGGCTATGTGTCTTGCAAAACAGGCTTTTCCCATAAATCAAAACGGTCTTGTTTATAACAGCGGTAATATAGACAGTCTGCTGAACGCAAGAGCGGCGGCTCAAAAAATACGAAGGGGCGGAGGACGGCTTAAAGGTCCCAAAAAGAGAACGCCGCAGCAGGACGCTGATTTTTCCGCCGCATTGAAAAAACTTATCGCCGATAACATTTAAGGCAGCACCGCGCAGCGGTAGTTTAACGGCTTACGCGGTATTGCCTTAATTAATACGGTAAAAATGTCGATTTTTGTCGTATATTCACTTATTTTTGATCGTAGAAATTCTTGACGGCAGGAGGAATAATTTACTTGAAAGAAAAAATTATTGCGCTCCTGAATGAAAAGGGGCTGTATATCGTCCTCGGAGTAATGCTGGCCGCCGCCTCGGTAACGGGTATATGTATGCAAAACGACAAATCCGCTTCCGTTATAATTTACAGCAACAGCCGGAACGATTATGAATATTCGGACAGCGATATATCCGTCGAATCCGGCAAAAGCAGCACAAAGTCAAGCAGCGGAACTACCGAGAAAACCACAACTACGCAGACGGAAAGCTCCCAAGACAGTTCCGAAACTCAGACCGACGAGCCGACGCAGTTCCCTGTTGATATCAATTATGTCACACGAGAACAGCTAATGGAAATAAACGGGATTGGAGAAGTTACGGCGGATAAAATTATAAACTACCGCTCCGAAATCGGAGTTATTTATAATATGGATTTACTTACGGACATCTCAGGCATAGGAGAAAGTACTCTTGCACTGCTGAAAGAATATTTATATGTATCCGAGAGCGATTACCGCGATATCGAGGAATACACTGAGACGCAAGAGCCTGTTCAGACGGAAGTCACATCTATCGATACCGAAAGAATATACACGGAAAAACCGTCCGAAACAACCGCTGCGATCAGCAGTACCACGGTACAGACCACAACGGCTGAACCCGCTATGCAATGCGTAAATGTCAACGAGGCAGACGCTGAGGAGATCTCCGAGAAGCTGCTGATAGATATTGAGCTTGCGCAAAGTATTGTTGAAGTCCGTGAAAAGATACAGGTGTACACAAATACTCTGGAGCTTTTATATGCCAAGGGTATGACCGAAAGCAAGCTTGCAGAGCTTTGGGACTATATAATTTTATAGCTCAAGATAAAAGAGAGCAGACATTCCGTCCGCTCTCTTATTTCATATATTTATTCAGTAATTAACCCCAGTAGGATCTCCAGATATTGAAGTAGCCCCACGGAATTTTAAAGGAATAAGCGATCTTGCTGCTTGTTGTTTTGTAGCTGCGGTTGCACCAGTAATATACGTTATAATCGTTCTTGATATTCTTATAGGTAGTTTTTCCGTAAACTGCGCCCCATACCGCAAGCTTTACCTTTGAAGGTACTTTGGAATATGTCGCACCGTCTCTTGTGAGAGCTGCGCTTGACATAAATCCGCCGCTGTTATAGATGACCTGCTGTACGCTAGTATATTTTTTATAATACGGTGCCCAAGTCTTGTTGTTTGTGTACTTAGCCGCAACATATCGGTTTGCAACACAGTCGGCAACGTAAACTATCGGCTTATCCCACATAGAATTGTTGATCTGTCCGACCTCATGGTACACGATACGGCACATAGCCTCCCAGCCTGCCTGATCGTAATCCATTCTTGCTGTTTTCAATGTCTGTACAGACGAGAAAGCCGAATAAGTATTTCCCGATACCGCTCTTACCTTGAACTTATACTCGGTAGTTCTTTTCAGTCCTGTTACGGTACAGCTTGTAGTTGTAACGGTTTTGTACTTTTTCCAAGTCTTGTACTGTCCGCCCATAATATATACATCATACTTCTTTGCTCCGCTGACCGATTTCCAATTGACCTTGAGAGTTGAAGTCTGCTTTTTATATGGGTGAGTATCCCCGCTTCCGTAAGTTTTCTCAGCAACAAGCTTCGGAGCTGTCATTTTTGCGGCTGCGGCGCTTGCGTCAAGCGCGCTTGTACCCGACATAATCACAGCGGCTACGATCGCCATAAGGATCACAGCAATTCTTCTGAATGAACCTGCCTCTGTTATTCTCTGTAAATTGACCATTTTTAATACTGACACGGGCTAAAATCATTTTATACGATTTTGACCCTGCCGTTTCACACCCTTTCGTTAATAATGCAATCTTTTTATCTTCCTGCATTTTATTAAGTATGTTGTGTTGTTTTCTTTCGTCCGTTCAGTGTACCGTTTTGTAACCGTAAAAACAGCGTAGAGCGTTTAAAGGTTACAAACTGATTACAAATCACTACGTTATTGTAACACATTAATTGTACTTTGTCAAGCTTTTTTCTTAAAAACTTTGAATTTTGAACAAAAGATATAAAAAAACAAGCCTCTCGGTTATAAAAAATTAGCCTGTTGCATAGAATTTTATTGTAAATAATGAATTCGCAAAAGCCGAAAAACGGGGTGTTTTTGATCTCGCCGGACAAAAAATCGGAATGCTTTGCGGTCAAAAAAGGCTTACCGCAGTAGTCAAATGCAAAAATTTTAACTGCGGGGAAAGAGGTACAAAATGATCAAATATTTACCGGAGGGAAAAATTTTTAATTCCGCTGACAACAAATACTATCTCCAAAGTGAAAAGACAATGCTTGAGGCTCAGCTTCACGGACTTATTCTCGAGGGACACGCCATACTTTGCGACGCAGAACACAATCTGATCGTCGAGCTTCCCTTCGGCAAGGGTATTATCCCAAGAACCGAGGGCGCAATCGGCATTGAGGACGGCTCCACCAGAGATATTGCTCTGCTGTCCCGAGTTAACAAGACAGTATGCTTTAAAGTAATAAAAATAAGACGAAACTCCCAAGGCGAAACGGAATGCATTCTCTCACGCAGACAGGCTCAGGAAGAATGTATGCAAAATCATATCTCCAAGCTGAAATGCGGCGAAGTAATTCCCGCAAAGGTAACTCATCTTGAGCCTTTCGGCTGTTTTGTGGACATAGGCTGCGGCATTCCCTCTCTTATTCCCATAGACGCAATATCAGTATCAAGAATTTCGCACCCGAACGACCGCTTTTTTAACGGACAGGATATATATGCGGTAGTCAAGGGAACTGAAGACGGCAGGATATGCCTTTCCCACAAGGAACTGCTGGGAACGTGGGCGGAAAACGCAGGTATGTTTTCCGCAGGAGAGACCGTCGGCGGAGTAGTACGTTCGGTAGAGCCTTACGGTATTTTCATAGAGCTTGCGCCAAATCTTGCGGGACTTGCCGAGCCGCGCGAAAACGTCCGTGTGGGACAGGCGGCAAGCGTTTACATAAAGGCTCTGATACCCGAAAAAATGAAAGTAAAGCTTATTATCGTCGACGTTTTTGAAAACGGCTGTTTCCCCTCAAAGATCAATTACTTTATCAATTCGGGAAGAATTGACAGGTGGGTGTACTCTACCGAGCAAAGCGATAAGCGCATAGTTTCCGAATTCCGCGAGGAATAATATCAGGCACAGCTAACCTCCGCATACCGTAAAAAACAGTCCTCAGAGCGAAAAACCGTTCTGAGGACTGTTTGATTTAGATATTTGAAAAGCTTTCTTTTACATATTCTATGATTTCCGTTTCAGAGTTGTACTCCCCTTTGCACGGGTAAGTATCTCTCATTTTAAGAGCCTCTTGATATTCGGTCTGAGCCTTGTCTAAGTCCTTTTCTATAATAAGGAAGTATGCGTACATCAGACGTTTTCTCATTATATAGGTCTTGCCCGTCTGCTTTATGTAAGCCTGCAAATTCTTATCATAGTTTTCCAGAACCTTTTCTTTGCTTTCGCCTGTAACGATACGCGTGAACATCAGCTCGCATTTGCACTCGTTCTTATAAAGCTCCAGCAGATCGGGATTATCCAGAATACGACGGTACATATCCTTTGCGCTTTCAAAATTGTGCCTGTCAAGCTCTCTGTTGGCTGAAATTATCGCCTGCGCCGTTTCGTAGATACCGCCCTCGGGGTCCGCTCCGTAAAACAGTTCTTCGGATATGTCCCTCAGCCTAGCTCCTCTGTACTGCAAACCGTTAACGACCATATTATTAAATATCATTTCCCTGTTTTTGGGAGACCTATGCAGAAGATATATATTGTATCCGTCATTTGGAACGCCCATTGATTTTATGGGAATTAAATTCATCACAGCAAGAATTACGGAAACAGACGCAAATACAGCAAAACACGTCCTCAATGTACTATTGGAAACGATCAAAAACATTACAAGCCCTATGACGGCGCAAAGTATATTGAAAAATCCGCCGCCGAAATGATACCAGAAATACGGCATATCCTCGGGATTTTCCACAAGCTCGTGGGTCATAACGCACTGTCCTCCCGTACCCGCTACGGTAAATTTTCGCCTGACAAGCCTGCCGTTTTCCTTTACTATGGTAAGCGAACCTACTCTGAACGAAACAAACTCGTAGCCCGTCATAAGACCGCACACCAGATGTCCCGCCTCGTGGATTATAAGTCCCAACAGAATTGACAGCAGGAATATCAAAAGAACCGCCGCAAGACTGAAAACAGACATTTCTCCGTCAACTGTATTTATAAAGACCGAGGCAGCTGCAAATCCTGCTATCGCGCCAAAACCTGTCATTATTATCTTTCCGACCGCAGAGGACTTTTTCTCGCTTTTCCCCATAATTACTCCCCTTTTATTTTTGACCAGTAATTCTTCGCAGTCTGCTCGTTTTTATTTTCCCCATAATGATAGTACACCTTACCCGCAAGATTATCGGGAAGATACTGCTGTTTTACCCAATGGTTCGGATAGTCGTGCGGATAGAGATAATGCTGTCCCTTGACCTTTGCTCCCTCGCCGTCAAAATGCTTGTTCTGCAAATGTCTTGGGAAATCCCCTACGTCGCCGTTTTTTATGTCCGCAAGAGCGGCGTCCACAGCGAGATAAGCAGAATTGGATTTAGGCGCAGTCGCAAGCATAATGACAGCCTCCGCAAGAGGAATTCTCGCCTCGGGCAGACCTAACTGCAATGCGCTGTCCACGCAGGATTTTGTTATCACAGCCGCCATAGGGTACGCAAGACCTATGTCCTCGCTGGCAATGACCAGCAGTCTGCGGCAAAGGGAAATAATATCCCCCGCCTCGATAAGCCTTGCGGCATAGTGGATAGCCGCGTTTTCGTCCGAACCCCGAATTGATTTCTGCAACGCCGACAGTATATCGTAATGCTCGTCTCCCGCCCTGTCGTAACGCATATTACTTCGCTGGGTAAGCTGTTTTACGCTGTCCATTTTTACTGTAAGGCATTCGCCGTCGTTGTCCGCCGCCAGCAGACACAGTTCAACTGTGTTTATGGACTTTCTCACGTCGCCCCCGCACCCTCTCGCAATATGCTCAAGTACTCCGTTTTCAAGTCTCAGCTTTAAGCCTAAATCGTCCGACATAAGCTGAAATGCCCGCTTTATCGCAGGCATAATCTCCTCGGAGGTCAACGGCTTGAACTCAAACACCGTGGAACGGCTGATTATAGCGTTGTACACATAAAAATAAGGATTTTCGGTAGTGGACGAAATAAGCGTTATCTTTCCGTTCTCGATATATTCAAGCAGTGACTGCTGCTGTTTTTTATTGAGATACTGAATTTCGTCCAGATACAGCAGAATGCCGTTAAAGCCGCCGAAGGTCTCTGTCTCGGCGATTATCGCCTTTATATCCGCTATGGACGCATTTGTGCCGTTAAGCTTATACATACACATATTGGTATTTTCCGCAATAAACTGCGCCACAGTGGTTTTGCCGATACCCGAGGGACCGTAAAAGATCATATTGGGTATCTGTCCGCTTTCGATAATTCTTCTCAGCGGCTTTCCCTCGCCCATTAAATGAGACTGTCCAACTATATCGTCCAAGGTCTTGGGACGTATTCTTTCCGCAAGCGGAACACCCATTGTTTTAACACTCCTAGTCTAAAATATTCTGTATATCGGGGAGCTGAAGCTCATATGCTCTGCTGTTTATCTTCTTCAGCAGGTAGTTTTTCGCAACCATAAGAGCAGGCCGGCACTTGGTATTTTCCATACCGATATTCAGCTTATAGATAATAAGCTGATTTGACGATATTTTCATAATGATATGGCTCTGTCCCTCAAACGTGCCCCTGCATATGGAATTCGACTTGACAAAATTCCATAAATCGGCATATGTAAGGCGGTTTACCTCGTCCTCTAAAAAACTTCTAAGAAATTCTTCCATACGATCAGCTCCCTTATCGTTTTATTTTGTAAGTTTATTATAGCATAGTTTTCCTGAGATTTCAACACAAAAATCGAAAATAACAGGAAGTCCTAAAAGTTTGAAAAAGACCTGCCGCAAAGGGACAGGTCTTTCAAGCTATAATATTTTTTCGTAACATACCGCAAGCGGCATATTGGTATACGGCTCATAGTTATCAATAATTTGATATCCGATGGATTTGTACAGAGCAACAGCCTCGGTGCAGGCTTCTCTGGTCTGTAGGATCAATCTCCTGTAACCTTTCGCCGACGCCGCAGCTTCAAGCTTTTCCATTAACTGCTTTGCAATACCCAATCTGCGGAATGCTTTGTCAACGTACACCCTTTTGACCTCCGCAGTATTTTCGCTGTATTCCTTAAAGCTTGCACAGCCCACAGCTTTGCCGTTAACGGACGCAATAATTACATCGTGTATACTGCCGAGAGCGTTATACGGTATAAAGCTTTTACGGTTCTGCTCTCCGCCCACAAGCTCGTTGAAATATTTCTCCAGTTTATTACTGAAATCTTTAAAATCGGGATCGTCGCCGTCCGTCCGCTTGAATGTTAATTGTGCGTTATTCATACAGCGGATATTTCTTGCAGATCTCCGTAACCTTTGCCCTTATCTCGTCCGCCTTATTGTCAAAGTCGGAAGCTGTAAGGTAAATGCACTCGGCGATGACTTCCATATCCTCCTCAACAAGTCCTCTTGTTGTAACAGCCGCAGTACCTATTCTTACGCCGCTTGTTACAAAAGGCTTTTCGGGGTCGTTGGGAATTGCATTCTTGTTAACTGTGATGTAGACCTCGTCAAGCTTCTTTTCAAGCTCCTTGCCCGTAATACCGAAGGGTCTGAGGTCAACGAGCATAAGGTGATTGTCCGTACCGCCCGATACAAGGTTAAAGCCTTTTGCAAGCAAACCCTTTGCAAGAGCCTGAGCATTCTTAACTATCTGCTCGCCGTATGCCTTGAATTCAGGCTTGAGAGCCTCTCCGAAGCATACTGCCTTAGCGGCGATAACGTGCATAAGAGGTCCGCCCTGCGTGCCCGGAAAAATCGCGCTGTTTATCTTCTTAGCAAGAGCCTCGTCGTTAGTGAGGATAAGTCCTCCTCTCGGACCTCTCAGGGTCTTATGAGTTGTGGTAGTAACGATATCCGCATAAGGAACGGGCGAGGGGTGCTGTCCCGAAGCGACAAGTCCCGCAATGTGAGCCATATCTACCATAAAGTATGCTCCGACAGACTTTGCTATCTTTGAAATTCTCTCAAAGTCGATAATTCTCGGATAAGCGGAAGCTCCCGCAACGATAAGCTTAGGCTTGACCTCCGCCGCCTGCTTTTCAAAAGCGTCGTAATCAATAAATCCGTTTTCGTCAAGTCCGTAAGAAACGAAGTTGAAGTACTTACCCGAAAGGTTAACGGGAGAACCGTGAGTAAGATGTCCGCCGTCGGCAAGGCTCATACCCATTACCGTATCGCCGGGGGTGAGGAGCGCAAAATAAACGGCAGTATTAGCCTGTGCACCCGAGTGAGGCTGAACGTTTGCATACTTAGCTCCGAAAAGCTCGCAGGCTCTTTCGATAGCGATCTTCTCCACAACATCAACGCACTCGCAGCCGCCGTAGTATCTCTTTCCGGGATAGCCCTCAGCATATTTATTGGTGAGAACGGAACCCATAGCCGCCATTACCGCAGGTGAAACGATATTCTCGCTGGCAATAAGCTCGAGGTTTCTTCTCTGTCTGGCAAGCTCGGTATTCATAGCCTCGCCGACTTCTTTATCGACGTTTTCAACAAAACCGATTGTGTCAAGCATTTTCATTTTTTCAATCTCCTGTCATATTATATTTGACGAATAGTCTTTTATAATTATACAATATTTTTACGGGCTTGGCAATAGGTTTTTAAAAATTTCTTTAAAAAACTTGACAAATCGGTTTTACAGTGCTATAATAAGAAAAATTTTAAGAAAGGCGGTCGCTCAAATGTTTATCGAACATATTGAAATCAACAGAACAGTTATGTTTATCAGCCGTGTCGGACGAACCGCTTTTCGCAGCAAAGACACAGGTAAGCTTTCCTGTTGTCTGAAATAATTGCAGAAATTCGGTGCGTTCGGCTTATAAGTCGGGCGCACTTTTATTTTAAGGAGGTTTTTATGAGCATAATCAACGCATTCGACCCATTCAGCGATGAGATCATCAAACCCTCGGCGGCAGTTCCAAGTGTAAAGGGCTTTCCCGAAACGGTCATAAGCGGACTTTCGCGGGAATTTTCCGATATCATAAAGGAAAGATTTTGTCCCGAGGAGATCTCATCTATCGACGTCTGCGGAATGAAATTTCCTGTCTATCGTTTTGAGTATAAGAGACACACGCTTGGGTACTACCATACCTGTCTGGGAGGAGCCTGCGCTGCGGGAATGCTTGAACACGCTATTGCAATGGGAGGAAAGAGGTTTCTCTTTTTCGGCTCCTGCGGTTCTCTGGATAAGAAAATTTCTGCGGGACATTTTATTGTCCCCAATGCCGCATACCGTGACGAGGGCACGAGCTATCATTATGCTCCGCCGTCGGATTACATTGAAATAAAAACCGCCGATAAGCTTTCCGAAATTTTATCGGAGCTTGATATCCCTCACATAAAAACAAAAACGTGGACTACCGACGCTTTTTTTCGTGAGACTGTCAATCAAGCCGATCTCAGGCGGTCGGAAGGCTGCGGCGCAGTCGATATGGAGTGCGCTTCGCTTATGGCTTGCGGACAGTTCCGAGATGCAGACGTATATCAGTTCCTGTATGCGGCGGACTGTCTTGACGGCGGAACTTGGGACGAACGAATTCTGTCACATACTCCCGAAGGACTTCAGAAATTAATTGCAGATACTGCGCTGGAAACGGCGATAAGACTTTAAAAGGAGCGATACAATATGGATACACTCAATTTAATCGGCAGTCAACCTATAGAAACTGAACATTTTATCCTAAGACCTATTAAAGAGACCGATGCAGAGGCTATGTATGCAAACTGGGCAAGTTCCCCCGCAGTTGCAGAATATGTTACTTGGAACGCTCACGAGAATGTTGAGGTTTCAAGGCACTTATGCAGAACTTGGGAAGAAAGAGCAAAAAACATAGACTTTTTTCATTGGACGTTAGTTTTAAAATCAATAGGCGAACCAATAGGCACTATCGGAGCGGTAAGTATTGATATCGATAAAAAATCCGCAGAGATCGGCTACTGTATGGGTAATAAATGGTGGAACAAAGGATATATGACCGAATGTCTGGGAGCAGTAACAGAATACCTGTTTGACAAAATCGGCTTTGAGGAAATTACCGCTTATCACGATATTGACAATCCCGCTTCGGGAAAGGTTATGAAGAAGTGCGGTATGAAATTTATATGCTCCAAGGAAAAAACCGTCAAAGGCTTAGAGCGGACGGTACTGTATTACAGTCTTAAAAAGACGGAGTGGGACGAAATCCGACCGAAATAAAACATAAAAACTGCATTCCGTATATATATATATATAATGGTACAGAATGCAGTTTTTAATATTTGGAATTATTAATTGTAAACCGTCTACAGTCCTATCAGACTTGTGTAATATCGGCTCAGCTTAACAGCGGAGCTTTTCACGATCTCGTCGGCTCTGCCGGCAACGGACTTGTTTGCAAAAATACCTTTTTCGGAAAGCTCCGCCGCAGTCTTAGCATATTCGACGGCTTTCTGATTGTCGGCTATATTTTCCGACTGCGACAGCTTATCCGCAAGCTCCAGATACGCAAGAGCTTTAAGCGCGGTGCATTCGTCGGAATAGTCCTCGGCAATATCGCTTTCAATAACAGCTTGGTAATCCCCCGCAAGGTACTGCTGTCTTATCCTTGCATACCCCGACGCGGTACTGCTGTTTTCTCCGCACGCGCTTAAAGTTTCGAGCTGAATATCAAGCACTCCGCAGAGATACTCAAGAGTTTTCATCGACGGCATTGCCGCTCCGCTTTCTATCTGGCTGAGCATATTGCGCGTAATAAAATCCCCGACGACTTCGTTCTGGGTCATCTTTTTGGCAAGTCTTGCCTCTTTGATTATCTTACCTATATTTTGCGTATTCATAATATCCCTCCCCTGCAAAGGGTTTGTAAATTTGATTTACATTAATGATAGCATACATTTACTCAGATTGCAAGTATTTCACAGAAATTTAACATTTGTGCGGTTATGACCGATCAATGAGCAAAAATAGAAAAATCCTGAAAATATTTGCAAAAAGCCCTTGACAAGAATGAAAATTTGGTATATAATTTATTCAGTGATACAAGTAAATTATATTTACATTACTGTTAAGGAGGTGGTAAATATGCTTGAAAATTTCAGCCAATGGTGGGATACTCTGAGCAATCTTTTAAAGGTACTCTACTGCATTGCCTTCCCCTCGACCTTTCTGCTGATAATCCAGACAATTATGTCTATGTTCGGCGCGCACGACGGAGGTATGGGACATAATATCAGCGATACTTCGGGGCTTGACCTTGACGCCGATATTTCAGACGGTCACGTCTTTGATTTTCATCACGATGTAGGCGATATTGACGGCGGCGATCCGTCGGATTTCTCGTCAATGAGGCTTTTCACCTTGCAGACAGTTGTGGCGTTCCTTACGGTATTCAGCTGGTCGTCTATAGTGCTGGTGGGTTCGGACGTTCCCTCGGCTCTTGCTATCGCAATAGGCGCGGTTCTGGGAGCGGTAACTATGGCGCTGGTCGCGAAGATCATTCAGATGTCTGCAAAGCTTACAGAAAACGGCACAGTCAACTTGAAAAACGCCATAGGGGAAACTGCGACGGTGTATGTTCCCTGTCCCCCTAAAAATCAGGGAATGGGCAAGGTCACATTGACTTTGCAGGGACGGCTAATGGAGCTGGGAGCATTCAATAACGGCGACGAAACGATCGCTACGGGCACTCAGGTCACGGTAATTGACGTAAGGGGCGACGATGTGATAATTGAAAAAGAATAAGATAAAAAATACCTAGGGGAGAAACTTGCAGAAATCGGAATAAAGAAAGAAGATATAAATGGAAGTTCAGGCGATTATTGTTTCAGCGGCGGACAGCATTCCCGAAAACTATAACAAAACTGTAATAAGCGGAGAGACCTTATATAAAATAGTCATTATACTGGGAATAGTCGTTCTCGCTTATATGATACTGTCCACAATGTTCAGAAGAGGTAAATTCAACGGACTTTTTAAGCTTGGCTCAGAAAAAAAGCTTGAAGAATGCCAAAGAAAAGGTCTTATCGTTACGGGAACAATCGTGGGTATCGAAACTGAGCAGAACAACGATCTGCGGGTCGAAAGGTTTGACAAGCTCCACAAAAACTGTAAGAATTATGATATTGACGACTACATAACTCATAAAGTGTCACGAAAATTAAATTCGATAGACGACGGGAAAGTATCCTACAGACCTAAAATAAAGTACGCATTTGACGGAAAAACCTATAGCGAAAGCTACTACCGCTATATAGACGAAAGGAAGTTCAGACTAAAGGACGGGGACAGCGTAAGGATAGTGTGCGCTGAACGCAATCCGCATTTTTATATCATTCACGGAGATACGGAAAGCTACAGATATCTTAATTATATTCTCGGCAAGTGATTGACAGATCAGTATAAATCTGTTACAATATTATTGTTGCTTCGACAGCTTACGACAGTTAGCCGTCTTAACAATATAAAAAATAAAAAAGGAGAAATCAATATGGGTTACGAAACAGTAATTATTGTATGCGTGATCGTTGCCGTACTGTTTGCGGCAATTATGGCAATTTTATCGCGCTACAGAAAATGTCCGTCCGACAAGGTGCTTGTTATCTACGGTAAGGTGGGTACGGACAAAAACGGACAGGCAAGAAGCGCAAAATGTATTCACGGCGGCGCGGCTTTTATCGTGCCGATAATTCAGTCATATGAGTATATGGACTTAACGCCTATATCAATTAACGTAGACCTGAAAAATGCTCTCTCAAAGCAGAATATCCGTATCGACGTTCCGTCAAGATTTACGGTGGGTATTTCCACGGAGCCGGGCGTAATGCAGAACGCCGCCGAAAGACTTCTCGGTCTCAAGCTTATGGAAATCCAGGAGCTTGCCAAGGATATCATCTTCGGCCAGCTCAGACTTATCATTGCTACAATGGACATCGAGGAAATCAACTCCGACAGAGATAAGTTCCTGCTGGCGGTTTCAAATAACGTAGAAATCGAATTGAAGAAAATCGGTCTTAAACTCATCAACGTTAACGTTACGGATATCACCGACGAGTCGGGTTACTTGGAGGCTCTCGGTAAAGAGGCGGCGGCTAAGGCTATCAACGACGCTAAGAAATCCGTTGCCGAAAAGCACAGAGACGGTGAGATAGGACAGTCCCACGCACAAAAGGAACAGCGTATTCAGGTTGCGGCGGCTAATGCGGACGCTATCAAGGGTGAGAACGACGCTAAGGTCGCAGTTGCACAGTCCGACGCTGAAAGACGTGAGCGTGAGGCTGAGTCTCTCAGACTTGCTACCGCTGCCGAGGCTGTACAGGCGGCAAAGGCTAAGCAGGAGGCTTACATAGCTCAGCAGGAAGCGGAGAATACAAGAGCGCAGTTGGAAAAAGCTACGCAGACAGCCGACGTTATCGTAAGAGCGGAGATCTCCAAGCAGCAGGCTGAGATTGAGGCTGAAGCTCAGGCTGAGGTCACAAGACGTAAGGCTAAGGGTGAGGCAGACGCGATATTTGCAAAAATGGAGGCTGAGGCTAAGGGTAATCAGGAGATACTTACCAAGCAGGCTGAGGGTATGAAACAGCTTGTTGCGGCGGCAGGCGGAGATGCAGACGCGGCGGTAAGACTTATTGTAGCCGACAAGCTTGAACAGCTCGTTGCTATTCAGGTCGAGGCGATCAAGAACATCAAGATAGACAAGATCACCGTTTGGGACAGCGGAAAAGGCGCAGACGGCAAGGGTTCTACAGCAAACTTTTTAAGCGGACTTATGGAGTCTGTTCCTCCGCTTAACGACCTGTTCAATCAGGCGGGTATGTCGCTCCCCGAATTCTTGGGCAAGGACATAAACGACGCTTTAAAGCAGTCTAAAGAAGAGGCTGTTAAGAGAGTTTCCGAAGAAAGCGACGCCGAAAGAGTTA
>JAUNOG010000043.1 GCA_030531185.1 Ruminococcus sp.
TGATATCAGGATTGAGTTTAACGGTGATTTTGAGGATAGTGTATCAGTTTATGTGGAGAAAGAAATCGCATAACTAAAAAATATTGGCATACACACTTTCGTACAGTATGGGTTAACATTTATAGAAAGATCATAGCAGAAATGTAAGGTAATTTCTTTATGTTTTTTTAATTCGTTCTGTTTAATCTTAATACCATTTTAAGAAATACTGTGCTATGATAATAGCCAAGGAGGTCATAATTATGAACGCAATTATTACAATTTTAGGGATTAGTGCAGTAATTTTGTTAATCTACTACGTCTATATCTTAATGAAAGGTGATGATCGAAAGTGAGTTCAGTTATTCAGTATGTGCTGTACCTCGCAATTCTTGTTGTACTTGCTGTTCCGTTGGGTGCATACATAAAGAAAGTAATGCTTGGCGAGAGAACGTTTCTTTCAAAAATTCTTACACCCTGTGAAAATTTAGTTTATAAGGTTATTAGAGTTGACAAAGAAGAACAAATGAGTTGGAAAAAATATGCGGTAAGCGTTTTGATCTTTTCAGGCATCGGATTGGTATTCCTGTTCCTTTTACAACTACTCCAGGGAGTTCTCCCCGGAAATCCTCAGAATATTTCCGGAACATCGTGGCATCTTGGATTTAATACAGCCGCAAGCTTTGTGACAAATACCAACTGGCAGGCATACAGCGGCGAGTCTACATTGAGTTATCTCACTCAGGCGATTGGTCTGACTGTTCAGAATTTTGTTTCAGCCGCAACAGGCATAGCGGTACTGTTTGCACTGGTAAGAGGTTTCATCAAAGTCAAATCAGATGGTCTGGGCAGCTTCTGGGTGGATATGACAAGAATAGTTATCCACATTTTAATTCCGCTGAACCTTGTAATTTCTCTGCTGTTGGTTGCAGGCGGCGTAATTCAGAATCTCAATCCGGCTGAAAAGGTACAGCTGCTTGAACCTGTTGCCGTAAGCGCAGACGGTGAAATCATAGAAAACGCTGTAATTGATACAGACGCCGGAACTGTTACTGTTGACGGAAATGTTGTTCCCGATGCCGAAATAGTTACAGAAGAATTTGTACCAATGGGACCTGCCGCAAGCCAGGTTGCAATTAAGCAGAGCGGTACAAACGGCGGCGGATATATGGGCGTAAATTCTGCTCATCCTCTGGAAAATCCCAATGCATTTACAAACATAGTCGAAATGATTTCGATACTGTTGATCCCGGCGGCACTTTGCTTTACTTTTGGTTCAGCAGTCAAGAATAAAAAGCAGGGTATTGCGATATTCCTTGCAATGTTTATATGTCTTGTCGGCGCACTTTCTATTATTGCAGTAAACGAACAGACTGCTTCAACTGTACTGACAGAAAACGGTATGGTTGATACATCAACAACTGACCAGGCAGGAGGCAATATGGAAGGCAAGGAGACACGTTTCGGAATAGCCTCTTCTTCGACATGGGCAGCGTTTACGACCGCAGCCTCAAACGGCTCTGTAAACTCAATGCATGACAGCTATACTCCGTTGGGCGGTATGATTACAATGCTTCAGATGCAGCTCGGCGAAGTTATCTTCGGAGGAACAGGCTGCGGACTGTACGGAATGCTTGCATTTGCCATACTGACTGTGTTTATAGCAGGTCTTATGGTAGGACGAACGCCGGAATTTCTCGGGAAGAAAATCGAACCTTATGAAATGAAGTGGGCTGTTCTTGTATGTCTTGCTACGCCTATCGTTATTCTTGTGGGCAGCGGTATTGCGGCAATTGTACCGTCCGTTGCGGACAGTCTTAACAACAGCGGTGCTCACGGATTTTCAGAGATGCTCTACGCTTATTCTTCCGCCGGCGGTAATAACGGTTCGGCGTTTGCCGGATTTAATGCAAATACACCGTTTCTCAATGTGTCAATAGGACTTGTAATGCTGTTTGCAAGATTTCTCCCGATTATCGGTACGCTTGCAATTGCAGGCAGTCTTGCACAGAAGAAAAAGATTGCTGTTACGGCAGGTACACTTTCCACAACAAACGCAATGTTTGTATTTTTGCTTATTGTTATTGTACTGCTTATCGGTGCCCTCAGCTTTTTCCCAGCTCTTGCACTCGGCCCGATTGCAGAATTTTTCCAGAACAGGTAAGGAGGTTATACTATGGCTTCTCAGACAAAATCAGCTCTTGCTGACAGAAAAATGGTTGGCAGAGCTATAAAGGATTCATTTATAAAGCTGAATCCGAAGATACAGAAAGAAAATCCGGTTATGCTTATGGTTTACATATCGGCAATTGCAACAACTATTCTGTGGGTAATTTCGCTTTTCGGAGTCAAGGACGCACCATCAGGTTTTACCCTTGCAATAGCAGTTATCCTCTGGTTTACTGTATTATTTGCAAACTTTGCAGAGGCAATTGCCGAGGGCAGAGGAAAGGCACAGGCAGACTCACTCAGAGCGTCAAAGCATGACGTTGAGGCTCATAAAATCCCATCGGCTGATAAAAAAGACAGCATAACAGCCGTTCCGTCAGCAACTCTCAGAAAAGGAGATATAGTTATTGTAAAAGCCGGAGAACAGATACCCGCCGACGGCGAAGTACTGGAGGGAGCAGCATCAGTAGATGAAAGTGCCATAACCGGCGAATCCGCACCGGTTATCCGTGAAAGCGGCGGCGACAGAAGCGCCGTTACCGGAGGTACGACAGTGCTTTCCGACTGGATCGTAGTTCAGGTTACAAACGACCCCGGCGAAAGTTTTCTGGATAAAATGATAGCTATGGTCGAGGGTGCGGCAAGAAAGAAAACGCCTAATGAAATTGCCCTGCAGATTTTTCTGATAGCGTTGTCCATTATATTTATTCTTGTAACGCTCTCCCTTTATACTTATTCAGTATTTTCCGCAAAACAGGCAGGCATTGACAATCCGACTTCTGTTACAACTCTTGTCGCATTGTTGGTATGTCTAGCTCCTACCACGATAGGAGCGCTGCTTTCCGCTATCGGTATTGCGGGAATGAGCAGGCTGAATCAGGCGAACGTTCTTGCAATGAGCGGTCGTGCGATCGAGGCCGCAGGTGATGTAGATATACTTATGTTGGACAAAACGGGTACTATTACTCTCGGAAACCGCCAGGCAAGCGATTTTATCCCTGTTGACGGTGCATCAAAAGAAGAGCTTGCGGACGCTGCACAGCTTTCTTCACTTGCTGATGAAACCCCTGAGGGCAGAAGCGTGGTGGTACTTGCTAAGGAGCTTTTCGGTATAAGAGAGAGAAATCTTTCCGAAAACGATGCACAGTTTATTCCGTTTACAGTTAAAACAAGAATGAGCGGCGTTAATTTCAATGGTACGGAAATAAGAAAAGGTGCGGCAGATTCTGTAAAGCAATATGTTCTGGCAAACGGCGGTACTTACAGTAAAGAGTGCGAACAGACCGTTCTGGATATATCCAATAAGGGCGGTACTCCACTTGTGGTAGCAAAAAATCATAAGATACTGGGCGTTATTTACTTAAAGGATATTATCAAACAGGGCGTTCAGGAAAAATTTGCAGACTTAAGAAAAATGGGTATCAAGACTATTATGATAACAGGCGATAATCCGATCACCGCAGCTGCGATAGCTGCGGAAGCAGGAGTAGACGATTTTCTTGCCGAGGCAACACCGGAGGGCAAGCTTAAAATGATAAGAGATTATCAGGCTAAAGGTCACCTTGTTGCAATGACAGGCGACGGTACAAATGACGCTCCGGCACTTGCACAGGCTGATGTTGCTGTTGCTATGAACAGCGGTACGCAAGCTGCAAAGGAGGCAGGCAATATGGTTGACCTTGATTCCTCCCCGACAAAGCTTATTGACATTGTTCGTATCGGCAAGCAGCTGCTTATGACAAGAGGAAGTCTTACTACATTTTCAATCGCAAATGACGTTGCGAAATACTTTGCTATTATTCCGGCGCTGTTTATGGGACTTTATCCGGGACTCAAGGCACTGAATATTATGAACCTTACTTCTCCGCAAAGCGCCGTATTATCCGCAATAATCTACAATGCACTGATAATCATTGCTCTCATACCCCTTGCACTGAAAGGTGTAAAATACCGTGAAGTTCCTGCCGGAAAGCTTTTGTCAAGGAATCTGCTTGTATATGGTCTCGGCGGACTTGCAGCACCGTTTATTTTTGTAAAGCTGCTTGATATTATCATAACAGCATTAGGTCTTGCTTAACAGGAGGTAACAGATATGAAAGTTTTAAAAAGAGCGCTTATTATATTTTTGATTTTCACATTTCTCTGCGGAGTGGTATATACAGGTGTTGTAACAGGACTTGCCCGGCTGATTTTTCCGGACAAGGCAAACGGAAGTATTATAGAAGTGGACGGCGTAAAATACGGCAGTTCACTTCTTGCACAGCAGTATACCGATGATTCCCATATGTGGGGCAGGATAATGAACCTTGATGTAAGCACCTATAAGGACGAGAACGGAAAACCTCTTGTATATGCAGGTCCGTCAAATTTAAGTCCCGAAAGCGATGAATATGCACAGCTGGTTGAGGAACGTGTTGAAAAAATCAAAGCCTCCAACCCTGATATGGGTGATACACCAATACCGGAAGATTTAGTCACCTGTTCAGGCAGCGGACTTGATCCGCATATCTCTCCGGCAGCGGCTGAATATCAGGTAAAAAGGCTTGCAAAAGCGAATGATATGTCCGAGGACGAAGTAAGAGATATTATTAATGAGTGTACTGACGGCAAATTCCTTGGAGTGTTCGGTGAGAAAACAGTTAATGTACTTGAAGTCAATCTTATGCTGGACAGTATTATCAAGGATTAAGGAGAACGGATATGCAAAAGAAATTAACGGCATGGAGCGGCAGAATGCCGTATAATAAAATGAAAAGTTCACCGCACCCGTTGATCGCAGTCATTGATTTTGTTCAGCTTTTAAGCGAAACTCTGGAATTTAATCCCGAACTGTATATATCTGAGAACAATGTTTTGTGGGTGTATTATCCGAATTCATATTTTGTATGCGACGATTTTTTCACCGAATACGGTCTTTATATGGCCATATCGAAATCCTCCGTTTACGGAGGAATATCCGAGTTCGAAGGAGGAGATATGACAGCGGAAATTTCCAAAGATGAAAAATCTTTGATATGCGAAAAGCATAATGTTTCCGGGAAGGATTTTGAGATCATCAGGGATATTTCGCTGAAAATATCCCTTTCCGATCAGGAAACTGCCAATGAGTACAGAAAGCTGCTGGATATATACGATTATAAAAAGGGCTTTCTTGTTATTTCCCGAACCGTTTTTACCGAAACACTGTTTGAGAGTTTCAAGCAGGAAAGCAGAGATACGTACTACAGATATATTTCTCTTGTTAACGGTGAGGATCATTATTTGAATTCTTTGACTGTCGGACAGCGTAAAAATTTATGGCTGGTATATTTTGAAAATAAGCAAAGTCCGCTTGAATTTGACGACGCTTTTTCAGCTATACAGCGCAATGAGATATCTGCGTTTCCGTGGGAGCTTTCCTTAAGGCTTGCGCTTGAAGAATGCGGTATTACTGTCAGCTATGATAACGGATTTTATATTTACGATAAAAGCGGTAATCATATAATGCCTGACTTCAGGTCCGGCTGCGCCGCTGAAAAGCTTTTTATAAAACTTATTTTCCCAAATTCTTGAATTAAAAAAGGGGAGCAATTCACAAAACAGTTCTGCCTTTTTTCTTTATAAAATCTTAATACAACAAAATAAAAACTTATGCAATCTTAATGAAAAATATGAGATAATAAATATTGAATAACAATGAGATTTTGGGTGTGTGTTAATGAATTCAATATTTAAGAAATTATCGTCATTTCAAATAATTATGCTTGGCTTTTTAAGCATTATATTATTAGGAAGCTTACTGCTTATGCTTCCTGTATCAACCGCGGACAAAAACTGTGCTGACTTTTTTGACGCATTATTTACATCAGTTTCGGCTGTCTGCGTTACAGGACTTGTCGTACATGATACAGCGACCTACTGGTCGGGATTTGGTCAGTCAGTTATATTGATTTTGATCCAGATCGGAGGACTGGGAGTCGTATCTGCTGCCGCTGCCATTTCTATGCTTGCCGGCAGAAGGATAAATCTTCGTCAGAGAAGTATTATGCAGGAAGCAATCTCAGCTCCGCAGGTTGGCGGTATTGTGAGACTGACAGGATTTATTTTTAAAACAGTATTGTTCATCGAGTTGATTGGATGCATTTTAATGCTGCCTGCTTTTTGGGGCGAATTCGGTTTCTTTAAGGGCTTATGGTACTCAGTCTTTCATTCGATTTCCGCATTTTGCAATGCAGGCTTCGATCTTATGGGAGTTAAAGCGCCGTACTCGTCGCTTACGTATTTTGCAAATAATCCGCTTATAAATATTACCGTAATATTACTGATAATCGGCGGCGGACTTGGATTTTCAACGTGGGAAGATATAAAAATACACAAATTTCACCTGAAAAACTACCACCTTCAAAGCAAGATAATTCTGTCTGTTACCGCCGTCCTTATTGTTTTGCCTTTCCTTTATTTTTATTTTTTTGAATTCTCTCAATGGAATATATCATCAGGAGGAAGATTTCTTGCTTCTGTTTTTCAGACTGTAACGCCGAGAACTGCAGGATTTAATACTGTAGATATCAGTCTGATGAGGGAAAGCAGCATTGCTGTGATGATAGTTCTGATGCTGATAGGCGGTTCGACAGGTTCAACGGCAGGCGGTTTGAAAACAACAACGATCGGTGTTCTTCTTGCAATGTCGGTATCGGTTTTCAAAAGGAAAGAAGATATTACTGTATTTAAAAGAAGGATAGATAACGATATAATAAAAAAGGCTTCGGCGCTTGTTTTGATATATCTTTTCCTCTTTTTTACAAGCGGAGTAACCATAAGTTTAGTCGAAGGTCTTCCCTTGACGGAATGCCTTTTTGAAACGGCTTCGGCGATCGGCACGGTGGGTCTTTCAACGGGAATAACCGCTTCTTTAGGTATATGCTCAAGAACTATTCTCATTTTACTTATGTTCTTTGGAAGGGTAGGCGGGCTTACGTTTATATTTGCGGCGGTTTCTCAAAAGCAGGATAATCTTTCAAGATATCCGCTTGAAAAAATAAATATCGGATAACGGAAGCGAGGAAAAAATATGAAATCTGTATTGTTGGTAGGTTTAGGACGTTTCGGCAGGCACATTGCAAAAAAATTGAACGAGCTGGGTCATGAGGTTATGGCTATAGATAAAATTGAAGAAAGGGTGGCGGCAGTACTTCCTTATGTTACAAATGCTCAAATAGGCGACAGTACCAAAAAGGAGTTTCTTTGCTCCCTGGGGATAAGTAACTATGACGTTTGCATTGTGGCAATTGGAGATGATTTTCAGAATTCGCTGGAAACGACCTCGCTGCTGCGGGAATTGGGCGCCAAAAAAGTCGTCGCCAGAGCGGCACGGGACGTCCACGAAAAATTCTTATTGAGAAACGGCGCAGATCAAGTGGTATATCCCGAAAAACAGCTTGCTTTATGGACAGCGATCAGGTATACTTCCGATCATATTTTTGATTATATAGAGCTTGATAAGGATTATGCAATATTTGAAGTCACAGTCCCAAGACAATGGAGCGGGAAAAGTGTGGGAGAAATAGATATACGGCGTAAATATCGAATAAATATTTTAACTGTCCGACAAAATAACAAGCTTAATCCCAATATATCAACTGAAACTATACTTAATGAAAACGATCATCTCCTTGTATTAGGTAATTTTAACGATGTAAAAAAATGTTTTCATATATAATCGGTGACAATAATGAACACTTTTTTCTTAATAATAATCATAACTGTATTATTTGTACTTGGATTTATTGAAATGAAGAGACTTGATAAATTTCTTGAAAAAAATGAAGCATATGAAAGCGCTTATACTGTTAAATTCGGTTTGGATAATCCGTTTTACGCAGCCGATCTGTGCAAAAATCTGGAAAGCATATCAAAAAAACATCCAAATATACAGTTTATGTTTTATTATGGTGAAACTTCTGATATAACGGAAAAAATCAACGGCGGTAATATTGATTTCGGCATAGTTTCTCATAAAATAGTTGAAAACGATCTGGATGTTTTCTGTATAAACCCAAAATCGAATTCTTTGATAATACCTGATTATGACATTTTTATAGAGGTATTATCGGAGAATTTTACACAACAGTATTTCATATTCCGAAAGGATATTTGTTCTGTGAAAAAAGATATATCGGTTATTCTAACTGAGACGCTGAGCCGCATTGAAAATTTTTCAGAAGTATGATATAATCTGCATATGAGAGGTGAGCCAAATGGAAGCGGATAAAGCGTCTCCCGATGAAATCCTTGACGCGATCAATCGGGAAGAAAAAACGGAATGCAAAGGCAAATTAAAAATATTTTTCGGATATGCGGCAGGAGTAGGAAAAACATACGCTATGCTTAAAGCCGCTCACACAGCCCAAAATAACGGATGCGACGTGGTTGCCGGGTATGTGGAACCTCACCCCAGACCGCAGACAGCTGAGCTTATGGAAGGGCTGGAGGTACTGCCGTACAAAAAAGTACTATATAACGGGATCGTTCTGAACGAATTTGATCTTGACGCCGCAATAAAGCGGAAACCGCAGCTTATACTTGTTGACGAGCTTGCCCATACCAATGCCGACGGCTGCCGTCATGTAAAACGATATCAGGATATCGAAGAACTTTTGAATGCAGGAATTAATGTATACACAACTGTAAACGTTCAGCATATTGAAAGCCTGAACGATATGGTCGCATCCATTACAGGCGTTATCGTCAAGGAACGTATTCCGGATAAAATTTTTGACTTTGCCAATCAGGTGGAGATCGTTGACATTGAGCCGCAGGATTTAATCAATCGTTTCAGCGAAGGGAAAATATACAGATCAAATCAGGTCAAAAGTGCGCTGAATAATTTTTTTACGGTTGAAAATCTAACCGCTCTGCGGGAAATTGCGCTGCGCCGCTGTGCAGACAGAACCAATAAGTTTACGGAAAATGCACGAATTAAAAACAATACTGATTACTATACCGGAGAACATATATTGGTTTGTCTTTCTTCTTCTCCGTCAAATTCAAAGATCATACGTACTGCGGCAAGAATGGCAAAGGCGTTTCACGGAAGTTTCACAGCATTATTTGTTGAAACTCCTGATTTTGCGGATATGAGCGAGGAAAACAAAAAAAGGCTGCGAAATAATATGCGCTTAGCCGAGCAGCTGGGAGCTGTTATCGAAACGACATACGGAGATGATATTGCTTATCAGATTTCGGAATTTGCAAGAATTTCCGGAGTTTCTAAAATTGTACTCGGGCGCAGCAGTTCAAGGAAAAAAATATTCGGTAAGCCGCCTTTAACGGAAAGAGTGACAAATTATTCGCCTAATCTTGATATATATATTATTCCGGACGGTAATCGTTCCGCGGAAATGAATTACGAAAGAAGATCTAAAAGGCCGTCGGAAAAATTTCTTGTTTCCGATTTGATAAAAACATCAGGTGTAACGCTTGCATCCACAATAATCGGTTTTATTTTTGAGTATCTCGGTATTAATGAAGCAAACATCATAACATTATATATTTTAGGCGTGCTGGTTATTTCCATTATTACTGCAAACCGCTGGTACAGTATTGTTTCGTCTCTTATCAGCGTTTTAATTTTTAATTTCTTCTTTACTGTTCCTAAATACACATTTAATGCATACAGGTCTGATTATCCGATAACTTTTCTCGTAATGTTTTTATCGGCATTTCTTACCGGTAATCTTGCTTTGAAAATAAAACAGAACGCCAAGCAATCGGCGCTTACCGCATACCGAACTAAAATCCTGTTTGATACCAATAAGCTTTTGCAGCAGGCGCAGAATGAAGCTATTACTGCGGAAATAACCGCAAATCAATTAGTGAAGCTGCTGAAAAGAGATATCATTTTCTATTTCGGACAAAACGATAAATTATCCGAACCTCACGTTTTTATACACAATGAAAATACTTGTTCCGACAAATATATTTCTCCGAATGAACAGGCAACAGCTGCATGGACATTCAAGAATAATAAACGTTCGGGAGCTACTACGAATACGCTTTCCAGCGCTGAATGTCTGTATCTCGCCGTACGTGTGAACAGCGCCGTATACGGTGTAGTGGGAATTGCGATTCAAGACGATCCTCTTGATTCCTTTGAAAACAGTATAGTTATGTCAATTTTGGGAGAATGTGCGCTGGCAATGGAAAATCTGCGCAATATTCAGGAAAAAGAGGACGCTGCGGTTTTGGCTCGGAACGAGCAGCTCAGGGCGGATCTTCTCCGTTCCATATCTCATGATCTCAGAACACCGCTTACTTCTATATCAGGAAATGCGGGAATACTGATATCCAACAGTGAGGATATCAGCAAGGAAAAACGGCTCGATCTGTACCGTAATATATATGACGATTCTATGTGGCTGATAAATCTTGTAGAAAATCTTCTTTCCGTTACGAGGATCGAAGACGGAAGTATGAGGCTAAGGCTCAGCGCAGAGCTGATCGACGACGTTATTAATGAAGCTCTTACGCATTTGAGCAGAAGCTGTCGAAAGCATAAAATTACCGTTCGTCAAAATGAAGAGCTGCTTATGGTCAAAATGGATGCCCGTTTGATCGTGCAGGTAATTATTAACATTGTAGATAATGCTCTGAAATATACGCAGGAGGATTCGGAGATCTGCATAACGGTATCTCGGAATGCGGGGTGGGCTGTTATCGAGATTGCGGATAACGGACCCGGTATATCGGACGAAGCGAAATCCAGAGTTTTTGATATGTTTTATACGGCGGAAACCAAAATTGCGGATAGCCGCCGAAGCATAGGTCTCGGACTTGCTCTGTGCAGATCTATTGTTACAGCTCACGGAGGGGACATAACTGTTCGGGATAATAAGCCATATGGCACAGTGTTCAGCTTTACATTACCTGTCGAGGAGGTAGCTATTTATGAATAAAATAACAATTTTAGTTGTCGAAGATGACAGCTCGGTTAAAAATCTTATCACAACTACTCTTGAAACGCATAATTACAAATATCTGAGTGCCAAAAACGGCAAAACAGCTTTAATGGAGGCGTCTACTCATCAGCCGGATATTATTCTTTTAGACCTCGGATTACCTGATATTGACGGTATAGAGATCATAAAAAGAATTCGTTCTTGGTCCAATGTCCCGATCATAGTTATTAGTGCCAGGAGTGAAGATACCGATAAAATAGATGCGCTTGATTCCGGTGCGGACGATTATCTAACTAAACCGTTTTCAGTAGAAGAATTATTGGCAAGGCTTAGAGTTACGCAGAGACGTATTTCCGCTATGAAGAATATTGAGCAAAAAGAAGAAACGGAGTTTATTAACGGAGATATGAAAATAGATTATGCTGCCGGAAGTGTATTTCTCGGAGGAAAAGAAGTTCATCTGACGCCGATTGAATACAAAATACTGTGTCTTATGGCTCATAATGTGGGAAAGGTTCTGACTCATAATTATATTACCAATAAGATATGGGGCAGTTCTTTTGAAAGCGATGTTGCCTCTCTTCGTGTTTTTATGGCAAATTTGCGAAAGAAAATTGATAAAAACTCCAATTATGAAAATCATTTCATTCAAACACTTGTTGGAATTGGATATAGGATGAATAAGCTATAATTACCAAGTATATTATGACAGATTATTTGTATAAACACAAAAGCAAGCAGTTGTTCGTCAAAGGCGTTATTCGGTGGTTGTGAGGTGTTTTCAAGGCATTTAAAAAATAAAGGTGTATTCGCGTACCCGTACCTCAGAGTAATAACCCTTGAGGTCGTTAGAGACCATTTCAAGAGCCTCATAAATTTTATCTATTATATCCATAGGCTTCCTTTCTGTTATAAGCTTTGTCTATCTTTTCGCCATATCACCAATCAATATTGCATTTTATGCTTTACCTGTTCGGAGTGACTAATTTGCATTCATAAAAACAGCGGCTCTTTTTGGTGATTATATTTTTATTATATCACATTTACATCGGCAAATCAATCTATGCCCAATATTCATTAAAGCAAAACACGCTGTCAGGAATGATCCCGACAGCGATAACAAACGATATGTGACATCACGCCAATTTAACAACTAACGTGGCACAAAAGCACCCGTCACGAATATGTGCATAGACCTCACCGCCCATAAGCGACATCAGCCTTTTACAGATAAAAAGTCCCAGACCGTTGCCCTGCACCTTGTCCGCATTATTTCCGCGATGAAAGCTCTCGAATATCTGCGGCAGCTCTTTTGTTTCTAGCGTGCAGCCTGTGTTTGAAACCGTGATAAGCTCACAGCCGTCCATTTTATCAAAACTCAGCTCGATGCGTTTTCCGTCACCGTATTTCATCGCGTTTTCGATCAGGTTTTGCAGACATTCAGCCAATCGGTCAGGGTCGCAGGAAAGAATGCAGTCATCATATTTCTGCATGATAAATTCCGTCCCTGACATGGCGAGCTGGGGAGTGTATCTTGCACTTATTCTTGTGACGATACGGCTGAGAAATTCCTCGCCCATAACGACTTCAAAGCTCATAAAGTCCTCGCTTGCCGCCTTGGTTATCTCGCTCACAAAGCCTTCAATTTCATCGGCACGGGCGTTGATACTCTCGGCGGCGCGGCGGCGTTTTTCCTCATCCTTGTATAATCCCTTGGCAAGCGCCTTTGCATTCAGCTTTATTGCCGACAAAGGCGTTTTGATATCATGAGAAAGCGAAAGCAGAAGCAGCTTTTTGTCCCTCTGCATGGAAATCTCTTTCCTGCGGCTGTCCTCGATGTTCTCGCGCAGAAGATTAACGCCCCATGTAAATTTTCCAAAAAATCGGCTCTTCTCTTCGGGTATCGGCACGGCAAGATTACCCTTTGCAAGCTCCTGCGGAACATCGTTCAGTCTGCCGAAAGGTGTGATGATATACCTGTAAATATATAGAAGCAAACCGACTGTCATCAAAAGAACAGCACACAGAACGCAGTTGAGTATGAGTATTCCGTGCCGTTTACTGTCTATTGTATATTCCACACGGTAGAGCGTATCGTTTACCTTGATGATAAGATAATGTTCGTCAGAGGAATACAGCTCTCCGTCATCAGCCGTGAACACTCCCGTGATATGCGGATATTTTTCAATGTTATAGCTGCCTGTTTCCGTTATTTCATCGGCAAGGCGTTTTGCTTCAACACGGTAAATGCCGTCAGCCGTCTTTTCCTGCCTTGTCAGAGCAAAATTCAGCACTGCCGTCAGCAAAAGAAAAATCGTTATCACTGCGATACACAGTCTTTTGAACGCTTTCATACGAACTTATACCCCACGCCCCAGACGGTCAGCAAACGCTTTGCGTTCTTCGGATCGTCGCCCAGTTTCTGCCGTAGACGGTTGATATGCACATGGAGTGTTTGCAGCTCCGATTCGCTGTCGCTGCCCCAGACCGTGCTGAACAGATACTCTTTTTTCAGAGCCTTGCCCTGATTCTTTATCAGAAGCGTCAACAGGTCAAATTCCTTTGCAGGCAGTTCCACGGGCTTTCCGTCGATGACCGCTGTTTTATCTGCAAGATTGAGTATCACACCGTCCGCAGACAATATCTCGCGCTGATACCGCCGCTTGAAAATGCCTTTTATCTTAGCTATAAGAATATCAATGTCATAGGGCTTTTCAATATAATCGTCAGCACCGAGGTCAAAGCCGTTCAGCTTATCCCCCTTGTCCGTCCTTGAACTTACAATCAGTATAGGAGTATCCGCATTTTCCCGTAACTTGGAGCAGACCACAAAGCCGTTGACGTCGGGGAGATTTATATCGAGCACCACAAGTCTTGCGCCGTATCGCTCAAAGAGCTGCACGGCACGTTCTCCGCTGTCCACGCTTGACACGGTATAGCCTTCCTCACGCAGAAAGTCAGTCAGCAAGTCTGCCAGCTCCTTATCGTCCTCCACTATCAGAATATCGGTCATAAGATCACCACCTGTTATTATTTTAGCACATTCCCTCGAATATAGCAAGTACAGCGCCGCAAAAAACGACGCTGTTTTTACTTTACCAGCCCTGTTCCATAAGCCAGTTATTCAGTTCTCTTTCACGGTCGCGAAGCTCCTTATCGCCGCCGTCAAAGCGTCCCATTTCCTTTTCGCCCACAATACCGCCGTCCATGATATACAGCACCCTGCCGCACTTGGCGGCTACCTTTGGGTCGTGGGTCACGCACATAATTGTAGTACCGTCGCGGTTGAGTGAAAGCAGCTCATTCATCACCTCGTCGGAGCTTGAACGGTTGAGCGCACCCGTCGGCTCATCGGCAAAAATCATCTTCGGAGAATTTATCATACTCCGGCAGATACAAGCCCTCTGAAGCTGTCCGCCCGAAACCTCGTTAATGTCATTGTCTCCGACGTCGTCAATACCGAGCCGCCGCATAAGCGAACGTCCGCGTTCCTCGGTCTGCCTGCGGCTCTCGGTATTCTTTTTCGACTTTACCGCAGGAAAAATTATATTGTCAAGCACCGAAAGATTTTTCATCATATACATCTGCTGAAAAATAAAACCCATTTCATCGAGCCTGAGCCTTGCAAGCTCCTTGTCACTGAGCTTAGCGGTCTCCTTGCCGTTAAAAATAACTTCTCCTGCCGTTACTCTGTCCATACCCGATACGCAGTAGAGCAGCGTACTTTTACCCGAGCCGGAGGGTCCCATGACCGCTACCATTTCGCCTTCATATATCGTCAGGTCAATGTTTTTCAGCACGTTGTTCTGGCGCTTGTTTACGATGTATGTCTTGCAAAGTCCCTTTGTCTGTAAAACCATATTCATTATGTTGTCCTCCTTATTCTATGCTTGCCGTATCGGAAGCCTTTATCGTTTTCGTGTAAAGTGCTGTCAATGCTGTACTAAGCACGGTTACCACAAATATGATAGCAGGATATACCCCAAAAATTTCCAAGGTATTTATCTGATAATCAATATTTCCGATTGCACCCATCATTCCGAAAATCGGGTTCATTATCAGCTTCGTGAGCGGCAGAAATAATGCTGATGATACAACTACCGCCGTTAATACCGTTATTCCGAAGCGAAGTGTGTGATGAAGTATCACTGAACCGCTGCTGAAACCCACTGCCTTCATAAGCGCTGTTTCTGTCTTTTCTTTTGAGATAAAGCTTCGTTCCATAAGCACCGACAGCAGAATGATGATTATCAGGGACAAAGCAAGTACAAGGTTCTTTACCGATGCTATCGTATCTCCTACGCCCATACAATCATTGACAAACCCTTTCGTATCCATTATATTTTCGGTATCAAAAATATCTTTCATATCCTCGATACGTTCGGATATTACTGTGCTGTCGGGGTTGTCGTCAAAATTCACCTGATACGAAAATGCAGTTGTCATAAGATTATCCGGAATGCTGAGGTTTTCATGAAATCTTGCACATTCGCCTAAATTGTTGAAGCACTGGAAATATGCCGTTATGATAAACTCTCTTTCCTCTCCGCCGATATTCACGCTGATATGATCTCCGATACCGACGCTCAGCTTATCGGCGATCTGTTTTGTGACCGCTATCTCGTCCTCATAGATAGGAGCTGTTCCCTCGGTATAATCGTAGTCGGTCGTTTTTGTATCGCTGCATTTCAGAAAGTTTAAATTAAAGCGTTTGCCATTTGCTGAGATAGGCAAATTATACCAACACTCCAGATAAACTGTTCCCGGCATATCGTTTTCCGCAAGTATATTCTCAATCTCCTGCTCTGTTTCACTTATAGTTTTGACCCCTGCCATAACGTCCATAGCTCTTGCGGAATCCGATATATAAACATCGCTTTCGGTGACTGAGAGCAGATACAAAAGGCTGTCGCTGTTAATGGTGTTTGCGGTTACAGCCAGTATCATAACCAGCGAGGTACATATTGCAAATATTGCCGTAATTATGCCGTACTGTTTCGATTCGCTGAGTACATCGTTTAGTGCTAAAAAGCCTGTGCTGCCGAGCCTGCTTTTTCCAAGACTGAGCAGGCTGCGTTTTCTGAAACGCTCGCCCGTCTGACCGCTTCGCACTGCATCGATAGGTGAGAGTTTACTGATCCTTCTTGTGCTGCCCCAGCTGAACAGCAGTATTATCAGTACAACTGCGGTACAGCAAAGAATACCGATCAGTACGTTGTTGTCATTCCCGAGCACCATATTTTCGCTTACGCTTTCAAGCAGCATTTTCCCGAACGGTACACTGCCGAAATAGCCGATAACCGTACCTGTCAGAGCAATTCCCAAATATTTCACAAGATAGAGCGATCTTATGGAGCTGTTTTGCAGACCGATCGCTTTCATAACGCCGATCTCACGAAATTCTTCAGCAATGGTAAATCTGATCGTAAATCTCAGCACAACGAATGACACAACGATAAGCCCTATACTGATGACGAGAATTACCATTGCAACGAGCATATTCATAATATACGTCATCTTTATCATAGCATTATCGCCATCAAACATTATACCGCCAAGATCTGAAAGTTTTGATTCTATTTCCGTAACTTTGTTGGTATCTATGTAGAAAATATGACCCATGCTGTAAGTGTTTATCGTTTCATCATCACACAGCATTTGAAAGTCCTCGCTGTTCATAAGCATTCTTGGGTTTCCCATCATTTCCGAGCCGAGAAGTGCGTCCTTTGCAAAGCCTGCAACTTCAAGCTCAAGTTCGGTATCCCCAAGGCTGAACACGAATACATCGCCAATCTCGACGCCCTCTCTGCGGGGAATTCCGCCTGTCAGCCAGACCTTTCCCTTTTCAATCTCATTTATCACGATGTCGTTTTCATCAAAGAAATTTAGTTTCGTATCTCCAATATCGCATATTATTGAAATATTGGAAAAATCCATCAGCTTGCCTTGATCTGTCTGATAGCATTCACAAGTCGCAAAGATCGCTTTCTCTGCACGGTATTCCGAGATATTGTCGCTTTGAACAAGCATCTCTTCCACCTCGCTTCTGCCGTCGAAATCACGAGAGATAAGGTAGTAATCTGCCATTCCTGCCTTTTCAAAATAGTAATCAAGACCGCCTGTCACAGCAATAATATTATTGCCTGCCGCAGAAGCAAACATCGCAGACAGCGCCACGAACAGCAGCAGAATGATGTTCATAGTCTTTTTTCGTTTAAGGTCTTTTTTCAGTATTCTCAAAAACATAGCGCGTACCTCTTTTCTTTAGGGTCGTTTTCTCTATGTTTTGATTATAGCATATTAATTCTTAACAAGTCTTTAACTTTTGGGGACTTAAAAAAATTGAAGCGTACTTGTAAGAGCAATCCTGTATGCAAGTTTGACCGTAATTATTCTGTCGTTTGCAAGGTTAGGATTGCAAAATTTATGATAAGATCAGCAGGGAACGACACGCAAAACTGAAAATTACTTCAGAAACGCTTGATAAAATTCTGGAAAAAGGGGAGTTGTCCGATGCGCAACTCAGGACTCTTGTCCGCAGAATTGTAGTTCATCAGAATGAGGATAAAAGCCTTAATATCAGGCTTGAATTTAATGGCGATTTTGAGGATAGCGTGTCCGTTTATGTGGAGAAAGAAATCGCATAACTAAAAAAATATTGGCATACACACTGCTTTACTTAATGTGTAAAGCTAAGGTTTATGCCAATTCTTTTTATATATTTATATGAACAAAAAGCCCCTGAAACAGGGACTTTTGTCGTTGGTGCGGGTGACAGGACTTGAACCTGCACACCATAGGACATTAGAACCTAAGGGTAATGTAACTATATTGAAAATATAATTTGCTATTTAAATATATTTGAAGTCGCATTCCACATCAAGATATGTTTCAACAACGACATATTGCATAACATAAATTATTCTCAATTCAAGTATTGCTTGTTGTACTTTTTTATGTAATGGTTGTATAATTATCTTACAAAATAAAAACCTAAATTTTATGAAAGGAATGATGTTATGAAACTTAGGAAAATCACATCGGTTATATGCGCTTTAGGACTTGCGGTTTCTTCAATGACCATAGGCGCTTTTGCCGAGGAAAAGGAATTTGTGAAAACCGACATTTTCACAGGTGAAAGCAAGATATCGACTGGTTGGACTTTAGGTCCGGAGGTTCAGACAACTAATGGCAGCGGAAGTTTTGATCCAACAGAAATCACAAAAGACGGATATTTTACTGTCGATTACAAGGGAACCGAGGGAGCTGTTTATCTGGCTTTTTCTGAATGGACTACCTCGAAATGGGCGAGCGTAAACGTTCCGACTTCAACCGAATCGACTTCGGACGGATATACTTCGATGTTCAGCTTCGACGATTGTGCAGCGGCATACGGTTCAGAGGATTTTTCAGACGTTAACGCTATTTGTGCAGGTACGACTACCTCAGTAGGAGAAACGGTCATTACCAATATAAGCTGGCACGGTTACAAGATGGATTCTGACCTTGGCGAAACTGCAATGCTGTATAGAGGTTCTAAGACTGCGAATACAGTGGGAACAAATCTCACATTTTTCTACACAAAGCATGTAGGCGGCGAGTGGGACGCTTCAACTATCAATGAGGGAAGTTATTTTTACGTTGAATACACTGGCGCGGAAGACGGAATATATCTTGCGCTTGCAAGCGCCTCCGGTGCAACAAACTGGGCGGCGGTTTATGCCGATGAAACAGGCACAACAGCGGACGGCAGACGTTATTCAAAATTCAACTACGATAATTTCTCCCAGGCGTTCGGAACTAATTTTGCAAGGCTCGACCAGATACAGGCATACTGCTCAAAAAACGAAGAGGTTACTCTGAAAAGAATTGCTTATTTCGAGGGGACAGGCGATCCTGTTGATACAAGCGACGGAACATGGGACAGACCTGACGAAGGCATTGCTTTTATCGGAGACAGCATTGTTCAGAATCCGCTTGTCGATTCCGCTCACTTAAATAATATTGACTGGAACGGAATTCTTGGCAGAGAGGATTGCGTTAACTACGGAATAGGCGGTCAGACGACAAAGGAATGTTCGGCAAGAATCGACGAACTTGCAAAGAAAAATTACGATAAGGTCGTTATGCTCTGCGGAATAAACGACATCGGTCGCGGTTTTACAAACGATGAAATCATCGCCAACTATGAAACAATGTTTGCAGCATTAAAAGCAACAAATCCCGATATTGAGATTTTTGTGATAAGCGTTCTTCCCACCACACCCGTTTTCTATACAGGTGCTCAGGATCTGATCGTTGCTCTTGACGCTGATCTGAAGGCTCTTACGGAAAGAAACGACAACGTTACATATGTTGACTGCTATTCGGCTTTCGTAGGCGAGGACGGCTACTGCAAGGAAGGCATAACCTTTGACGGACTTCATCCGAATCTTGACGGTTATGCATTGATCGCGGAAATACTTAACCCGTATCTTGAAAGTGAGACCCCTGTAATTC
>JAUNOG010000009.1 GCA_030531185.1 Ruminococcus sp.
AGCAAGTGGTCTGGCGCTGCATAAGCCGACTTGAACACGGCAAAAAGTACTGTCCAGATTCGCCTACGATAAAGGAAGAACAACTCCACAAGGCAATAATCCGCGCGATCAATAATTACTATTCCTGCCGTAACGACATTGTTAGGATTTTAAAAGCGAATATAGGCTCGGTTCTTGAATGTCAGGGACAGGAAGAAATCTTAGCCGCAGAAAAGCGGCTGAAAGAAATTGATCAAGCAAGAACTGACTTAGTCAGCTTAATCGCTTCGGGCGGCTGCGACGAGGACAAGCTGGACAGCGAGTTTGAAAAGCTTTATTCGGAAGAACAGCGGCTGAGCGAACGGCTTGCAATGCTGAAATCACAGAATAAGACTTCGGAAGAAACTCAAGCCAAGCTTGATAAAATAATGGAGCTGATAGAGAATGAAAAGTTTGAGTTGGAAACCTTTGATAATGTGCTTATCAGGAAACTGATCGAGTGCGTAAAAATACTGAGCAAGACCGAAATACTGGTAATTTTCAAGGGCGGTTACGAGGTCAGGACGGAAATTGAATAACGATTAAAATTTACAGCTTGCGGAAAAAATCTGCAAGCTGTTTTTGTTGGGAGGCGGTTATTTGGCAGGCAATTTTGAGGGGATAAAAACTCAGCGTTTCGGCGTAGAAGTAGAATGCACAGGCTTAACAAGGTCGGCAGCAGCAAAAGCGGTCGCAAAGGTTTTAGGCGGCTTGACCGAGCATTACGGCGGGAGTTATGACAGATACGATGTTTACGACAGCAAAAACAGGCGTTGGAAAATCATGTCTGACGCAAGTATCAGATGTACGAACAAAAACGGGAATCCGGCTTCCAAGCTGTATTCCGTCGAGCTTGTAACTCCTATTCTGGAATACGAGGATATGGCGACGCTTCAGGAAGTGGTTCGTTCTATTCGCCGAAGCGGAGGCGTTTGCAATGAAACAACGGGAATCCATATTCATATTGATTTTGCTCCGTATGACGCACAAAAGCTTCGTAATTTAGTAAACATTTTTGCAAGTAAAGAGGATATGCTCTATCAGGCTTTGCAGGTAAATTCGGATCGTGAGCAGCATTATTGCAGAAAAGTGGACAAGCGTTTTCTTGAAGAACTTAACCGAAGAAAACCAACTGATTTGCAGACGATAAAAAGGCTATGGTACGGCGATGACCGTGAGTACCATTCACATTACGACTCGTCTCGGTATCGATGTTTAAACTTACATCCAGTGTTTACCGACAATAATATCGAGGTGAGAGCTTTCAACAGTTGTCTGAACGCAGGCGTACTTCGAGCGTACATTTCACTGGTTCTGGCGGTCAGCAATCAGGCTCTGACTCAGAAATCAGCAAGTCCCCGTGTGACGCAGAGTGAGAATCCTCGCTATACGTTCCGTACATGGCTTATCCGAATAGGTCTGAACGGGCAGGAGTTTAAAAACTGCCGAAAGCACTTGCTTTCTCACCTTGAGGGAAATATAGCATGGCTTCATCCCGAAGATGCCATGGAACAACGTAAACGACTGAAAGCAGAACGGCAAGCCGCCCGTGAGCAGCGTGTCGAGCCTGTAAGCGAGGTTCAGGAGTTAAACGAAAACGTACCCAATGAAAATTTTGAGCCGTCAGAAAGCGAATGTGAGGACCTTGAAGAAGATGAAGAAATGGACATGGAAATGTCTATGTGATAGGAGGTCGCAAATGAAAAACAAACAATTATATATTGCTTACGGCAGCAACATCAATCTGGAGCAAATGGTATATCGGTGTCCGCGTTCAAAGGTTGTGGGAACATCGGAAATTAAGGACTATGAGTTGGAGTTCAGAGGCGTTGCGACCATTGTTCCCCAAAAGGGCGCAAGCGTTCCTGTTCTGATCTGGGAGCTTGATGAAAGAGATCTGCCTGCCCTAAACCGTTATGAGGGCTATCCAAGGCTTTACAGACAGGAAATAATGTCTTTTGATTTGAACGGCAAAGAAGTCTTGGGCATGGCATATCTGATGAATTATGGTAAGCTTTCTCCTCCAAGTCAACAGTACTACAATACGATTTTGCAGGGTTACAGAGAGAACGGTCTGGATGAAAAATATCTTCAAACTGCTCTTGAAAATTCTCAGCGGCTTGAGTATTTTGTAAATGATGAGTTTGATGAAGAACCAGACTATGACTACGATCTGGACGATGATATGCAGATGAAATTTTAGGAGGACATCACTATGAAATACAAAGGATTTTATGTGAAAATAACTCCCGATACAGATTTGCATCGAGAGGATACGGACGGAAATGACATTCGCTGTAAGGGATTCACAATTGAAGTTTTTGTGGATGAATCCGAAAAACTCGAAATCGATGTTTTTTCAGTTGCAGTTGATTTTGAACTGCTGAAAGACAGTTTTGAAGAAGCGGAGCAGTTTGCTAAAGATTATATCGACTGCGAGGAAAAGGAATACCGTAGAATGATAGATGAGTTCAATGAATATTGATTGGGAGGAATAATTTATGATCTCTAAAAATACTTTTGTTACAATGATAAACACTATCAGCGAGGTAATTGAAGAAAGTAAGGCAATGTGCAGCTGTCCGATACCGGGCAGCTTTTTTGATGATGATGCAAAGTCAGAATTGCTCGCCGGCTGTGATTATCAGCAGGACTTAATAAAAATGCTGGAGGTCGTTATGATCGACCGTTATAGCGTTATTCATGATTTTCTTTACAAGCGTGATGAAAACGGAGAACTTTTCTTTGGCATTCCGCAGTTTGACGGTGTAATTAAGGTTTTTCTTATTTCAAGCGCAGAAGAATTATATGATTATCTGCTAGAACAAGCGGCAGAAACACTATGGGATTTTGTTTCAAGCATTGTGAGATAACCTTTTAAGGTGTTGGCTGTACAAGTGAGTACAGCCTTTTACATATTTATTTTGCGTAATGTCTTTATGTGATAGAATGAATTTGAAAAAAGACTAATACGGACATATATATGAAATTGATATAGCAAGGGTCATAAATAATACATTTGGAGTATGCATCCATTTGGTCTCAGCAAGACAAGTCGTTTTAACGACGCCAAAAATCCTTCGCAATTAATTTTGCGGAGGATTTTTATTTTCTGCACACTTAATAAAAAATACCAAAACATTCTACACTCCGTACTCCCCTGTAAAACAAATTTGACAGTAATTTTAATTGGCTGTGATATACAATGGAAATTGGCGGTAAAATATAAAAGCACAGACACGCACCTAATCTTTTTCAAAAGGAGCTTACAAAAAAATTGGTTCTTATAGTGCGGTTATTGACATAAACTTAAAGCAGGACTGTTCACTGAACCGTCCTGCTTTATTGTGTAACGTAAATTAAAGTATACTTCGCTCAAATTCCGCCGTAAGTTTTAAATTTCCCTTGACGGTAAATTCGATTTCGGGACTGCCGCTGTAAAGCTCGCCTTTGCTGTCGTACCACCCTGTGAAAATATATCCCTTTTCGGGGACTGCCTCTACAGTAAGCGTACAGCCGTCAAAGTATGTACCGCTGAAATCTGTTCTTACCTCACTTCCGTTCACCAATACTTTTCCTCTTGCCGCATCATCGGAGCGCAGGGAGATTTTGCGTCTGTCGCTTAATTCAAACTCAGTTTCCAGCAGCTTGGTTATTCTTTCGGGACGTGTGTAGAAAAAGTCGCTCATACGTCCGAGCATTGAGTCCACCGCATTTTTTTTATTTGCCCATGTGGGGAAACGCTTGTAATAGTTGTCCAGCTCGTCGTAGTAAACGGATTTGTACTCGGCAAGATATTCCTTGTATCTGCCGTACTCAAAGGACGTATTTCGCATATCCATAAGAGCTGTAATGAATTTCTGCCTGAACTCACCGTTTCTCAGCAGACTGTGGATAATTCCCCCCAGCGCCGTTTCTTTTTGTTTTTCAAGATATGTAAATATATCCGTTTCATCGGATTTGGTATTATAATGATAAGCGGAGGACTCTGTGTCGAACAGGTAAAATCTCCAGCGTCCGTCGGCGTAAGGGTTGTCTGTCTGCACTTGCCGGACCCTCCAGCAGCCGTAGTTGTTCTGCGGCCAGTCGTCGTTATAAATATAGCATTCTATTGCCATATATTCCGCAAAATTGTCCATATCCATAAGACTTTCAGCCTTTCGGTAATTCTCCTCGGCGGACATATCGTTCTGCGTAATGAACTCACGCATTTCATTAAAGTCGGGATCGTCGGTCTCTTCGGCAAGTTCGACTATTCTTTTTACCAGTGCCACGTCTGTTTCAACAACTCCGTAATGGTCGGCGAAATATTCTTCGGTATAATCCTCCTGCAAAGTGTAAAGTCCCCAGTATTCGCCGTCGATGAACAGTATGCAGGCTCTGCCCGCTTGGGTCGCAAAATTTTTCTCGCTGACCATATTCTGTATCATCGTATCCTTGAACTTAGAGTAATTGGTGTCGTTTCCCCCGTTGCGTAGGACAAGGGTCTTAAAGCTGTTCATTTCATTGCCGCCGCTGTCGGTAAGACCCTCCCAGAACGCGTAATCGAAAGAGTTTTTGCCGTAATCGCTCCTTGCGTAAAAACGGAAGGATTTCTGGTAATCCGCTCTTGACCAGCCGCCCTGAATCCGCATTCCCGCGTCCTGCGAAAGCTTAAGACTGCCGTCGCTTTCAAAAAATTCTATGTAGCATTCACGCTCCCACTCTCTTCCCTTTTGATTGTAGTTTGCGGGAATAGAGCCGTTGTGATAGTGATTGGGGTGTTCTTCGGCGTATTCCTCGTATACCTCTCCCATACAGTATATACCCGTTTCTTCGTCGTAAAGATTTTCAGGATCGGTCACTATCGAAACGACGGGAAGATCGTTGTGGTCCGCTGTGGAAAGTCCCACAAAGTATGCGGCTGTGGAAACCTTTCCGTACTTTCCGTCTGCGCTTTTTGCACATGCTCTCACGACGGTTCCTTTGTCAACGTCCTCGTCCTTGGGAGCGGATATGCTGCCCTCGCGGTAATCAAGCTGTATCTTCATCGGGTCGTAAGCGGAAATCGTGTTAGGCTCGCCGTTTCTGTCGGATACTGTTATCGCTCCCGTATATTCAATTCTGGTATCGGAGCTTGTGGGATCTGTTCCGTCAAGGGTGTAGTATACAGTCTGCCCCTCCGTCGCATATATCTCCAACTCAAATTCGTCGGAATAAAATCCCGCGGTATGGCTGAAAGCGGGAGTACAGCCGATGACCTCGGCGCTGTTTGCAAGCAAGGGAGTAGGCGATGAAACATACATTTCACCGTCGTAATTTTTTGAATAGCTGTTTCCCTTTTCGATCTTGCAAACCGATATCCTATCGCATACGGAGAAACCGTAATCCAGTTCAATTTCGCTGT
The DNA here is from genome assembly GCA_030531185.1 of Ruminococcus sp. Lineage (GTDB taxonomy): Bacteria > Bacillota > Clostridia > Oscillospirales > Ruminococcaceae > Hominimerdicola. Next base: position 5,405 of record JAUNOG010000009.1, read on the forward strand.
TCTCTGCTTTAGGAATATTGAACCTTGCTTGGGGGACGTCCTCCGAAATCTCATTTTTGGAGCAGTATATTAGCAGGTAATCTCCGCTTTTGACGGTATAATCGCCTAAGGCCTGCTGTTCGCCGCCGTTGATACGCAGAGAAAACCCCTTTAAGGAGATATCCTTGTCGGTAGGATTGTAAAGCTCTATCCAGTCGCAGAGATCTCCGTAAACGTCGGTTATATCCGAAGCTGTGGGATTTTCTCCGTCGTTTGCGGAGCATATTTCATTTATAACTATCTGCGGAGGCTTAAGAAAGCAAACAGCGGCGATAATTCCCGCGATCAGTATAAAAAGCAATGCGCATAATGACAGTATTTTAGCTTTTCTAACAGATATATTGTGCAATTACCTCGCCTCCCGTTAATGCAGATTTTCTGAACAAACACATTACTATTATACAAAATAGCAGTCGGATTGTCAACGGTTTTCGCGTAATTTCAAGCAAATATCAGAAAGCGGATTTAAGAAACAAGATAAGATATATACAAATCGTACAAATCCCTTAAATGCGTCTGAGGCTAACCTTTTCTATCCTTTTACCTCAAAAAAATTTTTGAGCTATCCGTCCAATTACCCCTTGACAGCTAAAGTTAACTGTGGTAAACTTATGTAGGGATAGCTTTAACTAACTTTTGGAGATGATATGACATTGACTTTGGATAAATTGAAAATAGGTTCTTCCGCCGTTATAAAAACCGTAGGAGGACAAGGCGCGCTGAGACTTCGCCTGCTGGATATGGGGCTGATACCCCGTACCGAGGTGACAATGCGAAAGATCGCACCTATGGGCGATCCTATTGAAATAAATGTACGAGGGTATGAACTTACTCTGCGTATCGAGGACGCTATGAATATAGAGATAGAACCCATAGAAGAGGGAGGCGACGGCAGATGATATTTGCCCTTGCAGGCAATCAGAACTGCGGTAAAACCACACTGTTCAACGCTCTCACAGGCTCAAATCAGCACGTGGGAAATTTTCCGGGCGTGACCGTCGATCAAAAGGTAGGGAATATAAAAGGTACAAAGGACTGCTCCGTGGTCGATCTGCCGGGTATTTACTCTCTGCGTCCGTATTCACAGGAGGAGATAGTCACCCGTGATTACATACTCAACGAAAAGCCCGACGGCATTATAAATATCGTGGACGCAACAAATATAGAGCGTAACCTTTATTTGACATTACAGCTTTTGGAGCTCAGAGTTCCAATGGTGCTTGCACTGAATATGATGGACGAGGTACACGCAAACGGCGGTACTATCGACGTAAAAATCCTGTCCGCCGCATTGGGAATACCCGTCGTACCGATAACGGCATCGAAGGGCGAGGGAATTACCGAGCTTACAGACAAGGCTCTGGAAGTGGCAAGAGAACGCAAAAAGCCCGTTGTCACAGACTTCTGCGCGGACAACTCTCCCGTACACCGCTGTATACACGCAGTAGTCCACCTTATTATGGATCACGCGCTGAAGATAAATATTCCCCCTCGTTTCTGCGCCACAAAGCTTATCGAGGGCGATCCACATATGGCGGAGCAGCTGGGACTTGACCAAAACGAGCTTGAACTTCTTGAACACTGCATTGTTGAAATGGAAACGGAAAGCGGATACGAACGCAACGAGGCTCTTGCTGATATGCGTTATACCTTTATAGAACAGGCAGTCGCGCTGTCTGTGGTTAAATGCAAGGAAAGCAAAGAGCATATAAGGAGCGTGAAGATAGATAAAGTCCTTACCGGCAAATACACAGCAATACCTGTGTTTATCGGCATTATGTTCCTTGTGTTTTTCCTGACCTTCAACGTTATCGGCTCGGGACTGTCCGATCTGCTGGCGTTGGGGATAGACAAGCTTACCGAGCTTACGGACAGAGGGCTTACCTCCTATGGAATTAACCCCGTAGTCCACAGTCTTGTGATAGACGGAATTTTCGCGGGAGTGGGCAGCGTGCTGAGCTTTCTTCCTATTATCGTAACGCTGTTTTTCTTCCTCTCTATTCTGGAGGACACGGGCTATATGGCTCGCGTGGCTTTTGTTATGGATAAGCTCCTAAGAAAAATCGGTCTTTCGGGGCGGAGCTTTGTGCCTATGCTCATCGGTTTCGGCTGTTCGGTACCTGCAATTATGGCGACAAGAACTCTTGTGTCCGACAGAGACAGAAAGATGACCATTCTGCTGACCCCTTATATGAGCTGTTCGGCTAAAATACCGATTTATGCGGTTTTCTGCGCCGCATTCTTCAAAAAATATCAGGCGTTCGTGATGATAGGACTTTACCTTACAGGTATGCTGCTTGCAGTCGCGGTCGCGCTGATTTTCAAGAACACGATTTTCAGGGGCAAGCCTGTGCCTTTTGTAATGGAGCTTCCGAACTACCGCCTGCCTTCGGCGAAAAACGTTGCAATGCTCCTGTGGGACAAGGCTAAGGACTTCATACAGCGGGCTTTTACGGTAATATTTGTTGCGACTATCATAATCTGGTTTTTGCAGACCTTTGATACCCGCCTTAATGTGGTGGAAAATTCCTCGGACAGTCTGCTTGCGCTGGTGGGACAGTTTATCTCTCCGATTTTCAAGCCGCTGGGCTTTGACGACTGGAGAGCGGCGACCTCGCTTATCGCAGGCTTTACCGCAAAGGAAGCTGTTGTAAGTACAATGGGAGTGCTTATGAATACGGGTATGGCAGAGCTTGGCACTGCGCTGTCGGGAGTGTTTACAACGCTCTCAGCGGTAAGCTTCCTTATTTTCACCTTGCTGTATACTCCATGCGTAGCGGCGGTTGCAACGATAAGACGTGAACTGCGTTCGGGCATTAAAACTGTTGGCGTGATAATAATGCAGTGTACAGTAGCTTGGCTGTGCGCCTGCGCCGTCTACCAGATAGGGAGCTTAATGCTATGACTGCGGCGGACTATGCGATAATCGGTATAATTGCCTTATGCGTGTTCGGAGCGGTAAAGTATATTATCAGGCAAAAGAAAAGCGGAAAATGTATAGGCTGTTCACAATGTACAGCTTGTAAAGACTGCAAAAAGCAGTTCAGCGGAACGAACACAGCCGTGATAAACACACAAAAGGAAAAATCCGAAACAGGCGGCGCACAAAGTCGGTAATCCCAACAATGTGCGCCGCCCGCAGTTTTATTCGGATATCTTATCCAACGACAGCGTAGCGATACCGTTGAGACTTTCGTCGGCTCGCTTGCCCGCTATGTAATCAAAATACCCTTGACAGGCTATCATTGCGCCGTTGTCTCCGCAGTATTTAAGCTCGGGCATATAAAGCTTATAGCCCCGCTTTGCACATTCCGACTGAAGCTTTGCTCTTACGCCCGAGTTGGCGGATACTCCTCCGGCAAGGGCGATCGTAGTATAGCCAAGATTTTCCGCCGCGAGCATAGTTTTCTCCGTAAGAGTTTCGGCTACCGTTTTCTGAAAGCTTGCCGCCATATCCTCTTTGTTGATTTGTACGCCTTTCTGCTCGGCGTTGTGAACGGTGTTTATTACTGCAGTTTTAAGTCCCGAAAAGCTGAAATCATATTCGCAGCCCTGTACCTTTGGCTTAGGCAGTTTGTATGCGTCGGGATTGCCCGGCTTCGCCGCCGCGTCGATGAATTTTCCTCCGGGATATTCGTAGCCCAGAGTTCTTGCCGCCTTGTCAAAGCATTCTCCCGCCGCGTCGTCGCGGGTGCGCCCTACAACGTGATATTTTGTGTAGTCCTTGACCTCAACTATGTGGGAATGTCCCCCTGAGGCAACAAGACATAGATAGGGAGGTTTAAGCTCGGGGTGAGAGATATAGTTCGAGGCTATATGTCCCGCAATGTGGTGAACCGGCACAAGGGGCTTTTTTGCGCTCATTGCAAGCCCCTTGGCAAAGCTTACGCCCACAAGCAGCGCACCGATAAGTCCCGGGGCGTAGGTAACGGCAACAGCCTCTATATCGTCCATTGTACAGCCCGCCTCGTCCAGAGCCGCCTGCGCGACCCATAAAATATTTTCAGCGTGACGGCGGGAGGCTATTTCAGGGACTACTCCGCCGTAAAGCCTGTGTTCGTCTATTTGACTTGCCACTATATTGGAAAGCACAAGCTTTCCGTCCTCCACGACGGAGCAGGCAGTCTCGTCGCAGGAGCTTTCTATTCCTAATATCTTCATTTTAGTTCCCTCCGAATTATTAAAACCACATTGCCTTTTCAACTCTGAACTGCGGCTCTGCACCGCCCTTATATGGATCGTATCGGTTTACGTTACAGCCGAATTCCTTCAGATAGGAAATTTTATTATCCTCAGTCCATTGGATAAGAGACATTCCCTCAAAGGCTTCGATATTTCCGCCGTTCATCTTGTTCCTGAAATACCATTCCACCGCGGTCTGAGCTTCCTTGTGGAAATACTGTCTGATATCCCATTGCAAAACAGTTCCTCGGGTATTCCATTCGTTAAACCACAGTTTGATCTTATCCGCGCCTTTATACTCGGGACCCCAGCTTTCCGCATAGACCGCATTGTCGGAAAATATGTCCGTTATGCCCAGATCTTCTTTTTTCAGCCACATATCAAACCAGAGTTCTATAATTTTTTCTCGTGTATACATTATTTCCTCCGAAATCAGTCAAGCATACCGTATAAATGCTCAATTACGTTTAATTTTCTCATTGTAGATGTAATTTTAAGCCGTTTTTCCAGAAAATTATTGTTAAGCTTTTTCTTTTCGGCGTCCCTAGGCAGATACATATAAAGACACTCGCTGCCCTTGCGGAGTATCTCGCCGAAAAACTGTGTTTTTTCCACCGCAGTTATTTTGTCCTTATCTGTAAAATCATTGGTAAAAACCAAATGAATGCGGGAATAATCATATTTATTGTCAAATGGATTTTCCTGAACAGCGATCCGAAGCTGAGCTTTCGTTTTTATGATCACCGCTAAATCCGCTCCGATTTTTTCAAGTATTATATTATGGATTTTCTGCGCTGTTTCTGAAAAAGATAAGTCCGTATCAAGCAGAATATTTCCGCTTTGTATATAGGTCTGTACATTCTCAAAGCCGCAGTCTCTCAATACCTCGGACAGATATGACATTTTCGGTATGCTGTTTTTGCCCGAGGGCATTACTCCTCTCAGAAATGCCGTTACCTGCATTTGATCACTCCTTGTCAAGCCAGTCCGTATATCCTCATCATTTCCTCGGAATTTCCTCCGTCCTTGGTTCGCACGTACAGCGGCTTTTCTATCTGGATAAAATTACTTCCGCCTTTTTTGCCCTCAACCAATACCAGCCACGGAGGGCAGTCGGGGTTTTTGTGAACGGTTCTCATTCGCTTAGGCTCAATACCGTTTTTCCGCATTGCGGTAATTATGTCGCACAGCCTCTCGGGACGGTTGCAAATGCAAAGTCTGCCGCCGAATTTCAAATTCTTCTTTGCGGCGGAGCACACGTCCTCCACGGTACACATCATTTCGTGACGTGCTATGGACACAGCCTCGCTGTCGTTTTTCGCTCCCGTATTGTTGATTTTGTAGGGAGGATTACAGGTGATAAGGTCAAGCTCTTTGCCGCTCCTCCAGTTTTTCAGATCTGTAAGTACGGGAGTTATATTTGAAATGACCGACCGTTCAAGAGATATCTTCAGCTGTTCGTGGGCTTTCTCCTGAATTTCCAGAGCGTATATATGCTTAGGCTGATAGAATTTCTGCAAAAGCAGAGCGATTATTCCGCTGCCCGTGCAGAAATCGGCGCACATATCCTTGTGTCTTGCGTGTGAAAAATCCGCAAGCAGAAATGCGTCCGTACCGAAACGGTGCTCTGTTGAAATACATATTTCTATAGGATTTCCGTTAATTTCGCCAAGAGGCTCAAAGGTAAAATCGGTGTATGTCATAGGTTTACTCTTTTCTTTATTCTCTCTATTTCCGCCCAGATGTCATTTGCCCAGTCGGGGCTTTCATCATTTATAAGCGCAACTTTAAATCCGTAAGTTTTACCGTTTTGCAGGACGGATATATCGTCATCAATATGTAAATCAATTCTGTACTTTGACGGATATTTCGACGGCATTGCCTCGGCTCTGCCGTTTTGTATCTCACGGTAATGTCGGTCTCCGTTCACTACCTCGTCGATTTTTATTCCGTAGCATCTGAATACCGCCGTAATATATCTCGGTGAGCGGAATGAAGTCGTATATATCCAAAGCCGTATGCCGTTTTCCTTGATTTTGGACAACAATTCTACCGTCCCCAAACGAAGTCTGTCCTTAAAAATCTTATTCAAAGGAAACATTAATTCTTTTTCAGTATCATATTTTTCGGGGTCAACAAACAATGTATCGTCCAAATCAAAAGAGACTGTCAAGGCATTCACTCCTCTTGATATTTCTTAACCATTATCAAAGCGTTTTCCGTCGGTTCGGAGTAGAAATTTTTCCGTATTCCCGCCTGCTCAAACCCCATTTTTTCATACAAAGAGATAGCCGCCGTATTGGACTGCCTTACCTCCAGAAACCAGCTTGACCCATTGGGAATGTCCTTCCAAGCCGCAGAAAAAAGAGCCTTTGCAATACCCTTTCGGCGGAATTTTTCCGACACGGCTATATTGTTTATTTCGACCTCGCCCGCAATGTACCAGAGACTTAAAAATCCCGCAGGCTCGCCGTCAAGGTACGCCAAATATGTGTAGTCGTTGGGGTTTGACAGCTGCCTGAAATAAGTCTCAGCGCTCCACGCCTCCGCAAGATTTTCTTTTGCTGCGGCGGCGACGGTTTTATAGTTTTCCTCGGTCATCGGAAAAATCTCGATACCGCTCACTGCTTTTCTCCTATGAGACAGTAGGCTTTTCCCTCTTTGAGTATCTTCACCTTTACGTTTACAAGACCGTTTTCCCTTGCAATACTTCTCAATTCCCTTGGAGTAAATTTGTCAAATCCCGTATCGCAGCAGGGTAGCTTGTCGAGAAAATCCTTTGAATAAAATGAGCATATAAGGTTTCCGCCGCTTTTCAGTACCCTGAGTATTTCCTCAAAAGCCTTTGACATATCGTCCCAGAAATACACTGTGTTAATAGTGTAGACCGTATCGAAAAAGCCGTCGTTGTAGGGGAGATCGGTAACGCTTGCCTGCGAAAGCATAATTCTGTTCAGCGTAACTCCGTCGGTATTCTTATCTATTGCTTTTTCCACCATATCTGCGGAAATATCAATGCCGTAAAGCTTGGCGTCGAGTTTTTTTGACAGCCTTGACAGCATATACCCGTTGCCGAAACCCACGTCGAGAATTCTTGCTCCGCTGTCCTTGCAGACGAATTTTTCAACAGCTTTGTAATGCTCTCTGTTGAGAACGTTCATAAATTTTGCCGAGAACATTCCGCCTATTCCCGTAGGATTGGCAAACTGTTCTCCGATGTATTCTTTTAATGACATTTCGGACCTCCAATTCTTTTCTCTATATATGCGTTATGCGCAAGACCTTTTTGAGTTGCGTATTTATAAAAATCCTCTGCTTTTCTTAAACAGCCCGTATCGATGAGAGCGTTAATTACGGCGCAGACAGCCACATTTGCTCTGTTTCCCGCAGAACGGGGAGCATTTAACTTTTGCCATTCCCCGCAGCAATAATTGCTTACGGTACCAGGCTTTGAAAGGTCTTTGCATATATTTGTTATATCCGGAATACCCTGCGCTCCGAATACTGTCATAAGCTGAGAATGATTTATCAGCCAATAAAATTCATACTGCTCCGAATTCTTTACCTGCTGTAAAAATCTATAGCTTTCATTCATTGCAAAATTTAAATTCATTGTACCGCATTTAAATTGCTTATGCCTCGATAATGCCGCTCTGTGAGCCTCAAAGGCTATATACTCGTTTTCACAAGTAACGACCTTATTTTTCTCGCAGGCGTACCGATACAGATCGTACCAGAATTCGTTATATCCGCCGAGCTGTAAGGTGAATTTCTGGGTCGCGTCGCATACGCACCAGAATAAATACGGATCTGACATTGTTTTCAGATGTTCCGAAAACCGTATGTGATTTTTATACAGATTTTCGCTGTCTCTCATCAGAGCATACAGATCGGAAATGCTCCACATCAGCCAAGCGATATCTTCGCTGTCGGTGAATTCTCCGCTTTCCAGAGCGTTTTCAAAAAATTCAAGAGCGCGCTTGTCGGCGTCTCTTTTTTCTTCAGCGCTGTAATCGTTACGCTGTCCGCATAAACGGATTTCTGTAGCCTGTCTGCGAAAGTCTTCCGTTATCATTTCGTTTCCTCCAATAATTTTCCGTACAGATCTCCTTTGGAAAATCCCGTAGCTTTCGCTATCTGCTTGCAGGCGTCCGCCCCGCGCATTCCCTTTGCTACAAGAGCCTTGACCTGTTCAAAAGCCTGCTCTATGGTCTCTGCGGGAGCAAGACTTTCTTCGTCCGCTCCCTCTATTACAAGGACAAATTCGCCCTTGGGCTTGTTTTCGGTATAAAATTTCACTGCCTGAGATAAGGTCGTGCGTTTGACCTCCTCGTGTAATTTAGTTAGTTCTCTGCAAAGGGAAATTTTTCTGTCGCCGAAATACTCCAGCATATCCTCCAGAGTACCTAACAGCTTATGCGGAGCCTCGTAGAATATCAGCGTATTTGTGCAGTTCTTTACCGCCGCAAGATGTTCAAATCTCTGCTTTTTTGTCACGGACAGAAATCCCTCGAACTGAAAACGCGAGGTTGAAAGTCCGCTTACTGCAAGGGCGGACACGACTGCCGACGGACCGGGGACTACCTCAACACGCACGTTGTTTTCGGCGCACAGCCTTACCAGGAGTTCCCCGGGGTCCGAAATACAGGGCATTCCCGCGTCGGTGACTATCGCGGCGTTTTCTCCCGCAAGAATGCGGTTTAATATTTGTTCTCCCGTCTGCCTTGCGTTATGTTCGTGATAGCTTACCAGCGGCTTTTTTATTTCAAAATAGTTTAACAGCTTTGCGGTAACTCTCGTATCCTCGGCGCAGATAAAATCTGCGTTTTCAAGGGTTTCTACTGCTCGGTAGGTCATATCGCCCAGATTTCCGATAGGAGTTCCCACTACAAATAATTTTCCCATATTATCACCAAATAAATTCTCCGTTTATCATAACCTTTTCGGGACTTGACATTACCTCGAAGGGGTTGGACTTAAACAAAACCATATCTCCGTCCTTGCCACTCTCTATGGAGCCTGCTCTGTCGAAGATCCCTCCGATCTTAGCGGGTATCTTCGTTACCGCTTTAATCCCGTCGTAGAAGCTCAGACCGTTTTTTATGCAAATTCCCACAGAGATAGGAAGATACTCGATAGGAACCTCCGAATGGTCTGTACATATTGCCGCATCAATCCCATACTTTGTCATAACCGCGGCATTTGCGGGAGAAAGGCTTGCCATTTCGGGCTTACAGCGGTCGCAGATAACAGGGCCGACTATTGCGGAGCAATTTTCCTCCGACAGCTCTCCCGCAATGAGATGACCGTCCGTACAGTGTACAAGAGTATAGTCAAGCCCGAATTCCTTGGCAATTCTCACAGCGGTAAAAATATCGTTCGCCTTGTGGCAATGGAAATGCGCCTTGATTTCTCCTTTCAGCAGAGGTATCAAAGCCTCGGATTTTATGTCGAAGTCGGGCATATCCTCGTCGTCCTCGGCTCTTTCCTTGTCCTCCATATAACGCTTTGCCTTGAACAGATTTTCCCTTATAATGCTTGCCACAGCCATTCTTGTGCAGGGAGACTGCTCCTTGTCCATATAGGTAAGCTTAGGATTTTCGCCCATAGAGAATTTCATTCCCACGCTTTTTATTATCATTTTGTCAATGCGTATACCGTTTGTTTTTACGGCATAAATTTCCCCCGCAATGGGATTTGTCGACCCCGGGGAAATAAACACGCTTGTAACTCCCGATCTCCTCGCCTGCGCAAAGGAGTAGTCCATAGGATTGATACCGTCGATAATTCTCAGCTGGGGAGTAACGGGGTCGAACTCCTCGTTCAGATCCTCGCCCTCTATCCCCACGCCGCTCGCAGTAAGTCCCAGATGAGTATGAGCGTCGATAAATCCGGGATAGACCGTCATACCCTGTGCGTCAAAGCAGTTCTCGGCTTGTATGTTATCGGGCTTACCCTCGCCCACAGAGGATATCTTACCGTTTTCTACTGTGACGTAACCGTTTTCGATTATCTCGTCATTATCGTTCATTGTATATATTTTTGCGTTTATAATTGTCATTGGTGTTCCTTCCCTTTTAGAAATAAGAAATTCAGAGGTAAGAGGTTAGAATTGTATCTGTACGTTCCTGTTTCTTACCGTTTACTTCTAGTGTACCGACACGCCCATATTCAGCACAATCTCCTTGCCCTTTTTTCCATATGCTGCGTTGTCGTCATCCGCTTAGAAGTAAGAAATTCAGAGGTAAGAGGTTAGAATTGTATCCGTACGTTCCTGCTTCTTACCTCTTACTTCTAACTTCTTACATCTAGTTGCTATTTTCCCGTTGAACCGAAACCGCCTGCACCTCTTTCCGTATCCGAAAGCTCCGTTGCTTCCTCCACTTCGGGAGTAAATATCGGCGTTATCACAAGCTGCGCTATTCTGTCTCCGTGATTTATCGTATAATCATTCTTGCTATGGTTATGGAGCACGACTACTATTTCTCCGCGGTAGTCCCAGTCCACTACTCCCACGCAGTTCGCGGGAGCAAGTCCCAGCTTACACGCAAGGGAGCTTCTTGCGTGTATCAGCAGTACCGCTTCTTTTGTGCCCTCAAGCTCCAGACTTATGCCTATTGGTATTTTTTTCGTTTCACCCGCCTTGACCGTGACAGGTTCGTCCAGACAGGCGCAAAGATCGTAGCCTGCGCTGTATTCGGTTTGTCTCTGCGGCATTGTCGCTTTATCGTTAAGCTTTTTTACAAGCAATTTCATTTTACATTACTCCTCTGAAATACAGTCCTCTTGTGATTTTACCGTTTTCCGATTTTTCCCTCAAAAGGTACTGCGATATGATTTTTTCGATTTCTTCTGCGTTTTCGTCCGAAAAATTCAGAGTGATGAAGTCAAGTCCTCTGAATTCGTCAAGCTTGTCCGCAAGATACAGCTTTTCGCTGTTGAGTATTTCCACATAGCCATGCTTTTTCCAGCATTTAACGGGAAATTCCCGATTTGTGCGGTCTGTAACATAGCCCGTACAATTTTTACAGCCAACCGACTGCGAGACAGGACAGTTAACTGTCAACATAAGCGGAAGTCTGCCGTAAGCAAAGATCCCGACGGGCAGCGGTTTTTTCAGGCGGTTTATCTGCGCCGCTTTAAGCTCGAAGGACACAACGGCGTCCTTTACGCCAAGCTTTTTCACCGCATTAAGGGCGCAGGAATTTGCAAGATTAAAGCCGTAATCCAAATGGAGTTCAAAGCCCATATCCTCAGCAGACTTTATGTGCGCAATATTAGACGCAAGCATTTTTGTTACGCCCGCCGACTTAACGGCTTTCAGCTTTTCACGCTGTGAATTTTCGTCGAAGGTAAAGCGGGGCATAACAGCCATAAGCTTGTCCGCAGGATAAATTTCCGCCGCCTTTTGCGCAAGGTCAAGGGGAACTCCGCACAGCTCTATCTCGTTGAAGTCCACTTTTTCAAGCTGAGAAAGGCTTGCCGCCGTTATGCGTATTTTCGGATATCCTCCGCCCTCATATGTCTTAAAATCAAGCATATCCGCAGGAACGAATTTCACACGCATAGTATTGCGTTCCGCCCTTATATCGTCAAGCTTTTCGCATACCTGTCGGCGCAAAGCGTTTATCTGCGCAGGACTTATAAAAAGCCCCTCACCGATATCAAATTCCGTTTTTCCGAGGGTGTAGATCGTGTCCCCCAGCTTTGAAAGCTGTCTGAGAACCGTTTCGCCGTCGGTGGGCTTATTCTGCGCTGTCTGCGGTATATCTCCGCACACCTGCGCACAGTTTCCCGAACCGTCCGCAGCAGTGAGAACGCAAGGCTTGTCCGCCTGCATTGTAAACCTGAAAGAAACGGTATCCCGCTTAAATTCACGTCTGTAAAGCTCGCGGACTTTCGGCAGAGCCTTTGCAGAGGCGTTAACGTCCTCTTTCTGCCTTGTGCCGAACATTTCTCTGCCCAGCTTATGATAAAGATAACCGTCGGTAAAGCCGCTCCTTGAAAAAACGTCCACAAGGGTCTGCCTGTCGTAGTCCTCTCCCGCGAGAGCCTTTTTACAGCAGTCTACGGACATTGCCGCATACTCGGGACGTTTCATTCTTCCCTCTATTTTCAGCGAAGAAACTCCCGCCGCCGTAATTTTAGCTATACTGTCAAAATAGCTCATATCCTTCAGCGACAGGTCGTACCGCTCACGTCCTATCACAGCGGAGCAGGGAAGTCTGCACGCCTGAGCACAAAGTCCTCGATTTGCGCTCCTTGAGCCTATGACTGCGCTCATATAGCATTGCCCCGAGACGGACATACACAGTGCGCCGTGTACAAAGACCTCGGTTTCAATGTCCCTCTGAGACAGCTCCCGTATGATTTCAAGGGGTAGCTCCCTTGACAGCACGGTACGGGAAAACCCCAGCTCTTTTGACATTTCCACGCCGTCGGCAGTATGAATTGTCATCTGGGTCGAGGAGTGGATTTCTAAATCGGAACAGCATTTTTTCACTATTTCAACAAGTGCTAAGTCCTGAGTAATAAGAGCGTCAACGCCGATCTCGGCGGCGTGTCTTACGGCGGACATACAGTCCTCAAGCTGATCGTCAAAAATCATTGTGTTTACGGCAAGATAGACCTTAACGCCCTGCTTGTGACAAATCGCGACAGCCTGTTCAAGCTCCTCGTCGGAAAAATTGCAGGCGTTCCGGCGTGCGGAAAAATGCTCTCCCCCCAGATAAACAGCGTCGCAGCCCGCCCTGAGAGCGGCGGTAAGCGTTTCGGGGGAGCCGCAGGGAGCAAGAACTTCACATTTGCATTTCTTCTGCATTTTTATTTCCTGCCGGACAGATTTGGATCGTAATTTACCGTACCCACAAAATTAGCGGAGGGGTCGTTCTTGGGAACGCTGTTTACAGGCTTGTCGATAGCCTCTCTGATGTCCTGAGAGAGAATATCCTCCGCGCTTACGGGTTTCTCATCGATTTCGACGGACTTGAAATTAGTGCGTTCGTTTAGCTCTTTTTCCAGCATAGCGATCTTTTCCGTAAGGGTGCGGACTTCCCTCTGAGCCGCTGCCGCCTGATTTCTTGCGCGGGACGCGTCGTCCATATAATCCTTTATCTGCGAGCGGATATTTTCTATATTCTGATTGGTCTTGAACAGCTCGTCCATACAGTCCAATGCGGCAAGAACTGCGGCGTCTGTGACGGAAAGCGAGGAGAACTTAGACATAAGGTCGCTTATACGGGTATCGACAATATGAGCGAGCTTTTCGGTATGCTCTTGGGTTTCCTCGCCTGCGAGGGTATAAGTTTTGCCGTGGATAGTTACCTGATACTTATTCATTTGAAAGACCTCCTGTGATTTTAAAATGTACGGTTAATTATATTATACTACATAATAAAGGAAAAAGCAAGCATACAAGGGTGAAATCTACGTAAATCAATTGATTTCCATAGGAGAAATCCCGCAAAAAAAGGACGGCGTTCGCCGTCCTTAAAGATATTAAATATTAAATTTCATAGCTGAGCGTAACGTCCTCCGCGCATACATATGAACAGCCGTTAACGTCTCCTGCGCCTTTTAATGATAAACCGATCTTGAACTTGATGTTGATGACATTCAGTCCGTTGTCGTTCCACTTGTTCTGTCCCAGATTGAACTGCTTATCGTTTTCGGCTCTGTTACCGTTTGGATAGATATAGTCCTCGTAGCGTAGGGTATACGTTTTTCTGTACGAGGTATGCGCTTTAAATTCGCCCAGCATATAGCTTTGTTCTTTTTCTGTCTCTGCTGTATAATCGGAATTTATACCAATTACAGGTGAATACGGTTCACCCGCGACTAAGTCGTAATCGGTATCGTTATGGTAGTACACATAAAGCTTTACCTGTTCTCCGTCGTATTCGAGCCAAGTCTCCGCTCTGAATGCTCCGTCCGGGGAAGAATATGTGCTTTCGCCCGTTTTGTTAAACTCGTATACGGGACGGTCGTCGTTTTCGTTAACGTCCTGAAGGAAAAGATACTCGCCGCTGCTTGTATTTTCAGTCTCGGCGGGACTTTCCATAATTAATTTTGCAGGCTGTTCCGCTTGATATGTGTATTTTTTTACGTCGCCGTCAAGTACGGAGATTATCGGCGTATATGAAATATACAGCGTATTGTTTTTACCCTCGTACCACTTATTGCCGCTGTTGCCTGATGATTCTATCCATTCTGAATAGTTCATTGTATATAATTCTGTAAATTTGGAGTTTGCTCTCAGACTGGTTTTGCTTATGTTTATCATTACCGGCATTTGCTCAGGCTGTATTCCATCTTCTATGGGATTTGAGGTTTCAATGTCAAAATCATATTCACCGTTAATTCCAACGAATGCGTCAGACGCATTATTTATTATCATGTCATCATCGGTATTATTATAGACCGTCATATTAACAACAGCTTTTTCGCTGTCGCAGGCGACCTCGTATTCCACTGTGAACATACCGTCCTCGGAAACAAATTTATTTTCACCGTCGGGTATAAGCATATATTCGGCAGTTTCTTCGGGAACATCGTTTTCTTTATTATCTGTCTGTGAATTATCCGACTTTGCGCACACATCGCCCATATTTATTATATCGCAGGTGTAAACAACAGAATCGGTATTGTCATCGTCAAAACCGTAATGCTGCCAAAAGTCTACGTCGGAGCTTGATCTGTATACCATTGTTTTCCCTTTATCATCTATGACAAATGCAAACGGTCCGTTGATATTATTCCATTCGGAAATATCTATTTCCATAGAATTAAAGGTCACGTCAAAGTCCGAGGTCTCATTTGACTTTACGGTAAGATTTCCGTAAATTTTACCGTCGTTAAGTATAAAGAATCCAAGCTCGTCACATTTTGTACCGTCGGAATTATTGCACTCAAAAGGTTGACTGAGCGTACAGCTTTCAATTCCGCATTGTTCGAGATATTCTCCCGCCGCGTTCAAAGCCGCAGTATATGCAGGCTTTTGAGCGGAATAATCGATCTTCTTCACATCTTTTTCACTGCTGCCGTACTGTATCTGCCGTTTTGCAAAGTAAAGCTCGCTCAGAGCAAACTGCTGGCTGCCCTCGCCCGATATTTTTTCCGCAGTTCCATTTTCAAGCTCGAACAGACCTAGATAATCGCTTTTGTCCAAGCTTTCGTTATTTATGAATATCAGGTAAGTTTTGTCCGTTTCAAGGTTGATATCGTCATTTTCTCCTGCGGGAAGATAAGCGTTCATTGTCGTATCGTTTTCCCAGTTAAAGCCGTAAAGCTTTTTATCAAATTCCGTATCATATCGGCTGTGCCAGTTTGTATATTCGCTCACCGTATATTGGCGGTAATCGCCGTAGGGGTCGCTTACGATTTCTCCGTCCGTGTCCAAAACCTTTAACTGAACAATGCTGTTGCTGTTTTCAATAAGATACATTATCGTAGGCTTGTCGGATATGTCCGATACGCTCAAATCGTTGTCGGATTGTGAATATTCCGCTGAAGGTTCGCTATTTTTGTTCTCTATTGTATCTCCGCTCTGCAAATCATTGCTGCGCGCCAATGCGAAAGCTCCGACAAAAACCGCCAGACACACTGCCGCGCATACTGCGGCGGCGCCGCCTCGTCTTATTTTGATTTTTTCTCTGTTTTCGGCGTGAATATCCGAAATTTTATCATCGGCTATATCCTCTGAAATCTTCCGGAAATCAGGGGTAAAATCCCGATCTAACATCTTTTTGTAAAATTCTCTTTCTTTCATTACAAATCCTCCTCTCCGTATAGTTTTCGGAATTCCTTAAGGGTTCTGTAAAGCTTGTTCTTAACGAAGGACTGGGAAACCGACAGACTTTCGGCTATTTCGGGAATGGTCATCTCAAGCTGATAGAACATCACGAAAATCTGCTGAACGGCCTCGCTTTTTGCTTTCAGTCTTGCGGAAATCTCCCTGTACAGCTCGGCTGTGACAATGCTGTCCTCGATCTCAAAGTCGTCCGCCGCAAGCTCCGTTATGTCCGTATCGTCCTCAGACGAGACCTCGCGTTCTCTTGCTCTTTTCACCGACTTATAATGTCTTGACAGCTTTTTACGGACTACCGTCATAAGATAGCTTTGCGGATTATGCACGCTCTTTCCGGATTTCAGCGCATTGTACAGCTCTGCATATATCTCCTGAAAAATATCTTCCGCAGTATGAGCGTCCGCCGTGCCGCTGAGGACTGCGGCGTACACTTTTTTGTATGTATTCTGATAAATTTCATAAAAAGCTTTCTTACATTCGATTTCACGCATAGAAGTCATATTCCCCACTCCCTTCGCTTATATAGTGGCATTATACCGCCGAAAAGTTTCAATGTCAAGAAAAATTAATAATCTGATTGACAATGCACAATCAGTGGTTCATATCAGGAAAATAAATGTAAAAAAAATATGAACTTTTTCAAGAATACGATTACATCTTTAATTTAAACGTTTTCTTTTTCTTGAGGGGGCTTGAAAAATTTCCTGTTTTGTGTATAATATTAAGAGAAGAAAATTTCCTTGAAGAAGCAGTTCTTGAGTAAATTCTTCATCTGAATTATGAAAAATATAAAAATTTGAAAGGTGGATCATTATTTATGAAGACACAGATCATTAACGGCGTTTCACTGCCTAATATGCCTTGGCAGGACAAGCCCGCAGACTGCAAGGACGTTATCTGGAGATATAACGCTAACCCGATCATTCCCAGAAACCTCCTCCCTACATCAAACTCGATTTTCAACAGCGCGGTTGTTCCTTTTGAGGGCAAGTTCGCAGGCGTATTCAGAGTAGACGACAAGGTTCGTAATATGGAGCTTCACGCAGGCTTCTCCGAGGACGGTATCCACTGGAACATCAACCCCGACAGAATTGTATTCGAGCAGGCTGATAAGTCCACAGAAGAAGTAAATCAGTGGGGCTACGGCTATGACCCAAGATGCTGCTGGATAGAGGACAGATTCTGGATCACTTGGTGCAACGCTTACGGCTGGAAGCCAACTATCGGCGTAGGCTATACTTTTGACTTCAAGACATTCTATCAGTGTGAGAACGCGTTCCTGCCATTTAACAGAAACGGCGTACTCTTCCCGAGAAAGGTTAACGACAAGTACCTTATGTTCTCAAGACCTTCCGACTCCGGTCATACTCCTTTCGGCGATATGTACATATCACAGTCTCCCGATATGAAGTACTGGGGCGAGCACAGACACGTTATGGGACCTCTCAAGGCTTGGGAGTCCAAGAAGATCGGCGCAGGTCCTATTCCGATTGAGACATCTGAGGGCTGGCTGTGCTTCTATCACGGCGTACTCGAAAGCTGCAACGGCTTTGTATACAGCTTCTCCGCTTGCATTCTCGACAAGGACGAGCCTTGGAAGGTTAAGTACAGATGCGCTGAATACCTCCTCAGCCCGCAGGAGATCTATGAGTGCGTAGGCGACGTTCAGAACGTTACATTCCCATGTGCAACTCTCTGCGACGCTGATACAGGCAGAATTGCTATTTACTACGGCTGTGCAGATACCTGCGTATCTATGGCGTTCACAACTGTTGACGACGTTATCGACTATGTAAAGAGCCACTCTTCTATCTGATTTTTATAAAATTTCAAGTCCGTCTCTTGCCTTTTAAGAGACGGACTTTTTACTCATAGTGATCTATAGAACTGAGATTTTATAAAACGGATAACGGTTATAACTGTATAAAAAATCGGAGCGGTTCATTCTCTGAACTGCTCCGTTGTATTTTCTATCTTATCCACACTGTTTTTCTCGGTTATATCCACTCGGTAAGCGTAGGTCTTTTCCTCACCGTCCTCGTCGGTGTAGGTAGTCTCGACAAAGTATAAAAGCTCTTGGTCTGCGTCAAAGTAGTAATCCGCCGTAAAGCCGATAACTTCGCCGTTTTCAGCCTCGGCGTTGATTTTTTCAACGTCGTACTCGTGGCTTATATGGGTAACTCCGTTTTCTTCCGTTACCTCGGCTTGGGTTATACAGCTCGGTTCGTATATCAGCAGTCCCTCGTCCGCCTGCGGGTGTGTAGCCGCTTTGGTGTATTTGACGAATTCGTCGTCGCCCTTTACCGCCTCGCTGTACTCTCCGTTATCGTAGGTAAAGCATTCGACGCCGTTGTTGTACTGCGCGTACTCCGTATCCGTTCCCTTGCCGTAATAGGAAAACATCAGCACGTCCTTTTCGTCGTACTTAAAGGTAAAGGTCTGCTCGATCTCTCCCGTTTCCTCATTGGTCATTGTCACCTTTGCCGAACTAAGCTCTGTGTACTTTTCTCTTGCGGACTTTATAAGCTCGCCGCCCTCAACGTCCTTTTGCCCGCAGGAACACAAAGCCGCAGTTATCCCCGCTGTAAGAATGCATAAAATGTATTTTAATTTCATCGTCTTCTCCTTGCTTTACAGTCCCTTGCAGGTCTTTGAGAACACGATAAGCGCCGCCGCTATGGTGAATATCTGCGATATCGTGGCGTTTATCATAAGTCCGAAACTGAATTTTATAACGTAAAGATTGATTGAAATATTTTCGATCCCCACGCTTTTGCCCCACGCAAGCCAGCCTACATAGGACTTTCCCGCGCAGATATACGCAATAAACGCTCCCAGGACTATTCCCGCAAGCATAAAGAAAATGAACGCAAAGGTTCTCTTGAAATTTTTCATTTATCTGTCCTGCCTTTTATAAGTCGGTTATAAAAATGTCTGCCCGCTTGCTGCGGCGGACAGAACGCTTTATCTCGGTTATGTATTTACTTGCGTCTGGAGGGTGAACGTCTCTTGTTGTCGGTTATCTTTTTAAGATCCGAGAACTTCTCGTCGCTTGCCGCCTTGAATTTGCTCATCATATCCTCAAAATCAGAATTGCCCAGATGAGCGGACGGGTCGTATACCGGCGGAGGATTTTTAGCAAAATCCTGCGGCTGCTTGTCAAAGGACTTATAAGGAGTTCTTCCCTTGTTATCCTTCTGTCCTCCCGCGCTTTTATTATAGGACTTTCCTCCCTTGCCCTCGGAACGGGGCTTTCTCGGAGGCGCAGGCAGAGCCTTTTTAATGGACAAAGATATCTTTCCGTCGTCGCCTAAGCTCAGTACCTTTACCTTTACGGTCTGTCCCTCCTGAATATGGTCTTTTATTTCGCTTACAAAGGTGTTTGCCACCTCTGAGATATGTACCATTCCCGTAGTGTCCTTGTCCAGCTCGACAAACGCGCCGAACTTTGTTATTCCTGTTACTTTTCCTTCATAAATTTTTCCTACTTCAAGCTGCATTTAAATTTTTTTCCTCTCTGAATATATAGATTTTACGTTTCCTTACGCTGAAAGCTAATCGTCGTTTCCGTTGACGATATAGAACCTGCGCTCGTTGGGGTAAGCGTATCCGAGCTGTTCGACCGCAACTCTCTCCATAAACTCAGCCTCGTCGGATTTAAGCATTTCGGTATATTCGTCGTTTAACTGCTTCGACTCGGTTATTTTTTCGGATATAGCGGCAGTTTCCTGCCTGAGCTGCTCGATCTCCGTCTGCTGGGATACGATATCGGTCACAGCGTAAATGCAGAAGCCAATGACTATGACTGCCAGAAACGGCTTAAAGAAGCGTGATCTTTTCTTCTTACGGCTTTTTTGCTTTTTACCGCCGTTGGAATGCTCCGAAACTGCGGTATCGTTTTCCGGCTCGCCCGTCTCTGCGACATTAATTTCTTCCGTAGTCATTTGCTTTCTCCTTTCCGCATAAACCGATAATCAGGTCCTTCATCTACTCTTCTTTATTATACACCAGAATTCGTGCAACTTTCAAGAGCTTTTTTTCATTTTTTACACGTTTTCGGAAATTTAAGCGGTTTTAACAAATCCGGACTTTATATGCCTGCCCGTTTTGGTGATAAATGCAACTATGGGAGCGACTATTTTTCTGTGGATAACGCCTGAAATTTTCCTTGCGGCGGATATAACGGTCATATCTCCTATTTTAAGAATTCCTCCGCAGCCCACAAGCATACCGAAAAGGGAATAATACCGAATTTCACCCGTAAGACCCGTACTGAAAACATAGAGTACAAGACCGAAGAAAACCACGCATAAAAAGTCGCTTATAAAAGAAAGTATCTTCCCGTGGGGAAGTAAAACTCTTATAACGGCAACAGCGGATAAGACCGCTCCGATACACATACCCACAGCTACCGCGGAGGGAAACACGCCGAACATTTCGGCTTTTTCAAAAAAGTCCATATACGTCACCTGAAAAGCTTGCCCAGCGTTGTAAGCTTTTTATGCCTGTCCTTTTCGCCGTAGACAAGCGACGTTATATCGCCCTCCACATTCAGATCGCCGCTGTCGACGCTCATTTCGTTGATATGCAGACATTTCCCCCTGATCGTAAGCTCGCCTAGCTGAGTGAAAAGACGTATTTCCTCCTCGTTAAAGCTGTCAACGTCCGTAACGCCCGTAAGCATCAGACGGGAGCGGTTTTCAAGTATTGCGTTGTGTCTGCCCTGAATTTCGTTCATAACGCGCACCTCCAAAAGTTATAATATGATGATACAATTATATGCGCCAAATCAATGGGCAATGCACAAATATCGTGCGTCTGCGGGAACTTTCAATTCAGGACTTACTTCTGGCGGTTCTTTTTATTTTGCACCGCTGATCTGCTTGCAACTCCTGATTTTTTATGCTATAATAATATAAATACTCAACAGGAGAATTAAAATGGATCATATAAACATAGGAAATGTAAAAATAGAAAAAACTGCCGCTCTAGCTCCTATGGCGTCTGTGGCGGATAAATCTTATCGGCTGCTTTGTAAGGAATTCGGCGCGGCTTATCTTGTAAGCGAAATGATCTCCTCCAAGGGGCTATGCTTCGGCGACAAAAAGACAGCCCGTTTATGCGAGATCGAGCCGGAGGAACGCCCCTACGCTTTACAGATTTTCGGCGAAGAACCATATTATATGGGCAAGGCGGCGGATATGCTTAATAAGTTCGCTCCAGATATTATCGATATAAATATGGGCTGTCCCGTGCCGAAAATCGTGGGTAACGGCTCAGGCTCCGTGCTGATGAAAGACCCGCAGAGAGCTTTTGAAATTGCAAAGGAAGTCGTGAAAAACGCTCAGTGTCCCGTGACGGTGAAATTCAGGGCAGGCTGGGACGAAAACAGCATAAACGCCGTAGAATTTGCAAAAATTATGGAACAGTCGGGAGTTTCCGCTATAGCTGTTCACGGACGTACCCGCACGCAGTTCTATTCAGGCACAGCGGATTGGGATATTATCCGACAGGTCAAGGAGACTGTGAAAATTCCCGTAATGGGCAACGGCGACGTTAAGGACGGCATAAACTGTAAAAAAATGTACGAAGAAACGGGCTGCGACTTGGTAATGCTTGCACGCGGCTCCTACGGCAGACCGTGGGTATTCAGGGAGATAGGGCATTACCTTGAAACGGGAGAAAACCTCCCCGAACCGAGCATAAAGGAAAAAATGTCGGTGATGATACGTCACTGCGAGTATCTTTGCAGATACAAGGGCGAAAAGCAGGGAATGAAAGAGGCACGCAAGAATGTTGCTTGGTATGTTAAAGGTCTTAAAGGCTCGGCAAGGCTTAGAGCCGAGTGCGGTAACCTCGATACCTTGGAACAGGCAAAAGAAATGGCTGAAAGAATTATCGGTATGCAGAATGAGTAATAAGGAGCAGACAATAGCAATATGAAATACAACACATATCTTTTTGACTTGGACGGTACTCTTACCGACTCGGGCTTGGGAATTATAAACGGAGTTAAATATTCCCTGGAAAAATCGGGAGACGAAATTCCCCCTCAAAACACTTTGCTTAAATTTATCGGTCCGCCGCTGTGGGAGTCCTTTGAAAGCTTTTTGGGATTTTCAAAGGAAAAGGCGGAAACTGCCGTTAAGTATTACAGAGAGTATTACCGTGAGACGGGATTGTTTGAAAATGCGGTGTACGAGGGAATTCCCGAGCTTCTGAAAAAGCTTAAAAACAGCGGGAAACAGCTTGCTGTGGCAACCTCAAAGCCCGAACCCTTTTCTGTGAGAATTCTGGAGCATTTCGGTCTTGCGGAGTATTTTGGCAGCATTACAGGCTCCGATCTTGACGGCACAAGAATAGAAAAATCTGAGGTTGTTGCCTGCGCTCTTGAACGGTGCGGAGTTACGGATAAGTCCTCAGCCGTTATGGTAGGGGACAGAAAGCACGATATTATCGGCGCTCACGCCAACGGTCTGGAATGTATGTATGTTATGTACGGTTACGGCAATATCGACGAGGCAAGAGAGCATAATGCGGAGTACATTGTGAACAGTCCCATGGAAATTGCAGACATATAAGGAGAATTCACTATGCTTACAATAAAGGATATTTATGATTATATAGATGAAATTGCCCCCTTTTCATTGCAGGAAAGCTACGATAACAGCGGACTTATTATCGGCAATGGAAAATACGGAGTAACAAAAGCCTTGATCGCTCTGGACGTTACGGCAGATATAGCTTGGGAAGCGGTAAAAACAGGCGCAGAGCTTATAATCACTCACCACCCGATTATATTTAAGGCTGTCAAGAGGATAGATACCGAAACTCCACTGGGAATTCTTCTTGCAAACGATATTTCGGTGATATCCGCTCACACAAATTTTGACAGCGCTGTAATGAACGATATACTCTGTGAAAAACTGGGGCTTACGCCTAAAGAGCCTCTTGCAGTCGAAAACGGAGTTCCTATAGGTTATATCTGCGAGACAGATAAGGAATACACCGCAAAGGAGATCGCACAGCTTATTAAAACCGCTCTGGGAAATAAGGTCGTTCGTTATAACGATTTTACCGACAATGATGTCCGCAGTGAGGAAAGAGAAAAAATAACCCGTATTGCGGTATGCTCGGGCAGCGGCGGAAGCTTTCTCCCCGAGGTTATTTCAAAGAACTGCGGCGCGTTTATCACGGGGGACGTTAAGCACGACGTTTTTATTGACGGACACAATGCGGGTATCCGTATATTTGACGCAGGGCATTTTCATACCGAGAATATTTTCTGTGATTATATGCGGAAAACGCTGTCGGAAAAATTCCCCGAGACGGAATTTACCGTTGCAAAGAACAACAGAGATATTTTAAACTATGAATTTTAAGGAGATATAAAAGTGGCTTTAGACGGAGTATATTTAAGTCTGCTGAAAAAGGAATTCGGCTGCCTTTTGAACGGACGTGTGGATAAAATTCACCAGCCCTCCAGAGAGGAAATTATCATAGCGGTACGCACCCGCGAGGAGGGTCTTAAAAGACTGCTTATCGCAACAGGCTCAGGCTCTGCGAGAATACATTTCACCACCGCGGAAATAGAAAATCCCAAACAGCCGCCTATGTTCTGTATGCTTATGAGAAAGCATTTGTCCTCGGGCAAGCTTGTGAATATCCGACAGGACGGCTATGAAAGAATACTGTATCTGGATTTTGACGCCTCCAACGAAATGGGCGATATTGTAAGAATTACTCTTGCGGTTGAAATTATGGGCAGACGTTCAAATCTTCTGATATTAAATTCTGAGGGAAGGATCATTGACAGTATCAAGCGTGTGGGACAGGACGTCTCTTCACGTCCCGTACTGCCGGGAATGACCTACGAGGTTCCCCCGAGAGAGGATAAGCTGAGTCTTACCGAGTGTGACAGAGCTGATTTTGAGGAGCGTATCAAGGCTCAGCCCGCACAGGAGCTTTCAAAGGGCATTATGAAAACGCTGGAGGGAATATCTCCCGTTTTCGCAAGAGAATGTGCCTTTTTTGCAGGTCATGGCGAGGAGCTTATTATCGGAAATATGACTTCCGATCATTTTGACCGACTGTGGTTTTATGTAGGCAGAGTGAGGGAAGGTCTTGAAAATGCCCTCAATAAATTTACCGTTATCAAAACGAAAGAGGGCAGTCTCAAGGACTTCTGTTTCTGCGAGATAAATCAGTACGGCGGACTTATGGTGACAAAGTTTTTCGCCTCTCCGTCGGAACTGCTGGACTATTTTTACTCGGAAAGAGACGCTTTGTCCCGCACAAAGCAGAAAGCGCAGGACTTATTCAGACTTCTTGCAAACACCATAGAGCGTACCGAAAGACGTGTGCAAAATCAGAAAATCGAGCTGTCGGAGTGCGCCGAGCGCGAGAAATTCCGTCAATACGGAGACCTGATAATGGCAAATCTATACGGACTTGAAAAGGGAATGACGGAGCTGGAGGCTTATAACTTCTATCTGGAGGAAAATCCCCTTGTGAAAATCCCGCTGGATAAAAGACTTACGCCAACGCAGAACGCTCAGAAGTACTACAAAGAGTACCGCAAGCTTGACACCGCCGAAAAAAAGCTGAGGGAGCTTATCTCTGCAGGCGAGGAGGAAGTCAAGTATCTTGACACTGTATTTGACGCATTGACGAGAGCGCAGACCGAGGGCGACATAGGCGAGCTGAGAAACGAGCTTGCCGAGCAGGGCTATGTAAAGCGGGGAAAATTCAAGGGCAAGCCTCCGAAAGCAATGCCTCCGCTGAAATTCCGCTCATCGGAGGGCTATGAGATACGTGTGGGAAGAAACAACAAGCAGAACGATATGCTTACCTGCAAGCAGGCGGAGAAATCCGATATATGGCTGCACGTCAAGGATATAACGGGCTGTCACGTTATAATAAGCTGTCCGAAAACCGAGAACGGCAAAGCCAATAGCGTATCAGACGAAATGCCTCCCGACAGGACAATAGAGGAGGCGGCGGTAATAGCGGCGTATTATTCCAAGGGAAAAAACTCGTCAAGAGTTGACGTGGACTACACCTTTATCCGCAACGTAAAAAAACCGAACGGAGCCAAGCCGGGAATGGTGATATTTACCCACAACTACACCATAACCGTCAAGCCCGACGAAGAACTGGTAAAAAGTCTTGCGGTGCAGTGATATACAGCGTAAGGTTCATTCATATTTACAGAAAAACAAGCTGAATGCTTTGTTATAAGATGCTTAGAAAAAATTCTAAATGCCCGTTGACAAAGCGTTTGGCTTGTGTTATAATATATTTAGACGAAATTCTAAATAGTCTGTCTGAGATATAATTGAAAGAAGATGAAAAAATGGGCTTTCCCGAAACATTTAAGGCGTTATCCGACCCTGTGCGCCGAGAGATACTTACTATGCTTAAAGAGGGGCGAAAATCTGCGGGGGAGATTTCCTCGCATTTTGATATGACGGGCGCGACAGTGTCCTATCACCTCAGCCAACTGAAAAAAGCGGGTCTTGTATACGAGGAGAGGGAGAAAAATTTTATATTTTACAGTCTGAATATATCTGTGTTTGAGGAGATAATGATGTGGGTATCTCAGTTCACTTCGGACGCTAAAACGGATATCGCAAAGGAGGCGGAAAGCTGTGAAAATCAAGCTTAGCCGGACGGATATATTTACCGCTCTGCTGTGTCTTACGGGCACGATCCCCGGGATAATGTTTTACGGTGAACTGCCTGAAAGAATTCCCGTACACTTTGATATTAACGATCAGCCCGATAACTATGCCGATAAAGCGTTGGTGATTTTCGGAATTCCAGTACTGATGTGCATTCTTCAGACAGTGTGCTGTGCTTATGCGTTTGAACGAGAGGGAGAGAAAGTCCCCAAGAGGGCAAGGTTTGTAATCAGGTTTATTATTCCGGTTCTTACCGTTCTTTTAGAAACCGTCACAATAATGTTTTCATTGGACCGCCGCATTAAAGTTGGCACAACAATAATGATCTTTTTATCCCTGATGATGATAATTCTGGGCAATTATCTGCCCAAGTGCAGGAGAAATTCCACGTTCGGAATTAAAATTCCGACAACGCTTAAAAGCGATTATGTGTGGGATAAAACTAACCGTTTTGCAGGGCGGCTGTATATAGCGGCGGGGATAATCGCTATTCCCCTTTCAATTGCTGAAATGTTTATACCCGCCGTAACTATACTGATTTCGTCTGTGATCATTCCGATAGGGTATTCATTTATTGTTACAGAAAAATAACAAGCAAAAACACAGGAGCTGATTTATTGTGCAGCTCCTGTGTTCGTTTTATTAGGTGTAGATTATATGTCTTTGTGATTTCATAAAGTTTAGTTAAAATAGCTTTCTCTTGACCAAACTCGCGCTAATCCTCCCTTGACTTATTTGGCAGGGTAAACACAAACTCCGTGTATTCGCCTTTGACGCTTCGCACCATTATTTTTCCTCCGTGAAGCTGAATTATCGAGCGGACTATATTAAGTCCCAGACCAACGCCACGCGCGTCAAGACCTCGGGATTTATCCGTTTTGTAAAATCTGTCGAATACCAGAGGCAGTTCGTCTTCCTCCAAGCCCTCGCCGCTGTTCTTGATCGATATGACCGTCATATAGCCTACCGGATTGAATGAAAATTCAATATATCCGCCGTCGTTGACAAACTTTATAGCATTCTCGATAAGGTTGTACATAACCTGATGAATGAGATCGCAGTCGGCGTAAAGATTAACCCTGTCAACGTCCAGTCCTTTGATCTCGATGTGCTTTGCTTCCAGCTTGCCTTCAAAGGTCACCAGCGTTTCCACAATGGGATCGAGTGCCGAGAAAACCGACATCGACGGTTTCAGCTCGCCTGCCTCAATCTTAGCCAGATTGAGCATACTTTTTACAAGCCGCGTAAGTCTGTTTACTTCCGAAGAAATTATTTTAAGATAGTACCTTTGCTGTTCTTTGGGGATCGTTCCGTCAAGCATACCGTCGACAAAGCCTCCTATGGACGTCATAGGCGTTCTCAGTTCGTGAGAGACGTTGGCAAGAAAGCTGTTTCTCATAGTGTCGTAGCTTTTCAGATTTGCCGCCATTTCATTAAAAGCTATGCTGAGCTGGCGGAATTCCGCCGTGTCGTAATCGGGAAGCGTCACCGAGAAATCGCCCGAGCCGAGCTTTTTGGCTACCTCTGCAATTTCGGTAATTGGAGAGGTAAGCTTGGTCGCGGCAAAATATACCAGAAACATTACCACTATAAGCACCAGCACTGCGGAAACGATAAAGATCTCCATAATGTTGCGGACATAATTATCCTGAGCGGATTTCGGCGAATATGCGAGTATATAATACTGAGGACCGTTTCCTCTGAAGCTTACCCCCATAATGTGGCAGGTCTCTCCCAGCGCTCCGCCCAGACTGCTGTACACATACTTTCCCTCGCTGTTAAAGCTTTTAAGCCTGTCTGCCGGAACGCCGTCCTCAGCCGAGCCGGTTTTTATGACCACAAAGCCGTCCTCTGAGCATAGGAGAAAATCTGCGTTGCAGCTTATCGAGTAGCTTTTGAACTCCTGCGATACCTGCTCTTTCCACCCCTCGGGATCGTCGATTATCTGCTCTGCGGAAAACAAAGCGAGAGCCTTTGCGTTTTTGAGCATAAGACTCTTTTTTTCATCTAAAAAGTATCTGGAAGAAACAAGCAGTAATACTGTTCCTAAGCAACAAAAGCTTACCAGTATTACTGCCGAACATATTGCAAAGTACTTAAAGAATATACTTTTGCGGTTATTCATTGTTTTCTGCTACTTCAAATTTGTAACCTACGCCCCATACCGTTTTAAGAGCCCACTTGTCGGAAACGCCCTCAAGCTTTTCACGAAGTCTCTTAACGTGAACGTCAATGGTTCTGGAGTCGCCGTAGTATTCAAAGCCCCATACCTCGTCAAGAAGCTGGTCTCTCGTGTATACCCTGTTGGGATTTGAAGCGAGGTGGAAAAGCAGTTCAAGCTCCTTCGGCGGAGTATCGAGAACAACGCCGTTTACCCTCAGTTCATATCTTGTCATATTGACCGAGAGCTTGTCATACTTGACTTCCTTAATCTCAGCCTCTCCCGAGGACTGTCCCACTCTTCTGTAAACAGCCTTGATACGGGCAATAACTTCCTTTGTATCAAAAGGCTTAACAATGTAATCGTCTGCTCCCAGCTCAAGACCGAGAACCTTATCGAAGGTCTCAACCTTTGCTGTGATCATAATGATCGGCACATTGGATTTCTTTCTGATCTCTCTGCATACCTGCCAGCCGTCAATACCGGGGAGCATAATATCCAGAAGGATAATATCTGGCTTCAAGGCGTTGAATTTTACAACAGCCTCCTCGCCATCGTGAGCGAGAATTACGCCGTAGCCTTCTTTTTCAAGGTAAAGACGCAGCAGCTCGCAAATGTTTTTGTCATCGTCGACTACAAGAACTCTTCCAAGTGACATTTTTCATCTTCCTTCCATAAAAAAATAAACAAATGAAACTCTGCCTGCATACCTTTGCAGGCCTTCCCTTACCATACCTGTTTTGAAATTCTGAATTTGAACAAACCAAAATCAAAATTTCAATTAATACTAACATTATAACAAATTCACAAACACGTTGTATGAACAATATGTTAAATTAATGATAATTTTTAAAACATTACGCGCAAAAAAGTATTAACTGTAAATAGAAAATACACAATTAAAGTAAGATTTACAATTATTCAAAACAACATTATAAAAAATTGGTATAATATTAAAATAAATCCTACTAATATTATACCTTATTAGTAAGCATAAAGCAAATGACTTACAGCACAAATTTCGGCAATTTTTGAGGCAATAAATTGTGCATATCTCCAAAAATTATAAAAAACACATCAAATGACTTGAAATTCATAAAAAAAGTGGTACAATATATTTAGCACTCAAAGAACCAGAGTGCTAACAACTTACCGAAACGAGTGCTAACCGATGTAAAAATCGGCGGACGAGTTTCAGAAAAGCTAAATATAAACTTTTAATAAAAGGAGGACATTTATTATGACAATCAAACCGTTAATGGACAGAGTAGTGATCAAGATGACAGAGGCGGAGGAGACCACAAAGAGCGGTATTATCCTCGCAGGTTCTGCAAAGGAAAAGCCTCAGGTTGCTGAGGTCGTTGCTGTAGGACCGGGCAAGGCGGACGTTACTATGGGCGTTAAGGTAGGCGATAAGGTGCTCATCAGCAAGTACAGCGGCACAGACGTTAAGCTTGAAGGCGTTGAGTACACAATTCTCAAAATGGAAGACATTCTCGCAGTTGTAGACTAAAGACATATTGATATTACAGAAATCGGAGGTAATTTATAATGGCAAAGGAAATAATTTACGGCGAAGAAGCAAGAAAGGCTCTTCAGTCAGGTATCGACCAGCTTGCAGATACTGTTAAGATAACTCTCGGACCAAAGGGAAGAAACGTAGTTCTCGACAAGAAGTTCGGCGCTCCGCTTATTACAAACGACGGCGTTACTATCGCTAAGGAGATCGAGCTTGACGACGCTTTCGAGAATATGGGCGCACAGCTCGTTAAGGAAGTTGCAACCAAGACAAACGACGCGGCAGGCGACGGTACAACGACCGCAACTCTGCTTGCTCAGGCTCTTGTAAGAGAGGGTATGAAGAATATTGCGGCAGGCGCAAATCCTATGATCTTGAAGAAGGGTATGTCAAAGGCTGTTGACGCAGCTGTTGACGCTATCGTCGCTAACTCCAAGAAGGTCGAAAGCTCAGACGAAATTGCAAGAGTTGGCGCGGTTTCCGCGGCTGATGAAGAAATAGGCAAGCTTATTGCAGAGGCTATGGAAAAGGTCACAGCAGACGGCGTTATCACTCTTGAGGAGTCCAAGACTGCCGAGACATACAGCGAGGTAGTAGAGGGTATGCAGTTCGACAGAGGCTACATTGCTCCTTATATGGTAACGGATACAGATAAAATGGAGGCTGTTCTTGACGACGCTTACATTCTTATCACAGACAAGAAGATATCAAACATTCAGGAAATTCTTCCGCTTCTCGAGCAGATCGTAAAGTCGGGTGCAAAGCTCCTTATCATTGCCGAGGACGTTGAGGGTGAGGCTCTCTCAACTCTTATCGTTAACAAGCTCAGAGGAACATTCACCTGCGTTGCGGTCAAGGCTCCGGGCTTCGGCGACAGAAGAAAGGAAATGCTCCAGGATATCGCTATACTCACGGGCGGCGAGGTAATTTCCGCAGATCTCGGTCTTGAGCTCAGCGAAACTCAGGTTTCACAGCTGGGACGTGCAAGACAGGTAGTCGTTCAGAAGGAGAACACTATTATCGTTGACGGTGCAGGCGATGCTGATGCTATCAAGGCAAGAATCGGTCAGATCAAGGCTCAGATCGAGACAACGACTTCCGATTTCGACAGAGAAAAGCTTCAGGAAAGACTTGCTAAGCTTTCAGGCGGCGTAGCTGTTATCAAGGTCGGCGCAGCTACAGAAGTTGAAATGAAAGAGAAGAAGATGAGAATAGAGGACGCACTTGCGGCTACAAAGGCTGCCGTAGAAGAGGGTATCGTAGCCGGCGGCGGAACAGCTCTTATCAACGCAATGCCTGCTGTCAAGAACCTTGTTGACACTCTTGACGGCGACGAAAAGACAGGCGCGCAGATCGTTTACAGAGCGCTTGAAGAGCCTGTTAGACAGATCGCGGCAAACGCAGGTCTTGAAGGCAGCGTGATTATCGATACTATCCAGCGCTCGGGCAAGGTAGGCTACGGCTTCAACGCATACAGCGCAGAGTATGTGGAGATGATCCCTGCGGGTATCGTTGACCCGACAAAGGTAACACGTTCAGCGCTCCAGAATGCGGCTTCGGTTGCGGCAATGGTTCTTACGACAGAAAGCCTGGTTGCAGACAAGAAGGATCTTGCGGCAGACGCGGCTATGGCGGCGGCAGGCGCAGCAGGCGGTATGGGCGGAATGTATTAATCCCGTAAAAAAATCCCCATATAAACAGATCACCCCGAGCGGACAGTATCCGCTCGGGGTTTTTGTATGCAGTGTTCGTTATACTGATAAGTCCTTTTTGGTGTACTTTGCAAAGCCAATGACAACTCCGGCTGCCGAGTAAGCACAGCCGATAAGTATAAGCCTTATATCGATTTCCGATTTGGAAATTATATCGCTTGCCTCCGCATAAGCAAATGGTGTGATGTATTTCAAAGCCTCCGCCTGTTCGCTGATATTACAGACGATATTCATAAAGTACAGCGCAAAGGCTATCCCGATACCAATTCCTATGCTGCCCCGACGTATAAACGCCGAAACACCGAAGCATACCGAGCCGATCTCAAGCTGAAGTACCGCATACGCTAAGTGCAGGAGAAGAAACTCTCTGAGTTCGATTTTTTCGCCGATCGCTGCAAAGCCAACAGCGCTTACCGCCATAATGACGATATTCATAGCTATAATGCGGGTGTAAACCGACAACAGCTTCTGGATAAGTACGCTGCTGCGGCTGATAGGGTGGGTGAATAAGAATTCGGCAGTGCGGTTCTTTTCCTCGCAGGACAGAACTGCCGCCGCAGTCAATGCGGCAAAAAATCCCCCGCCGATACCGAGGACGTTGCCGCATTCGGTTCCGTAAAAGCCCATAATTTCTCCGAAATTAAGCTTATCCATACCGAATGCCGCCGTAAATCCGCCCATATCGGCGAACACGTCCGTGACGTTTTCCATTTGATTTTTCATTTCGGGGAAAATAAGTATACACACTAAAAGCATAAATACTATAGCGCCTGTCCAGATACACCACGCTTTAAGGGACTGTTTAAGCTCCTTGATATATACCGTCATCTGCTTTCACCGTCCTTTTCGTAGTAATGCATAAATATCTCGTCAAGACCGGGTTCGGTTATAGTCATATCGGAAAGCGGAAGCTCCGCCGCGCAGGCTAACAGCTCCTTGATATTTCCGCTGTAAAGAAAGCTAACGCTGTTTTCGGATATTTCGGCAGACCTTACAGCAAGCTTTTCGGGAATTACCGATATGCCGTGCATAGTCACTCTTTTGGCGCTGGTTTTTGAGAGATTTTCCACGCTGTCCCGAGCGATAATTCTGCCCTCCTTGATAATTGCCGCATTAATGCAGTTGTGCTGTATTTCCGACAAAACGTGCGAGGAAAGAAAAACCGCCGCGCCGTCGTTATGACGTTCTCTGAGAATTTCAAAAAACTCTTTTTGCATAAGCGGGTCAAGTCCGCTTGTAGGCTCGTCCAGTATGCAAAGCTTTGGCTTGTGCTGCATAGCGCATACTATTGCGACCTTTTTTCTGTTACCCAGCGAAAGCTCCTCTATTCGCTTGCTTATGTCGAGAGACAGTCTTTCACACAGCTTTTTCGCCTCCTGCGAACAATCCTTTCGTCTCAGGCGAGCCGAAAATGCAATGACGTCCTTAACGCTCATACTGTTATAAAACACAGCCTCCGAG
This sequence comes from Ruminococcus sp., assembly GCA_030531185.1. Classification (GTDB taxonomy): domain Bacteria; phylum Bacillota; class Clostridia; order Oscillospirales; family Ruminococcaceae; genus Hominimerdicola. The sequence continues at coordinate 37,968 of JAUNOG010000009.1, forward strand.
GGCATATATCCCACGTCGGCAAGAATGCGCTGTTTGTCCTTTGTCACGTCTCTGCCGAATATCTCGGCTCTCCCCGACGTCGGGGATATCAACCCCAGAAGAGTTCGGATCGTTGTGGATTTTCCCGCTCCGTTGGGACCGATAAATCCGAAGTAGTCTCCCTCGTTTACGGTTAGATCAAGGTCTGTTATACCTCGGGCTTTTCCGTAGCTTTTTGTAAGGGAAATTGTTTTTATCACCGCCATAGATTTACCTCCGATTTTTATTTTTTGCATCGATACTTATTATATTTAGAAAATTTTCTAAATATAATATATCACATCTCCGACTGATTGTCAAGAGGTATTTAGAATAAATTCTAAATACCTCTTGACTATATAAAAAAACGGTATCGCTGCCTAACAGCGATACCGTAAATATCATCAGAATTCAATTTTCTTGGAAATATAATCAACCAGCTCAGTGATCTTAACTCTCTCCTGCTCCATTGTATCTCTGTCACGGACTGTTACACAGCCGTCCTCGAGAGTGTCGAAGTCGTAGGTCACGCAGAACGGAGTGCCGATCTCGTCCTGTCGGCGGTATCTCTTACCGATAGAACCCGCCTCGTCGTAATCAACATTGAAATGCTTTGCAAGCTCGTCGAAAAGCTCGCCCGCCTGCTGGCTGAGTTTCTTTGAAAGAGGGAGCACGCAAGCCTTGAAAGGCGCAAGGGCAGGGTGGAAATGCATAACTGTTCTTACGTCGGGCTTTTCCTCAGTACCGATGTTTTCCTCGTCGTAAGCCTCGACTACGATAGTGAGGAACAGTCTCTCAACTCCCAGAGACGGCTCGATAACATAAGGAACATATCTCTCATTCGTCTCGGGATCAAAATAATCAAGGCTCTTGCCGCTGGTTTTGATATGCTGCGTAAGGTCGTAGTCGGTTCTGTCCGCAACGCCCCAAAGCTCGCCCCAGCCGAATGGGAACAGGTACTCAAAGTCCGTAGTAGCCTTGGAGTAGAAGCAAAGCTCCTCCTGAGAGTGGTCGCGGAGACGGAGATTTTCTTCCTTGATGTTAAGGCTCAGGAGCCAGTTCTTGCAGAATTCTCTCCAATAGCTGAACCATTCAAGGTCCGTACCGGGCTTGCAGAAGAATTCAAGCTCCATCTGCTCGAACTCTCTTACTCTGAAAATGAAGTTGCCGGGAGTTATCTCGTTTCTGAAAGACTTGCCTACCTGCGCAACGCCGAAAGGCACTTTTTTACGGCTTGTCCTCTGGATATTTGCAAAGTTTACGAAAATACCCTGAGCGGTCTCGGGTCTGAGATAAAGCTCTGACTTTGAGTCCTCGGTAACGCCTTGGAATGTCTTGAACATCAGATTGAACTGGCGTATCTCCGTAAAATTATGCTTGCCGCATTCGGGGCAAACGATGTTCTTTTCGTTGATGTAATCCATCATCTGCTGATTTGTCCAGCCTGCAACGTTAGTGCCGTCGAAATCCTCAATAAGGTTGTCCGCTCTGTGACGTGTTTTGCACTCCTTGCAGTCCATAAGAGGGTCGGAAAATCCTCCGATATGACCCGAAGCGACCCAAGTCTGAGGGTTCATAAGAATGGCGGAGTCAAGACCGACGTTGTACTTGTTCTCCTGAACAAATTTCTTTCTCCAAGCGTCCTTGATGTTGTTTTTCAGCTCCACGCCGAGAGGACCGTAGTCCCATGTATTGGCAAGACCGCCGTAGATCTCACTGCCGGGGTAAACAAATCCTCTGCCTTTACAGAGAGCGACGATTTTTTCCATAGTCTTTTCAGTATTTTTCATAATCATTCTCCTTACCGGTACGCCGGCTGCGCCCTTTTAGTATTACCATTATATTTTACAGCTAAAAGGGAAATATGTCAAGGGGCAAAACAAGAAAAAGCAGTTAGAAGTTAGAAATCAGAGGTAAGAAGTAAAAAAAATCCGCTCAGCGGAACAAAATGAAAAGCACACGCGAAATATGAGGAAACATATTCGGGGTAATGCAAGTCGTATAATATCCGCACTTACATTATGCATTTAAGAACGGTTTATCTGAAAATCTGCCTTGACATTACTTTTTAAAGATAGTATAATTAGGTATTGACAGACAAATTATTATGTGTTACAATTTTTATACTGATATCACGGCAGTACTTTACTGTATTAAATCAAGCTGAAAGGAAGTAAGGAAAATGTCTCAGCTTTGGAAGAAAAACCTTATTAATATAACGCCCTATGTGGCGGGCGAACAGCCTAAAAACGATAATATTATCAAGCTTAACGCCAACGAAAATCCTTATCCGCCCTCGCCGGAGGTACAGAAGATACTGGCGGGAAAGACAGCGGGAGATTTCAGAAAATACCCCGACGCTAACGCCGTGCCGCTTAAAGAGGCTCTTGCGGAAAGATACGGGCTTTCACCCGAAAACGTGTTCTGCGGCAACGGCTCGGACGACGTGCTTGCAACGGCTTTCCGAGCGTTTTTTAATTCCGATAAACCGATTTTTTATCCCGATATTACATATTCGTTTTATCCCGTTTGGTGCGAGCTGTTGAAGATCCCCTATGAAACAAAGCCCGTTGACGAGAATTTTGAGATCGACGTAAGGGACTTTTACCCCGAAAACGGCGGAGTTGTTATACCAAATCCCAATGCCCCCACAAGTATCGGCGTCGGCAAGGAATTCATTGTTGACCTGCTTGAACACAACAGGTACTGTATCGTACTCATCGACGAGGCTTACGCCGATTTCGGACGTTATTCCTGCGTGGAGCTTGTGAAAAAGTACGATAACCTTGTGGTCACTCAGACCTTTTCAAAGTCGCGTTCTATGGCGGGTATGCGCGTCGGTATGGCTTTTGCTCAGTCCGAGCTTATAAGCTATATGCAGGCGGTCAAGGACAGCTATAATTCCTATCCTTTGGATCAGGTTGCAATAGAGACCGCTGTGGCAAGCGTTAAGGACGAAAAATATTTTACCGAAACTGTGGATAAGATCAAGTCCACAAGAGATAAGGGCGTAAAAATCCTGCGGGATATGGGCTTTAAGGTTTTCGACAGCGAAACGAACTTCCTTTTTGCCTCTCACCCAGATTATCCCGCAAAGGAGATATTTGAATTTGTCCGCTCAAAGGGCGTGCTTGTCCGCTACTTCAACAAACCGCGAATTGATAATTACCTGCGCATAACCGTAGGAACAGACGAGGAAATGCAGTCGCTCTATGGGGCGATAAGAGAGCTCCTCGCAAAATAACCGTTAGGAGAAACGCTATGTTTAAAATACAGATACCCGCGACTTCGGCAAATCTCGGCGCAGGCTTTGACGCGCTGGGACTTGCGCTTACCTATTACAATTATGTGGAGATCGAGGAATCGGACAGGATCGATATTGCCTCGGCGGACGGACTTGAAGTTCCCGTCGATGAAAAAAATCTCATCTATATCTCGGCAAAGGACTTATATGCGGTCTGCGGAAAAAAGCTTGAGGGGCTGAAACTGGTTCAGACAAATAATATCCCTATGGCACGGGGACTTGGCTCGTCCTCGGCGTGTATTATCGCAGGACTTGTAGGCGCAAATAAAATGCTGGGCGATCCGCTTACAAAGGACGATCTGGTTGATCTTGCGGCGCAGATAGAGGGACACCCCGACAATACTGCTCCCGCGCTTTTGGGGGGAATTGTTACCGCCGTTTTCGACGGAAGAAAAGTACAGTGGGTAAAGCAGGAGGTATACACAAAGCTTAAATTTGCTGCTATAATTCCCGATTTTGAGCTTAAAACCGAGGAGGCCAGAGCCTGTCTGCCGAAAGAAGTTTCCCACAAGGACGCCGTATATAACCTGTCTCGAGCGGCTTTGTTTTCGGCGTCTCTGTTGACGGGAAAATTTGAGAACCTTAAAACTGCTGTGGACGACAGACTTCATCAGCCCTACAGAATGAAGCTTATACCCAACTGTCAAGAGGTTTTTGACATTGCCTATACTCACGGAGCATATGCGGCGTACATAAGCGGAGCAGGTCCGACTATTATGGCGATAGCGGACGAAAGCAACACGTATTTTGCAGGCAAGCTGAAATTCTCTTTGGACAATGCTGGACTAAACGGCTGGCAGGTACACGAATTCAGGATCGATAACGAGGGAACTGTTATTGTGTAAGTGCGGATATTGTCCGACTGCATTGACCCGAATGTTTTCTCATATTGTGTTTTTCAAACTGCGGTCATTATTGATTTTTCGTAACATTTACGGACTGCGGGGGTATGCCTCCTTATGTCGGCATAGTGATTTGAATTCGCTTACGCTGTTCAAATCACGGCGGCGCACATCTATCGGGTTTGACAGATTGTGCGCCGTCTTTGTTTTTTATTCGATTTAGATTTCTTTTATGTGCGCCGCCTTTGTGGACTTTTCATTCCAGCCTCTAGTCGCTAATTTGCTAGCCGCTGGTAGGGGATTTCGCCTCTGCGGAGGCGACAAGGGGCTTCTCGCCCCTTTGAACCCTCGCAAGCCCTCCGGCGGCGGGCTTGATCCTCCGCTTTTTAACTTACGTCATAGTTTTGTGTTGGCTTTTCATTTCGTTCCGCTGAGAAGATTTTTCTAATCTCTTACCTCTAATTTCTAACATCTGTCTTGCCTATATCTGCTGAGGAAGTCTTTAAGCTCGCCCATAGAGTATTTTAGATCCTCTACTGCGGGAAGATACACTATTCTGAAATGGTCGGGCTGCTCCCAATGGAAACCTCCGCCGTGTACAAGAAGTATTTTCTTCTCTTTCAGGAAATCCAGCACAAACTGCTCGTCGTCCGTAATACCGAACTTCTTCGCGTCGATTTTCGGGAAAATATAAAACGCCGCCTTTGGCTTGACCGCCGTTATTCCGTCGATATCGTTAAGCAGATTATATATGCATTCCCTCTGCTCGTATATCCTGCCGCCCTTTTTCAGCGCCTCGTCGGGTGCACCCGTACCGCTTAACGCCGCAGGGATTATGTACTGTGCCTGAACGTTTGAACAAAGTCTCATCGAGGAAAGCATATTAAGTCCCTCGATATAGCCCTCCGCCTTGCTTTTGTCTCCGCTGAGGACCATCCAGCCCGCGCGGAAGCCAGCCGACATATGGGATTTTGACACTCCGTTAAAAGTAATGCAGAACAGATCGGGCGCAAGAGAGGCTATGGAAGTATGCTCTGCGCCGTCCATAAGAAGTCTGTCGTAAATCTCGTCTGAGAAGATTATAAGCTCGTGTTTTCTTGCAAGCTTTACAATGTCCTCAAGTACGTCTTTAGAATACACCGCTCCTGTAGGATTGTTGGGATTTATAATAACTATCGCCTTTGTCTTGTCGGTTATTTTCTTTTCCATATCCGCTATGTCGGGATACCAGTCGGACTGCTCGTCGCAGATATAATGCACCGCGTTTCCTCCCGCAAGAGTGACCGCCGCAGTCCACAAAGGGTAATCGGGAGCAGGCACAAGCACCTCGTCGCCGTTATCGAGAAGTCCCTGCATAACCATAACGATAAGCTCGGAAACTCCGTTGCCTGTGTAAATGTCGTTTATGCTTTCTACGGACAGTCCCTTTGAGCGGTGATAGTTAAGTATAGCGTTTCTGGCTTCAACAACGCCCTTTGAGGTTGAATATCCCTGAGCGTTGCGGAGATTATCCGTCATTGCTTTTATAATTTCATCGGGAGCGTCAAAATCAAACGGCGCAGGATTGCCTATGTTAAGCTTTAAAATTTTTGTTCCCTCAGCCGCCATTCTGTCCGCCTCGTCCATAACGGGACCACGTATATCATAGCAGACGTTGTCAAGCTTGCCGGATTTTGAAAATGTTCTCATTTTACTTACCTCTTTCAAATCTATATTTTTACTCCTTTATTACATAATCAGCGTTTAAACTTGGCGAACACGTTTCAATGTAATAATGTTCCGCCGGGAAATACCGATTATCATATTTTACTTTGATTTGCTGTTTATCGCCGATATAGCCATCTCTTTCAAGAACGCGGTCAAGTCTGATTTCTTCGGGAATATCAATATATATCATATAGTCAAACAAACCGCTGAGTTCCTCTCTCTGCAAAAAAACGCCCTCTACGATAACAATACTTCCCGCAGGGATATCGGCTTCGTTTAAATAATATGTATCGTTGTCCTTGTCGTATAATTCTATTTTCCCGTTAAAAGCGCCGCGCTTTATCGGATCAATAACTTCATCGATCAAATAATCGTATCTCCACTGGAGATTATAATAACACTCCCACTCATCATAATTATCGTTATATCTGATTTCTTTCCGATGAATAAAATCGTCAATGTGAAGAACGGTAATACTGTAATGCTCATCGCTGAACTTCTTATACAATATCTCGGATACAGTACTTTTTCCTGCGCCGCCCAATCCGTCTATGCCGATAATCACGGTACGATCGGGATTATGTATTTCTTTTATTGCCTCGTAAATTCCAGCTGTTTCCATATTTCTCTCCAAAAGATAGTTTTCACTGCCAATAATCATTGTATCACCAATCGCTCGGGTTGTCAACTTATTATTGCACGTTTTCAGTTTGTTTTAAAAAACGCCTTGCAATAATCACAGTAATGTGGTATAATTAAAATGCTGATTTAAAATCGGCATAAAATTGAATAATTATCAGGAAAATGCAGCTTGAAAAGTTGTTAACTGAGTAGAGAACTTTTACGGCAGCTTGCCGTTTTGTTCGGGGAAGCAGGTTTGAATCCTGCACAACCGCCATTACTGTGTTTGATGATTGAGAGCCGACCGCCGTTTTTTGCGGCACGTCATTGGAAGGGGGTGAAATCTCCCTTCCGAGAAGGCGGGCTTTCATGGGGAAATTTCCGCAAGAGATTTCTCAGTCATAAGTCAGGATATCTGCTGCATTTTCGGACGTTGTTCCTCTGAAATTACGGGGACCCATCGTTGGTTTAACATTTCTTGGGCGATGAAGAGTGCGGTCAACAGGTATTTTCAAACTTTGCGGAATTTTTTCAAAAGTTTCTCCGCAGGGTTTTGTTTGCTGTGGGTTGATTGCGCTTTTCCGAGGGCTCGGAAAAGCTTTTTTCGTTTATTGGGGAGGACTTACATTGAATTCAGACAAGTTTCAAAGCGCGGTAGGAATACTTAAATCCAAAGCTGAACAGCTTGACAGAACGCCTAAAAAGTCCGATCTTACAGAAAAAGAGCTTTGCTTTGTCAAAGGCGTTCTGGGACCTTTCCCGCGCGCCCTTGAAAAGGCGGGACTTAAAGAACCAAGAAAACCCAAAGGCGGAAAACGTAAATAATTATTCTATACTGGCGGTAAAATTTTATATTTTACACAAAGGAGAAAGAACTATGAAAAAGACACTTTCAAGGACGCTCTGTGCGGCTTGCGCGGCTTTAATTGCCGTAAGCTCGGCTATGTGCGTATCCGCAGAAAACTGGGAACTGTACCGAGGAAACGCTGAGAACAACGGCGCTGTAACAGCTAAAACTCCCGTATCCGCCGATACTTCGGCTCTTTACTGGGCTACTAAAGCAGGTACCGACTGGACGGACGCTCCGTCGCCGATCACAATGGCTGATGACGAGATCGTTTTCACCTCGGGTACAAAGCTTATGGCTATCGATAAAGAAACAGGTGAGTTCAGCGGCAAATCTGCCGATCTTGCGGGCTCTTTGGGATATGCTCTTGCCGCTCCCGTTTATGAAGACGGAATGATCTTCGTGGAAATGGACGGCGTTATTCAGGCGTTTGACGCCGAGACCTTTGAGTCCCTTTGGGTCTACACCGACGAAAAGGGCGGTTCGGGATATTCCTCTATCGCCTACAGCGACGGATATATTTACGCGGGCTTTAACAATACGTACTCCACGGGAGATAAGAAGTCTAACTTTGTTTGTATTGACGTGACCGACGAGGACACGTCCACAGGCACAGAGGCTAAACAGGCTGAATGGATATACACCGTCAACGACGGCTGGTACTGTGCAAGCGCCTATATTTCGGATAATTATGTTGCAGTAGGAGCCGAGGACGGCGGCAAGGAGTTTGCCGTATTTTCAGTCCTCGACAAGAAAACGGGCGAGGTCATCGACAGCTACGATAAGGTAAAAGGAGACATAAGAAGTACGGTAGTTTACGATAATGAAACGGGTCTGTGCTGCTTTACGTCTGCCAACGGATTTTTCTACACTGCCGACATTGACGAAAACGGCAATATCAAGGAAGTCAAGGAAATCGACCTGGGCGGAGCGACCACCTGCACTCCCGTTGTCGCAAACGGCAGAGCCTATGTGGGCGTAAACGGAACAGGCTGGACGGCTTACAACGGCAGCGGAATTGCGGTTATCGATATGGCTGAGGGAAAGGTAGCTTACAAGGCTGAGACTATGGGCTATCCTCAGGCGGCAGGACTTCTTACAACCGCTTACACAGACGAGGACGGCTATAACTATGTTTATTTTACAGAGAACACACAGCCAAGCGAAATACGTTACATCAAGGATAAAAAGGGCGTAACGGAGGTCGTTGACCCGTCTGTTGAAAACGGCAAAAGCTGCGCTCCCGTGCTGTTCACTCCTGCGGGAGAACAGTCGCAGTATTGCCTTTGCAGTCTGATATGCGACGAGGACGGAACGCTTTACTTCAAGAACGACTCCTCGTATATAATGGCGGTAGGCTCAACGGTCACAGACCTCGGCTGCGAATACAGCGAGCTTTACAAAGAGGGCGAGGCTCCCGATTTCAAGGTTACGGCGAAGTTTGCAAACGGCGTTACAAAGGACGTTTCCGACAAGGTAACATACGACGTTGACAAGTTTGGCACGGACGACATTACGGTAACTCTTACATACGGCTACGCCCTTTACAGCGACGGCGAAAACGGTGCGGGAACGGAAGTAAAGCCTGTTTCCGAAACGGTTGACGTAACGGTACTTGCAGCTGATGATTACGACAAGGTCATGAACGTTATCGAGCTTGCCGACGCTATCCCCGCAACGGTAACGCTTAAAGACAAGGAAACGATAGAAAACGCAGAGAAAGCTTACGCAGAGCTTGACGAAAATCTCAAAAAGTACGTTGAGGAATACGCAGACGTTATCAAGTCCGCAAGAGAGGCTTACGACAAGCTGGCTGAGGAAAGCAGTTCGAGTTCGCAAAACTCGTCCCAGCCGGAAAGCAGCTCGTCTTCCGAAAGCTCTTCTGAGACTGAGAGCAGTTCCGATACGGATAGCAGCTCCGTTACCGACAGCAGTTCAAAAACGGACAGTTCCGACAGCAAGGCAGGCTCTTCTTCCTCAAAGGCGGCTTCAAATGCGAATTCCGCTAACCCTGCAACAGGCGCAGGCTTAGGCGGTCTGGCACTTGCGGCTGCGGCGCTTGCGGGAGCAGTAGTTATCAGGAAAAGAAAATAATATTTAAAGGCATATTCAGCAGGGACGGCGCATAGGGCAGTCCCTGCCGATTGCCGTTTTGATCTTGTAAATTTTCGGAGAAAATTATGAAATTTGTGAAATTGCACAGCGTAAAAAGTCACATAGCAGGTCTTGCCGCCGCAGCGGTAATTTTCGGGACTGCGGCTTTTTTCGGTGTGCATTTTTATAACTGCGCTCCTAAAAAAATTCCCGAAAGACCTGTTTCCGAGGAGGTTTTAAGCCTTATCCCCACGGGTACGCTGAATGACGGTGAGCATACAGACGAGCCTGATAACAGCGCTGCCGACAACAGCAGCGAAGTCCGACAGGACAAGAACGTGCAGGAAAAGCAGGAGGATAACAGCCCGCAGGCTTCCGAGGACAAACGCACTTCCGATAATTCAGAGCAGACCGCCCCGTCTCGGGACATACCCGGAGACGGAGCGGAGAAAACGCCCGCAGAGGTGACAACTCCCGAAAAAGTTAAGGGAAACGATATTCATTCCGACTATACCCCCGACGGCACAAAAATTCAGGGCGATTTTTTCACGACCTCCATAAAGGACGGCGAAACGGTAAGCGATAAAAATTACAGCTTTACCATAACTCAGCTTGACAGCGGTATGACCCTGCGGGACACTCAGGTTTATGTGGACGGAAATGCGGTCTTGCAGTTTGCGGGAAAATGTCTGCTGGCGGAGGGTGAAAACACTATCCGAGTAGCTTGCTCCTACACCGACGGTACGGGAAAGATCACAAGAGTTTACAAAGACTATACGGTTTATCTGAAAACCGATACCCCTCCCAAGGAGCCTGATGACGGCAAGCCCGCAGAGCCGTTCGGGCTTGACACAGACCTTGCGGACAAAACGGTTTACGATGAGAATTTCAGCTTTTACGCAAGGCTTACGGGTGCGGACGAAAACGCGAAGATCACAGTAAAGCTGGAAAACTCAAAGCTTGACGGCAGTAACGGACAGTATTCCTGCACGCTTGCCTACGGAGAAAATACCGTAAGAGTAGCGGGACGAAACGGCTCGGGCGAAAGCTTTTCCTACGTTTATACAGTAAGCTGTTATCCTCCCGTTGCCGACGAGGATAAACCCAAGCTTGACAGCATAAACATATACGACGGATTTACCGTCAAAGGCTCGGCATTCTCGCTGTCTCTTTACGCCTCCGACAAGAACGACGGACGTATTTACTCAGACAGAATTGCGCTTTCCGTTAACGGGAATACCCTCCGCCCAAGCTGGGAGGACAGCGGAGAAACGGGATATATTCTTCCGCTGAACGCAGGCGAAAACAGTCTGATGATAAGTCTCTCCGACGGACAGGGGCGAACTAATGATTACTACTATGTTATAAATTCCCAAGGGGCTTCTCAGGGCGAAGAGATAGGACGCGTTTCCATTTCTCTCAGCGCAGAGCTTGCGGGACTTTACGATCTGTGCAGCGACGATTACTTTCCCATTTACGAAGGCGAAAGCGGTTATGACGCCGTATGCAGATTTTTAACGGACAACGGCTTTGAAGTAACTTCCAAGCCCGACAGCGGATATATCAGCCGCATAAGCAAGACGGGAGCGTTCAGCGGAGCATATCTCACCGACGCGGCAAGGGAATATGCGCAGGCTCAGGGCGTTTCCGAGACCGCGCCCTGCGGAGAGGACAGTCTGGGAGAATACGACTTCACCCAAGGCTCGGGCTGGATATATATGCGAAACGGCGATGTGCCCTCCTACGGATTGAACGGCGCGGTATTCGGCGACGGCGACAGCATTTGCCTGAAATTCACAGCGGCATACGGCAACGACATTCGCGACGGACTTGCATAGAGGTAACGCAGATGAAGATACTAAGATTTTCTGAAATTATACTTGCCGTACTTCTTAGCGCGCTGATGATTATTTCACCTGTATCGGACATTTCCGCTCAGGGCATTTCGGACGACTGTCTTAAAGAATACGCTGAGGGCATTGTGAAATACGAAAAAAGCGTTTCAGGCATTCCCGCAGAGGACAGCCTTTTCTCGGGAAAATTCCTTGAATATGCAGGTCGGGACAGCGCAGACTGGTTTGTTATAGGCGCTTCCCGAATGGGGCTTGACGAGGACTATGAAAGCTACTACTATGCATTTGCCGAAAATCTGTCCGAAAACGAAGATGACCTGAAAGCTACGGATTGGCAAAGATACACGCTTACAGCTCTTTCCTGCGGAGGAGACCCCGAGGACATAAACGGGATAAACGCACCGAAAAAGGGAGTTTACGGCGGCGAAAATCCCGGCAGACAGGGTCTCAACGGCTGGATATGGGCTTTGATAGCTCTTGACTCATACGGCTTTGAAACTCCCGAAAATGGGTCGATCGACAGGGATAGAATAATAAACGAGATAATTTCGTCTCAGCTTCCCGACGGCGGCTTTGCTCTCGGCGGAGACGCAGGAGACTGCGATTTGACCGCAATGGCGGTGCAGGCTTTGTCCGTCCACACAAAAGAACGTGAGGACGTAAAAGACAGCGTAGAAAAAGCCCTAGACTTCCTGAGCCGACAGCTTTCCGAAAAAGATTTTGAAAACTGCGAAACTGTTGCGCAGACCCTTTGCGCGCTGTGCTGTGCGGATATCAATTACGGCTCGGACGAAAGATTTACCGCAGACGGAAATCTTCTTGAAAGTCTCCTCGAATACCGAAACGCCGACGGAGGATTTTCTCATATCAAGGGGGAGGACAGCGATCCTTTAGCCTCGTCTCAGGCGCTGCTTGCGCTTGCCGCAGTTTACAGGTACGAAAACGGAATGTGCGGACTTTACTATTTCAGCGGAGATTTTACTCCCCGTACATATACGTTTGATAAAGCTCCCTCGGACGAAAATCAGAGGGAGATAAACGCTATAAACGCCGAGATAATGCAGGGGCTTTATCCCTTTGAAAAGCTTGACGGCGAACAGAAAAAACGTCTTGAAGAGCTTTACGAAAGAACGTTGAAATTACCCGAAAGCGACAGGGAAAAAATCACGGGCTATGAAAAAATGAAAGAAATATGCGAGAGCAAACTGTCGGCAAGGACGATAATTTCAGCCGTATCACTGCTGATAATAACAGCGCTTGCAACCATACTTCGTATAAAGCGTTACAAAGGAGAAAAGAAATGAACAGAATAACGCAAGACATTCTCAATGAAATAAAAAAGGTTATACAGGGCAAGGATGAAGTTATTTTGAATGTTCTTTCCGCATTTTTTGCGGGAGGACACATTCTGCTTGAGGACTTGCAGGGCGTGGGAAAGACTACCCTTGCGCTTGCCGTTTCCAAATGCTTTGGACTTGATTTTGGCAGAATTCAGCTTACACCCGATACCGTTGCGGGGGACATTACGGGCTTTACCGCATACGACAGCAAGACGGGAAAATTCTCCTTTCACAGCGGAGCGGCAATGACAAATCTCCTGCTTGCGGACGAGCTTAACAGAACCTCGGGCAAGACCCAGTCGGCTCTGCTGGAGGCTATGGAGGAGGGAAAATGTACCGTTGACGGCGTTACCTACGAGCTTCCAAAGCCCTTTACCGTCATTGCGACCCAGAACCCCAAAGGCTCTGCGGGAACGTCCGAGCTGCCCGTTTCTCAGCTTGACAGATTTATGGTACGGCTTTCCATAGGACAGCCCGACAGAGACAGTCTTGTGGAGATACTCAAAAGCCGAAATGCGGGCGAAGAGCCTCTTGACGAGGTAAAACAGGTCTGCGGAAAGGACAGGCTTCTGGAGATACGCAAAGAATGCGGAGAAATTTTTATCAGCCGTCCCGTTCTGGACTATATCGCAGACTTATGTGAAAAATCCCACAGCAGTGAAAAAATTCTATGCGGGATTTCCCCGAGAGGGGCTATCTCGCTGATGAAAATTTCCAAAGCCAAAGCGTATACGGAGGGCAGAGATTATGTAATTCCCGCCGATGTTAGAGCGAATTTCATTAACGTCTGCGCGCACAGAATTGTCCTTGCAGGTTATTCGGACAATGCCGCCGACGCGCTGAATGAGATACTGTCGGAAGTACCCTGTCCCGAAAATGTGAGGAGCTAGTATGCGTATTGCAGTTTGGCTTGCCGTGACTGTTCTGTCGGTATGGATTGGATACTATTTCCCCGCTTTGTGGTATTTTGCGGGAGCAATGATAATTTTCACGCTGATATGCATTGTTCACGCAAGGATTTCCAAGCCTGCTCTTTCGGGGGAGGTAACAGACTGTACAGTCCTCAAAAATGATGAACATAAAGTTGACCTTGTACTTACGGGATTTACAAGGTTCGCAAGCGCCGAGCTTGTTTGCGAAAATACGCTTACCAAACATACGCAAAGGGTCAAGCTGAAAGTCCCTCCCTCGAAAAATCCTGCTGAATTTTCGCTGAAAATCAAGTCCGAGGACTGCGGAAGGCTTGAATTTTCCCTTGCAAAGCTGAGGGTTTACGATTTGTGCGGATTAACCTATAAAACCGTTACCGCGCAGATATCGGGAAACGTCATATGCATTCCCGATTTTATCCCGGAATACCGGCAGACTGTTTCGGAATACATACAAGACCGTACTGCAAAACCCACAGGATACGAGCTTTCGGGGGCAAAGGAATATGTTCAGGGAGACGATCTGAGGCGCATTAATCACAAGCTTACTCTGAGATTTCAAAAGCCGTACGTCAACGAATTTACTCCCGAAAATCCCTGTTCGCTGTGCCTGTTTTTTGATCTTGCCTGCGAAAACGGCAATTTCGGAGATTTTGACAGCCTTATGGAAAAATACGTCTCCTGCGGCAAAACGCTTACGGATAGCGGCGCAGTATGGCAGGGCGCTTTTTTTGACGGCGCGGGTTACATTGTCCGCCAAATCGACAGTACGGATGCTTTTAACAGCTTTGTTAAAACTCTTATTTCATCGGAAAGCGCGCAGCGGAATTCCGATATAACAGGATTTCCCGAGGACGGTAAGGAACGGAAGATCATCTGCTTTACTCTGAACAAGGTCCACAGGAACAATATGGAATTTATAAGCGCAGGAGGGGACGAAGATGAATAGACTGTCCCTTACGGCGGAAAATAAGCTCGAGGAGAAAAGGATTTCACTATACGAAACCGTAATATTTGCCCTTTGTACTTTGCTTTTTACAATGCTTGCATTCAGGGGTCTTGACGTTAAAATATCTCCTGCTCTGCCTGCTGTATGTTTCCTTTTGAGCGGAGCGGTCAAGGCGGTTTCGGAGAAATTTTCAAAGTGGCTTGCGCTTATTCCCGCTGTGATCTCTGCGGGAATTGCAATGATTTTCACAAGATTTGCGGCAGAGTTTTATTTCCTCACCGACAAGGCGGGTAATATCCTTGCGAAAAATAACCGCACGCTTTTTTTTCCGACGGACGAAAAAACGGCTGAACCGCTGATTTCGGTAATTCTGCTGTCGGCGGTATTATCCTCGGCGGGTGCGCTTGTACCGCAAAGAGTTTATCTGCTGTTCCTTGCAGTCTGCGGAGCGGTTTTCAGCGGCTGTTTTGACTGTATGAGCATATACGCCGCACTGCTGTGCGCTCTTGCGGCGGTATGTCTGTTGACGGACTTGAAAAGCTCCCCAAAAGCCGCGGCGTTTTTTGCGGTACTAACGGCGGTGGTAATGTCTGCCGGGTACTTTGCAGGACTGCATAATTTCTCGGAAAACAGCAAATATAAGATACCCGAATGCGAGATCGAGGTCGTGCTTGAAAAACCTCAGCCTATGTATCTCCGTGAGCGGACGGAGCAGAGCGGAAATCCCGCAGAGTATTCAGACAGCTTTTACTGGCTTTACGAGGAGGATTTTTTCCCGCTTACCCAGACAAAAAATCTGTACTCCGCCGTAGGAGAAACTCAGCTGCGCAAGGTTACAGTCAACGTCAAGAGCGGCAGTCTGTCTCATCCGCTTGTACCATACGGTACGGCGGACTGCGAAAATGTCTCTGCGGATAAAAATTCTCTGGGCGGTGAATATCCCTCGGGAAACAGTAATTTCTACTCCTATGAAATTTCAGAGGACTATATTTCCGACGGGCTGAAAAATCTGTCCGCGCTCGGAAAAAATGCGGAAAAATCAGAGGAATACTTAAAGCTTGAACAGCTTTACAGGGAATATGTATACGGCGAATTTACGGCGATATCCGAAAAAGACAGCGAAACTGCATCCGCTATGGGACTTACCGTAAAGCCGTCCGCCGATGAAAAGCTGAAAGCGGTAAAGGACTATTTCGCGCAGAACATTACCGCCGATCACAATGTTACCGAAAATCCTCAAAGTCTGTCTCAGCTCGGCGAGGTAAGCCGTAAGGGAAACGCCCTTGACTACGCTTATTCTGCGGTCAAACTTCTGCGGTATGAGGGTCTCCCCGCAAGGCTGTGCGGAGGGTATGTTATCGACAGGGAAACTGCGGAAAACACACCGCCTAACGGAGCAATTACCCTTACCGCTGAGAATTATCACTACTGGGCTGAATACTATCTTGACGGGGTAGGCTGGCTGCCGCTGGAGGTTTTCCCCGACTATGCGGATATGATAAAGACCTCTGCATACGACGGCGGTGAAACGGCTGAAAACAGCGGCACGGACGCGCTTAACAGTCCTCAGTCTCAGCAGAGTGCGGAAACCCAACAAGCTCCCGAAAACGCCTCGGAAATCACCGATACCGAGGCAGATGAAAAGCCGTCTTACGCGGTAATTTCCGTTATTTCAATCCTGAGCGTTATCTTGCTGTTTATACTCGTTCAGCGCGTCAAGGCTTTAATAAAACGGAGAAAACGCAGTTGCTCAGACCCGCTTTGCAGGGCTAGGGAAAATCATACTCAGGCGTTAAAACTCCTTGCAGTAACGAGGAGAGACATTACTCTTCCTCCCGAAAAGCTTGCCGTTTCTCTGGGGGAGAATAAAGCTAAAGACGCTTATGAAAAGTCCGAAAGAGTGATGTCAAAAGCATTCTATTCGGACAAGAAAATTACAGCAGACGAGGCGAAAAAATGTGCGGAATTCTATAAGTCCGCAAGAAAAACATTCAGCGCCGAGTGCGGATCGTTCAGAAAAATTTATCTCATTTTATTCAGAGGGCTGTACTGAAAAGGGAGGAGGCAAGCCGTGAAAAAGGATCTTATCATACTGCTTATCATCTGCGCCGCAGTAACGCTTATCGCGGTGAATACCGACATCAAGACCCCCGAAGAATACTATGCGGCGCACCCCGACGCGGTCACAGAGGACAGCGAATACATTACGCTTACCATAGACGGCGGAGATATTCTCCAAAGCGGATATGTCTGCGAAAATCTGTCCGACGACGGCTTTGTTCTCCCCGAAACGGAATTTGTGCTGAGGGAAAACGACACAGCTTTCGACGTACTCGCAAGAGCGGCGAATTTTGAGGAAATAAGTCTCGATTATTCCGACAGCTTCGGTATGGTATACGTCAAAGGAATTGACGGCATTTACGAGTTCGATTACGGCGAGACATCCGGCTGGAGGTATCTGGTCAACGGAAAAGCTCCTAACGTCAACTGCGGGGACTTTAAGCTGAAAAACGGTGACAGCGTAGTGTTCCGCTACACCTGCGACTACACGGCGGAGGTGTACGGAAATGAGTAATTTTCACCCCGCCGCAAAGCTTACAATGCTTGTCTGTATACTTACTGTCACTATGTTCAGCTCCTCGCTATACATAGCAATTATAAGCTTTATATGCGGATTTCTTGCGCTTGTAAATGTAAAAGAAATTTCCTCCGCTTTAAAGGAGACTGCTTTTACACTGTTTGTCTCGGCGGTTATGTCGGTGACAAATCCGCTGTTTTCTCACAGAGGAGCAACTCCCTTGCTGTTTGTAAACGACCGCCCTTACACTCTGGAGGCTTTGCTTTACGGCGCAAACCTTGGTATTTCTCTGGGAGCGGTGATACTGTGGTTTTCGGCGCTGAACAAGCTTATGGCTAAGTCGGAGCTTATGTACGTTTTTGCGAAAAGAACTCCTCGTCTTGCCTTGACAGTAAATATGATAATGGGCTATATACCTAAGATATCCCGCAGATTTTCGGAGATATCGCAGGCTCAGAAGGGCGCGGGAATTTACTCGTCCGCCGAAATAACAGACAGGATATCCAAAGGCGCGCAGGTTTTTGCAGGCGCGGCGGCGGACGCTGCGGAAAGCTCTGCGGAGATATCCTTTTCAATGAGAGCGAGAGGCTATGGGCAGGGAAAACGCTCCTGTGCTCTAGCCAAAAAGTTTACACTGAGAGATATTATTCTCACAGTGTGGACGATTATTTTTACCGTTCTTACCCTCGCTTTAACGGCGGCAGGAAAGACCTCGTGGATATTTTACCCCAGGCTTGAAATTCCCCCTCAAAGCGGCATTTGCGCCTGCCTTTTCGGACTGTGCGCACTGTCCCCCGCTGTAATTCTCACAAAGGAGAGACTTAAATGGAAGTACTTAACGTCAAAAATCTGAGCTTTTCATATCCCGATACGGCAAAGCCCGCTGTGAATAACGTTTCCTTTTCCGTCTCGACGGGGGAAACGATTATGCTTATGGGAAGATCGGGCTGCGGCAAAACCACTTTGCTGAGACTTTTAAAGTCCGAGCTTGCTCCTTTAGGTACGCTTGAGGGTGAAATAAACGTGCGCAATTCCTCAAGGATAGGATTTGTTATGCAAAACCCCGATTTGCAGACTGTCTGCGACGACGTTTACAGCGAGCTTTGCTTCGGTCTTGAAAATATGGGACTCCCCTCTGCCGAGATCAACCGCCGAGTGGGCGAGACGGTGTGCTATTTCGGCATTGAACGTCTGCTGAAACGTGAGATACACACTCTGTCGGGAGGCGAAAAACAGCTTGTATGCCTGTGCGCCGTAATGGCGATGAGACCCGATATACTCATACTCGACGAGCCGATGAGCCGTCTTGACCCCGTTGCCGCAGAAAGCTTTGCGGCTGTACTTGCTAGGCTCAACCGCGAGCTTGGCGCAACGGTAATAATTGCCGAGCATTTCTGCGAGGGATTGTTTCATCTGTGCGACAATATCGCTCTTATGGAGGACGGCAGTCTTTCATATTTCGGAACTCCGAAAAAAGCGGTTTTCAATAAAGGCTTTGAAAAATTCTGTCCTGCGGCGGCACAGCTTGCGCTTACAGCGGATATGACCGATGACATTCCTTTGACCGTTCGGGAGGGCAGAGATTTTCTTATACGGAATTTTTCTCCCGCGAAAGTTGACCGAAAAGAAACTCTTTTATCCGACGAAACCGTACTTGAATGCAGGGACTTGTATTTCCGCTATGAAAGGCAGTCCCCCGACGTAATTTCCGCGGCGGACTTTGCTCTGCATAAGGGAGAGATATGCACAGTAACAGGCTCGAACGGAGCAGGCAAAACAACCTTCCTGAAATGCCTCGGGGGAATTCTCCCCGCCGTCTCGGGAAAAATAAAGGTGTTCGGCAAGTCCCTGAAAAGCTTTAAAAACGGCTCTCTGCACAGAGAATGCATAGGAATTCTCCCCCAGAACCCCTACGATCTGTTTGTGAAAGGCTCAGTAAAAGAGGACTGCGAATATGCGGTAAGGGCAATGAATTATGATACCTCCGACATCGATAAGACTGCCAAAGCGCTGGGAATTACGCACCTTATGGAAACTCACCCAAGAGATCTGAGCGGCGGCGAGGCTCAGCTGTGCGGACTGTGCAGAGTACTGCTGTGCAAGCCGAAAATACTCCTGCTGGACGAACCCGTCAAGGCTTTAGACCCTTACAGCGCACAGCGCATAGGTGAAGTCCTGCTAAAGCTCAGGGACGCGGGAATATCCATACTTATGATCTCCCACAGCCTTGAATTTGCCGCAGAGTATTCGGATCGCTGTGTAATGTTTTTCGGCGGCAAGATAACGGGCGGCGGAAGTCCGCAGGAATTTTTTTCGCACAACCGCTTTTTCACTACGGCGGCGGCAAGAATTTCCCAAGGTCATACGGAAAACGCCGTCACCGTATCGCAGCTTTGCGGAGCATTAAAGGAGAAACCGACCGATGAACAGACTTAATTTCAAGCGGACGGTCCTGTGGGTACTGCTTATTATCGGGGCAATATTCGGAGGGGTCGTATTCAGGGATCGGAGCTTATCTTGGCTTATACTGTCGGCTGTAGTTATCCTGTGCGGTTATGCCTTTGCAAAATTTGAGAAAAAAGAGCTTTCCGCAGGAGAGATTTCCGTAACAGCGGCTATGACCGCGCTTTCGGTAATGGGCAGACTGGCATTTGCCGCCGTACCTGCGTTCAAGCCCTGCTCGGCGGTAATAATACTTACGGGAATGTATCTCGGCGCAGGTCAAGGCTTTATGGCGGGAGCGCTCACCGCCCTTGTATCGAATTTCTATTTTTCCCAAGGAATTTGGACGCCTTTTCAAATGCTCGCTTGGGGATTGACGGGCTTTGCGGCGGGACTTCTCTCTAAGCCGCTCAGAAAAAGCACAGTCCTGCTGTGTATTTTCGGCGGACTGGCAGGCGGATTTTTCTCGGTATTTATGGACTTCTGGAGCGTGATCTGGGCGGATAACGCTTTTAATCTCTCCCGATTTCTTGCAATGACCGCAGGCTCGGTATGGTTTACCCTTACCTACGCTGCGTCCAATATAATTTTCCTGCTTTTGCTGAAAAGTCCTGCGGACAGAATTTTTACACGTCTCAGGCGAAAATACGGTATAGGAACATCTCCGATGAAAGGAGCGGAATAAATGACTTTACAGCAGCTTAAATACGTTATCGCCGTGGTAAATTACGGCTCGATAAGCGAGGGAGCAAAACAGCTTTATATCTCTCAGCCCAGTCTCTCAAACGCCATAAAGGAGCTTGAAAAGGAGCTGGGAATAGAAATTTTCAACCGCACCTCCAGAGGTATCTCCCTTTCCTCGGAGGGTACGGAATTTCTCAGCTATGCAAGACAGGTCGTAGAGCAGGCAAATCTTCTGGAGGAGCGTTATTCCTCCCGCAAAAAGATGAAACAGCTCTGCTCTATTTCCACACAGCACTATGCGTTCTCTGTGGAGGCGTTTGTGCGTATGCTGTCAAAACTGGATAATGACAGCTATGAATTTACTTTGCGCGAGACCAGAACGGGGGAGATCATCGACGATGTAAAAAATCTCCACAGCGAGGTCGGAGTGCTTTATATCAACGATTTCAACGAAAAGGTCATAATGCGTCTGCTGAAAGAGAGCAATCTGATCTTTCACCCGCTCTTCAGAGCAAGCCCCCACGTCTTTGTTAGTGCAAATCACCCGCTTGCAGATAAAAAATCCGTCACGCTGGATATGCTCGACGAATACCCTTTCGTTTCCTTCGAGCAGGGGCAGAACAATTCGTTTTACTTTTCCGAAGAGATATGCAGCACCCGTCTGCACCAAAAGCAGATACACGTAAGCGACAGAGCAACTCTGTTTAATCTTCTTGGCGGACTTAACGGCTATACTATTTCCAGCGGAGTTCTGGGCAGCGATATCAACAGCTCCAGCATAACCGCCGTACCTCTGGACACAGACGAAAAAATGCTCGTGGGCTGGATAGAAAACAGCCGTATGAGCCTTTCCCGCGCTGCAAGGGAATATATTGAAACGCTGAAGAACGTAATATCCGACTGCGGCTGCGAAATCATTGAGAAATAAACGAAACTTTTTCCGGTGCTTTGTGCAATTTGTATTGAAATCCCGTGAGTTAATTGTATAATATTACGTTTGGTTTTCGCTTGACAAATACTACATATTGTGATATTATAATTAATACAGTACAATATAAAGACTATTAATGATAATCAGAAAGAGGTAAGTGAAATGATAAAGGTAAATGTAAAAAACGGCGAGCTTTCGGAGGCTGAGATCAAGGCGTATGTGGCAAGAGCGCACGAGCTGTATCCCGGAAAGGCTATCGACTGTATTGACTTAAGTATAGACGGCGATTTTGTGGACGTTGAGTATCATTTCGCGGCGGTTCCTTTTCAGCGTATAAGAAGAATTACAGGCTATCTTGTGGGAACGCTGGATCGTTTCAACGACGCTAAGCGTTCGGAGGTCGAGGACAGGGTAAAGCACGGAATTATTTCCGAAACAAAGCGTGAACAGGCAAGTTGATTTACAGCAGAATAAATTTTCCGAACCGTCCTGAAAAGACGGTTCTTTTTATATTATACCATTTATGAATATTTTTTCATAAATGGTATAATAATAAACTAATCGTTCATATCTGCAAACCCCCGCATATTTGGGATTTTTGTTAAGGTCGGTAAACTATTCTGATACGGCTTTATCACGACCTATAAATATTGTATGAATAATGTTGATAAATAGCTAATAAATAAGGCAAAACTTCCGTTATTTTTATGTAAGTCTACAAATATTGTGATTAAAGCCCGAAAATACGTGGTTTTGATTTGACAAAGAGAATTTTATGGAGTATAATATGTTTCATAAAAGGCAAATATCCAAAAAATAAAAACGGAGGTAATCAAAAATGAAGAAGGCTGAGTTAATAGCCGCTATTTCTGAAAAAGGCGGCTACACCAAAAAAGAAGCTGAGAATGCTCTCAATGCTGTAATCGAAACTATCACAAGTTCTCTTGAAAACGGCGAAAAGGTTGCGATCTCGGGCTTCGGTTCATTCGAGGTAAGAGACAGAGCGGCTAAGGAGTCGATCAATCCCGCTACTAAGGAGCCTGTACACGTTCCCGCAAAGAAGGTTCCCGCGTTCAAGGCTGCTAAGGCTCTCAAGGAAATCGTCGATAAGAAGTAATCAATATCTGTAAAGGAGATTTTTATTATGGCTAATACAAAGAAAACAGTTAAGGCAGCAGAGGTTGCCGCAAAGACAGAAGAAATCAAGGAAGAGGTCAAGGCTGCTGCTGAAACAGCAGTTGAGACAGTAAAGGAAACTGCTGCAAAGGCTAAGACTGCAACCAAGCAGACTGCTACTAAGGCTAAGACCGCAGCTAAAAAGACTGCTACTAAGACAAAGGCAGCAGTTGAAAAGGCAGTTGCTAAGGACGTTTGCATTCTTCAGCTTTCAGGCAAGGAAGATGTGGACATCACAGCAGTTGCAGACGCTTGCAAGGCAGACTACAAGGCAAAGACCAAGAAGGCTGCAAAGGCTGTTACAGTATACATTAAGCCTGAAGAGGGCGTTGCTTACTACACAGTAAACGGCGTAGGCTCTGAGGATTATAAGGTTACTCTCTGATCTTCTGCTGTATTACCGAAATAAAATCCGTCCGATGAGGGCGGATTTTTTTATTGCGCATAATAATTTAAATTCCCAAAAAGGTATAGACAAACGGTCATTTGTATGATATAATTATATTAATATATCTTTCAGAAAGGAATTTTTGACGAATGCTGCATGAAAAATCCTGTGGCGCCATTGTGTACAGAAAGTATCACGGCAACACAGAAATACTGTTGATCAAGCACATCAACAGCGGGCATTGGTCTTTCCCCAAGGGTCACGTCGAGGGTGATGAAACAGAAGAAGAAACCGCCAAACGTGAAATTATGGAGGAAACCGGTATTGATGTAAATCTGGATACGACGTTTCGTGAAATAGTGTCCTACTCACCGAGAAAGGACACTCAGAAGATCGTTGTTTATTTTATCGGCAAAGCGAAAAATACCAACTACACCCCTCAGGAGGAGGAGATCGCCGATATACGCTGGGTTGAGATCGATCGTGCAGGTCAGGTGCTTGCCTATGAAAATGACAGGAGCATTGTAAACAAGGCTAAAAAGTTTATAATCTGATGACAAATGAAGATCGTTGTTTTGCTTATTTTGTCCGCTCAACATTCTTTTCTTCAACAACAGAAAAAGATCCGCCTTT
>JAUNOG010000102.1:0-3549 GCA_030531185.1 Ruminococcus sp.
CAATTGACAATTGACAATTAAGGTATGCGCCGACGGCGCATTTTTTTCGTAAGGAAAATTTCTGCGGAGAGATACGGAGCGATACGAACGGATTTTATCCGCCTATACAACGTACCAATGACACCCCCGCAACAGCAAGCGCAGCGCAGCTAAAAAATCCCGCCGCAGGCGCACATCAATTGTCAACTGTCAATTGTCCATTGTCAATTGAAAAGCAAGCCGCCCGAGTGTACGGACGGCTTGCTTTTTATGGGGGATACGGACGGTTCCGAAAAGGAGCGTCCGCTATGAAGAACGCTTATTTTGAGGACGAGCCTTTGATGAATTCGATAGGGTCTATCCATTCGCCGTTTTTCTTTAAGCCGAAGTGCAGATGTGAAAGCTCTGCCGCCTCGCATTCGGCGGTATCTCCCACGGAGCCTATCACCTCGCCTGCGTTTACCTCGTCGCCCTCTGTGACGTTCATTGCCTTTGAAAGGGAGTAGTAATGTCCGATAACTCCGCTGCCGTGGTCAATGGTAATGCAGTTGCCCCAGAGAGCGTCCTCCCATACCTTTGTGACCTTGCCTTTGTTCATTGCCTTTACCTGAGTTCCCACGTCCGCCTTGATGTCAACGCCGTCGTGGGTCTTCCATACGCCGAGGGTCTCGTCCTTGACAAGCTCGCCGTTGGAAAAGGGATTGAGGATCTCTCCGTTGACGGGCATAACGTTCGGCTGTGTCTGAATGTCAAGAGCGTTGTCGGAGGAATTGTCCGCCTGCGACGAGGAGACGTCTCCCAAGGAGCTTTCTTCTTTTTCAACGTCCGTTTTCTTGTTGTCCGCCTGCTGTTCTCCTTCGGGCTGTTCGATCACAAGACTGTCGTTAATGTCGGAAACGGTCTTATTGTAAGCTGCAACTCCCGCTCCGCCAAGAGCGATAAGGCAAGCTCCCAATGTGATGTAGAGCCCCTTTGGACCCAGTTTTCTGCCAAGTGTGGAATTTTTCAAAAAGTTACTCATTTTCGTTGCCTTTCCCCGATAGTGTTATTTTTAGGCGTATCGCCTTTCGGCTTATGTTATCGGCTCATAAGTCCTTTGGCATTATTGTTGACTGAAAATTCATTAATATTCAAATTGTGGAAAAATATCTTGACAAATACCGATTTGTATGCTATACTTTGTTCATTACTTGGAAAGGGGCGATATAAAATGATTATCAGAATAACGGTGAAATTACTTTAAGTGAATATCGGGCAAGGCGTTTTCACCGCGTCTGAGCCGTCCTGACCAAAAGTATGCTTTATGCGCACCTTTGGGTGTGTTTTTTTATGCCTGCGGAACGGATAGCCTGTCACCGATAGAGAAAAATATAATATCGGGAGGAATTTAACAATGGCTGAAATTTTTGATAACACAATGAAGAAACCCAGAATAATGCTCTGTGCGGTTGATGTGGGGGAATACGACGTAAATATGTCCCTCGACGAGCTTGCGGAGCTTACCGACACGGCGGGAGGCGAGGTCGTCTGCCGCGTAACTCAGAAAAGACCCGCTTACGATGCCGCGACCTGTATCGGAGGCGGCAGACTTGAGGAAATGGCAGTCCTCTGCGAAAACGAGGACATTGACCAGATAATCTTCGACTGCGAGCTTACCGCCACGCAGATAAGAAATATCGAGGAGGTCTGCAAGGTACACACCATTGACAGGACTATGCTTATCCTCGATATTTTCGCTCAGAGAGCGACTACCCGCGAGGGCAGACTTCAGGTAGAGATAGCGCAGTATAAGTACAGACTTCCGAGGCTTGCGGGTATGGGCGTAAATCTGTCCAGACAGGGCGGAGGAATAGGCACGAGAGGTCCTGGAGAAACAAAGCTGGAAACGGACAGGCGGCATATCCGCGCCAGAATAGCAAGTCTCTCCGAAGAGCTTAAACAGATCGAAAAACGCAGAGGTCTGATGAGGGCGAGACGCAAAAAGGACGGCGTGCTTGTGGCGGCGATAGTGGGCTACACAAACGTGGGGAAGTCCACCCTGCTCAATACGCTTACGCAGGCGGGGGTGCTTGCGGAAAACAAGCTTTTCGCAACGCTTGAAACTACGTCCCGTTCGATAGAACTGCCCGACGGACGTTCGGTAATGCTTGTTGATACGGTCGGACTTATAAGACGTCTGCCTCATCATCTTGTGGAGGCTTTCAAGTCCACCCTGGAGGAGGCGGCAAATGCGGACGTGATTATCCACGTCTGCGACGCGTCGGCGGAGGACTGCGGCGAACAGGCAAGAGTAACGCTGGAGCTGCTTAACGAGCTTGGCTGCGAGGGGATACCCGTGGTCACGGTGCTGAACAAGTGCGATAAGGTACCCTATGCGGACAGTCTTGAGATAGCAGACGAGGATAACGCAGTCAAGATGTCCGCCAAAAACGGCACGGGAATTGACAGCCTGCTGGCGGCAATACAGAATTCGCTTGCGCAGTCAAGCATCAGATGCAAGATACTCCTGCCTTATGACAAGGCGGGAATTCTGAGCACGATAAGGATAGACGGAAAGGTGTTTTCCGAGGAATACGTCCCCGAAGGAATACTGGCGGACGTGCTGTGCGACGTTAAGGTCTATTATATGGTCGAAGGGTTTAAGGTGAAGGAGTAGTTATGAAGGAGTACACAAAAAAGCAGAGAATAACAGCCTATGCAATTCTTGCGTTGATAATCATTGTTCAGATTATATACACAACATTTACCTTTGTGTATAAGAAAGAGGGTTACCATTCTGACGAGGTGTGGAGTTACGGATTGGCTAACAGTTATTATAAGCCGTTTATTCATATGAAATCGGGAATTGCAAATTCTATCGTAACTCATGAAGCATATACTGAGGAAGCCTATGACAATAATAATAAATGGATTTCGGGAAAAGTTTTTAAAGATTATTTGACAGTTCAGCAGGATGAACGTTTTTCATATGGTTCCGTTATTTACAATCAAACTCTTGACAATCATCCGCCTTTATATTATTGTTTGATTCATACAATCTCATCTTTATTTCCTGATCGGTTTTCATTTATCTATGGATACATTCTTAATTGCATTTTTTTAATAGTAACACAAATTTTTCTATATAAACTTTGTTTGTTAGTATTAAAAAATAAGAATATATACATACCTTTGGTTGTGTGCGGATTATATGCTTTCGGTATAGGTTCCGTGAGTACTTTTATATTTATAAGAATTTATGCTATGCTTGCAATGCTTATTACTATGCATATGTATTTTCAATTAAAATACATAGAATATCCGGATAAAAGCTTAAAAAAATTGCTGCCGCCTGTTCTGATTACTGCATTTGTTGGATTTATGACAGAATATCTTTTTATTGCTGCAGCCGGAATATGTACTGCATGTATTTGTTTAATAATGTTATTTAGAAAGCAAATAAAGAAAATGTTTATTTGGGGATTGTCAATGTTGGCGACATTAATAGTATTTTTTACCTTGTATTCGTCGGCGCTTAATCAAATCGGCGGATATGAATTAACAACTTCATTTACTCCATATGAACAGTTT
>JAUNOG010000102.1:3559-3845 GCA_030531185.1 Ruminococcus sp.
TTACTTAGTTATTGTACTTATTCAACACTTGGTCTTGGTATCTCAGTGATGAGATCCAGCTGGTACGCCTACGTTATTACGGCTTTGGTGATAATCTCAATTATTTGTATTCCTTTGGCTTTTTTATTCAGAAAAGAAACATGGTTTATCAAGTTCCTTTCGTATTTTAAATCAAAATTAAAGAAAATTCCCGGTATTTTCAGAAAATTTAATCTTCATTTATTGGTTCTTGCAATAACCGCATTAGCTCATATTGTAACAGTATCTTTTGTGACAAATACAATTA